>CAYZVR010000149.1:7885-9544 GCA_964481715.1 uncultured Acidobacteriota bacterium | reverse complement strand
AATCCCGGCGGATTCATGCGTGGACAGCTCGTGCCAAACCGATTGGTGCTGCGCCCGGTCATGAGCACTACGTTTGAAGTTCCCGCGATTCCCCTGGACGCCGAAGGCGCTGCGCTCGTGGAAATTCAGGTCAATCGAGATCCGCAGAGCGGCGCGATCACGTCGGGCACAGTTACTTTCGATGTCGATTACCGGTTTCCCGACCCCGTGACGATCACGGGCCTTCATCTCCACAACGCAGCTGTCGGCGTCAATGGTCCGGTCGTCATCGATTCAGGCATCAACGGAACCGCGCGCGCGATCACAGACGCAACCCGGGGCAATGTCTTTCGAATCGCCGAGATCGATAGCTCGAACACCGCCGGCCTGGCGGCACTGACCGGTCTCATGAGCGACCACCAGAAGGATTTCGTCGGGGGTCATTTTTTCGAGCGTCGTGTCCCAGATGACCACGCGCTTGCTCGCGCCGAGTCCGGTGACGTAGGCATCGATGGATTTGGTTTTGCTACTTGCGTCCATCTCGAAAATGCGCGCGCGCGGGATCTCGAATCCAGCCCGCCCCAACATCTGCTCGATCCGCGCGACGAGTTCCGGCTGGGTAGAATTAAGTGGCGTGAACTTGAAGAATAGAGGATCTACGACTAGCGGCTGAAAAAGGATAATCCCCAGTGTGATGGGGATCGTAACCAGCCAGAAATAAAACCACCAGCGCCGCGGGGTACGCCGGATGATGGCGTAAAGAATCCAGATCAAAAACACCATTAAGGCGGTGGTCAGTGCGAAGTTTTTGCCCCAATCGGCAAGCCACGAGGCGAAACTCTGTGTGGATAAGTCAAAGCGGTGCTCGAGGGCAAACCCGGAATAATAGTCTAGGGGAAATTCCAGAAGGCTTACCGCCAACATGAAAAGTGGAACAAAAATGAGGCACTGCACAAAATTCCGCGCGGAGGCGCGCCGCGCCCAGTTACGAAACACGCGCGCCACGCCGCTCCGCCAGAGCAGAAAATAGATGCCCAAGGAAATGACCACGCCGGCGAAATATAGGGCGTACCGCGCGCGCGAATAGGCGATGGCTTTCTGCCGCCTTTCGGGACTGAGTGTGTAGCGTTCGGGCGCTGGCTTGACATCCCGCTTGATGGATTGTGTTGATGCCTGGTTTTCGACAAATCCCGCATGCGCATGAGGAAGGCGGGCTGCACGCGCGGAAGCAGACGCAAATGCCGTCAGCACAACCAAGCAAAACAGAAAAAAGATTCCCGGCTTGATCAACGAAAAATCTCCTGGTTCCGAAACACCTGGTCGCTTTCCTCGGGCGTTCACGATATCCTGCAAAACCCTCAGGCGACTATTTTACCGGAGCTGACTCTAAAAGGCTGAAATTCGGACTGTTGTCAGCTTCCCGACAAGTTGCCGTTGGAAAACCGAGAATGATTTCGCTCGCCCGCAAATTGCGGACCACCGAGTATTTCACGCTGGCCTTCGGAACGATGGTCGGCGTGGGATGGCTGGTCGTTATGGACGACTGGCTCCTGCGCGGCGGTCCGCTGGGAGCGATCCTCGGCTTCGTCCTGGGAGGCGCGGCGCTTGTGCCCATCGGCTACGTCTACGGCCGCTTGGTGATGGCCATCCCGGATGCCGGAAGCGAAATCGCCTACACCG
>CAYZVR010000149.1:0-7875 GCA_964481715.1 uncultured Acidobacteriota bacterium | reverse complement strand
GCAAACAGTGAGCTTTGCAACCGGCTGGGTAATGACACTCGCCTACTGGGTGGTGTGTCCCTGGGAAGCGGTGGCGGTGGGAAAAATCGCGGCCTATCTTTTTCCCGCGCTCAATTCGTTCGAGCTCTACCGGATAGCGGGAAAGCCCGTGTACCTGCCGCATTTGATCATCGGCCTTTCGCTTGCCGCCTTGATCACCACGCTGAACTATCGCGGCATCCGGGTGAGCGCAACCTTTCAAAACTGGACCACCTTTGGACTGTTCGGGTTGTTCGTCCTGTTTGGCTCATTCGGAATCGCCCGCGGTTCCGTTCAGAACTTCCGGCCGTTGTTCAGCCACTCAAGCCTCGTCTCCATCCTCCTCGTCGTGCAAATCGTCCCATATTTCATGACCGGGTTCGAGTCGGTGCCCAAATGCTCCGAGGAAGCCAATCCCGGATTCCGCTCACGAGGTTTTTTCGTTGCTATTTTCTCAGCTTTATTCGTAGGAATCTTTTTTTATGCCGCGGTCATCGCCGTCGTCGCTTACATCCACCCCTGGCAATCCCTGACTCGGGAAAGTTTTGCGACTGCCGTGGCTTTTCGCGATGCCTTTCGGGGTAGATGGATTGTGGACATCATCCTGGCTGCGGCGCTGCTCTCCCTGCTCAAAGTCTTTAACGGAAACTTTATCGCTTCCAGCCGTCTCTTCTTCGCTTTGGGGCGCCGCGGGCTGATTGACGAACGCATCGGCCGCGTCCATGAAAAAAATCTGACCCCATCGAACGCGGCGATCTTCGTGGGGCTGCTGACGGCTGCGGGAACCTTTGCGGGAGAAGCCATCCTGATCCCCATCACCGAGGTCGGTTCCATGGCCTCGGCGGTAGGCTGGCTCGCCACCTGCGCGTCTTACTGGGCGATCGAGCGGTCGCCTCGGAAGCGCGTCGTCGCAGCCGCGGGAATCCTGGTGGCGTTTTCGCTGATCGCCATGAAGCTCTTGCCCGGAATTCCGGGACACTTCAGCGTTGCGGAGTATCTGGCGCTTGCCTTGTGGGCGTTGACGGGCCTTGCATTTCGGCTCGCCGCCAAGCGCGTTCGGAAGTAAAGGGCGGCTGAACTCCGGCGCCGACCGACGCTCAAACCTTGGGCAAAACGATTCCCTGCTGTGACTGGTACTTCCCCTTTTTGTCCTTGTAGGAGATCTCGCAAACGTCGTCCGACTCAAAGAACAGGATCTGGCACAACCCTTCGTTCGAATAGACTCTCGCGGGAAGCGGCGTGGTGTTGGAAATTTCCAGTGTCACGAAGCCTTCCCACTCCGGCTCGAACGGCGTCACGTTCACGATGATCCCGCAGCGCGCATAGGTAGACTTGCCCAGGCAGACGGTCAGTACGTTGCGCGGGATTTTGAAGTACTCGACCGATCTCGACAGGGCAAAGGAATTGGGTGGCACTATGCACACCGGCCCGCGGAATTCAACGAACGAGCGCTCATCGAAATTCTTGGGGTCCACGATGGTGCTGTTGACGTTGGTAAAAATTTTGAACTCGTCGGCGACCCGCAGGTCGTAGCCGTAAGACGAAAGCCCGTAGGAGATGACTCCGTCGCGAACCTGGCTCTCCGCGAACGGCTTGATCATTTCGTGCCCTTGAGCCATCTTTCGAATCCAGCGATCGTTCTTTATGGACATGCGCGCCACCTCGGTGGAAATGCGGTGAATAGGAAATTTCGGGAAGAATCTTTTCCCCAGCCTCACCAAAAGAGCGGGCATCATAATATAGGAGAAAGGCCTTGACAATCGGGAAACGGCTTTCTAGGATTAAAGCCTGTCTTTTCAGGAGGTTTCAGTGATCAAGCTGGACATCATCAATGAGGTCGTGAGTCGCACCGGCGTAACCAAGACCAAAGCGGAAATCGCCGTTGAAACAGTTTTCGAATCCATGAAGAGAGCCCTGGCCCGCGGTGATCGGATTGAACTGCGCGGGTTCGGCGTTTTCAACGTGAAGCCGCGCAAGACCGGCATCGGAAGAAATCCGCGCACGGGCGCCGAAGTCTCGATCCCTCCCGGCAAGGCAGTGCGTTTCAAGCCCGGCAAAGAACTCCAGTCTCTTCAATAGTCCCCCGGCGCGCGAAGCAAGACCTTTTTGTAAGGTTGGTCACGACTGCGTTGTGGCACCGCGCCGTTCCCTGGGCAGTTCGACTCCTTCAGAGGCCCCGTCCCTTCGGTTTTGAAAGGCATCTGTCCCCGCGTCACATGAGGGTGACGGGGTCCACGTCAATCATCACGGCGCGCGGCGGGATTCCGCGCTGATCGCAATGATCCATCAGCCGCCGCAGGACATGGTTCAGCCGCGAGCGCGAAGTGGATTTGAGGAGAAACTGAATCCGATGCCGGCCCTTGATTCGGGCAAGAGGCGCCGGGCTGGGGCCGAGAATCCTCAGTGCGCGTGATTCCCCGTCGAGCGTGGCGAGAAATTTTCCGATTTCCTGCGCGACACGCGCCGCGCGCTCGAGGGTCACGTCCTGCGCCACCACATTCGCCAGCGCCGTGCAGGGGGGGTAGTGCATGACGCGGCGAAACCGAATCTCTTTGGAAAAAAAGGCTTCGTAGTTCTGCTCCGCCGCCAGTCTCACCGCATAGTGTTCTGGAAAAAAAGTCTGCACCAGCACGCGCCCGGGCGCTTCGCCCCGTCCGGCGCGCCCCGCAGCTTGCGTCAGCAGTTGGAATGTTCGCTCGGCGGAGCGGAAGTCCGGCAGGCCCAGCCCGGCGTCTACGGAAACAACACCCACCAGGGTGACGCCGGGGAAATCGTGTCCTTTGGCGATCATCTGTGTCCCGACGAGGATATCCAGCTTTCGAGCTCGAAAGTTTGAAAGGACCTTCGCAAAATGTTCCGGGCGGCGCGCCACATCGCGGTCAAGCCGCGCCACGCGAGCGCCAGGAAAGAGCTCAGCAAGTTTGTCTTCCAGCTTTTCCGTCCCCTCTCCCACAAATTGGAGATATTCACTGCCGCAAGAAGGACAATTCGAAGGAACGGCCGCTGTGTAACCACAATAGTGGCAAACCTGAAGGTGTTCGCGGCGATGGTAAGTGAGCGAGATGGAGCAGTTGATACAGCGCTCGGTCTGGCCACAGCTCCGGCAAAGCACAAACCAGGCGTAGCCGCGCCGGTTGAGGAGGATCATCGTCTGCTCGCCGGCATGCAATTGCGACTTGATTTCCTCCTGCAAGCGGCGGGAGATCGGCACCCGGGAGACCGTTTTGCGGAACTCTTCACGCATGTCAATAATTTCGACGCTCGCCAGGCTCCGCCCGGCCACGCGCTCTTCGAGTTTCGAGAGATGGTATTTCCCCTGCCGGGCGTTCTCGGCGGATTCGAGCGAGGGCGTGGCGGAGCCGAGGACGACCAGCGCCTTTTCCAGGCGCGCGCGCACGACGGCGACGTCCCGCCCGTGGTAGCGCGGAGTTTCCTGCTGCTTGTAGCTCGGGTCGTGCTCTTCGTCCACAATTAGAACGCCCAGTCCGCTGAGCGGCGCAAATACCGCAGAGCGCGTTCCCAAAACAACCCGCGCGTCGCCGCGGCGGGCGCGCCACCATTCTTCGTGCCGCTCGTTTTCGTTAAGCCCGCTGTGGAGGACGGCGACTCGGCCGCCGAAGCGCGCCAGAAATTGCGCCTGGATGGAAGGCGTCAAAGCAATTTCCGGCACGAGCATCAGCGCCGTGCGGCCGAGTTCGAGGCAGCGCGCAATCAGCCGGAGATAGACTTCGGTCTTGCCGCTGGCCGTGACACCGTGCAGGAGGACCACGCTAAATCCGCCGCAATCCACGCGCGCGCTCAAGTCCTTCAAGGCAGCTTCCTGAGCAGGTGCGAGTGCGTGCTCCCCGGTTGCGTCGTACAGAGTCCCGTCGAAGCTGGGGGTGTTTTTTATGCTGCTGCCTGCCGGCACGTCGTGAAGCTCCACCAAACCCGTAAGGCCCAGTTTCTTCAGGTCGCGGAGGCATGCCCTGGAAGTCTTCAAGAGTGCGCGGTGATCTTCCGCGGCTCCCTTTTCTCCGAGGGCCGCAAGGATTCGCCGCGCAGCCGGGGAAAGGCGCGGTGGCGGCGTCGGCACAGGGCCGCCAGCCAACTGGACCGCTATCGGCCCTCGCCGACTTAGACTGCGCTCGACCGTTGAAATCTCAATCCACTTTTCCGCAAGCGCGCGATTGATGACTTGCGGCGCCGTAGCAAATTTTCGTCGCAGGCGATCGAAACGCAGCTCGGGGTTTTCAACCGCGAATTGCAGAAGGCGAGCCTCAGTTCCCAACCGGGTTTCCTCGAGCAGACTTGATTCGAACTCCGCCAGCCGGTGCTTCCCTTCCTCGGTCAGCGTCACCACGCGCGAGGAAGTGGTCTCCGCTCGCAGGGGTAACATGGCCCGGAAGACCTCTCCCACCGGTGCAAGGTAGTACTCGGCGATCCACAAACCCAGCGTAACGAGTTCCGGCGAAAGAACCGGCTCTGGGTCTACGACTCGAAGAATTTCGCGGATGCGAATGCCGGGCGCGACCGACGGAACTGGCTCGATGACCACACCCGCAGCGCGACGCGTCCCCAGCGGCACCTGAACGCGCTGCCCCGGCTTGACCTGTACACCTTCCGGTAGGCGGTACGTGAGGGGATTGCGAATCGCAGCCATTACGGCGACGTTTACCAGCGCCGCCGCCGGGGCTGAGCTTTTCTTCCGTGCCATGTGGGGATTCTATACCGGCGCGCAAGGCCCGGCTTGTGGGGATTTCGGATTTTAGCTACTCTAGACACATGCCAAACAACCTTTACGACCTTGACCCGGGTCCAAGGTCCCCCGAAATCGTCCGGATGATCGTCGAGATTCCGAAGAACTCGAGCAACAAATATGAGTATGACGGAAAACTCGGTGTGTTCCGGCTGGATCGCGCGCTCTATTCGCCGATGCATTATCCCGGGGACTACGGCTTCGTTCCCGGTACATTGGCCGAGGACGGCGATCCCATCGATGTCCTGGTTTCTGCCGATGAAGCCACCTTCCCGGGATGCATGATTGAAGTGCGCCCGATTGGAGTCCTTGAGATGGTCGACGAACATGGCCCCGACCAGAAAATTCTCGCCATGCCCGACCGGAATCCGCGCTACGAACAGATGCATACCATCGACCAGATCTTCCCTCACGTCCGGCGTGAAATCGAACACTTCTTCGAAATCTACAAAGAGCTCGAGGGAAAGAAGACTGAAATGAAAGGTTGGCGAGGCCCCATCGAAGCGCGACAAGCTATTCTGGACAGCCGCAATCGCTTTCTGAAATCCCAGGCGGCGAAGAGCGGCGCGTAATAATTTTTGGAGGTCTTGTCAGGTTAAACCGGTGCCGGCGCGGAAAGCCACAAGGTTGGTATAGAGATTACCCAATTGCTCGAGCATCCGAATGGCGGGAGAAAAATTCCTACGGTTGATGTGTTCGATGTTCAACCCGAGCGCAGGCGGGTCCGGCGGCAGGTTGTCGAAGACATCCATCAGAATGCGGCGCGCCAGGTCGAGGGAACGAGTAAACGCAGCTTCCTTTGCAGCGGCGGGTTCCAACGCGGAGCCCGAAACTGCATCCTGCAATAGAAATCGGTCAAGGTCGCGCGGCACGTCCGCCCCGAGCCATCGCAGAAACTCAAGATCGCGAACATGGCTGATGGGCGCAAAACTCAGGAAGATGCGCGCTTCGAGTCCGTTGAGCCGCTGGATGAGCGACACAATATCGTTCGAATCGAATAGAACCTGCGTCGTGAAGAAAGTAATTCCCGCGGCGTGCTTGCGCCGGATGCGGTCGGCTTCGTGCAGGCGGCTGGGAATGGTGATTCCGCCCAGGCTCAGCTTCAGGCCCGCGGCGTTGGCCTGTTCCGCCGCTTCCAGAACATTCGGTCCGGGGTAGCGAACGGCGCTCGACTCCCCACCCACCAGGACGACGTGCTCGATTCCAAACTTCTCCTGGGTTTCACGAAACCAGGCGGCCTGGTCGGCTTCGTACACAACGCATCGGTTGACGACCACCTCCGTCGCCGTCTCACGCACGATGCGGGACCCAAGCGCGCGTGGGTCGACGCGCTCAACAAACTTGTGAGTCCGGTCGGCGCCTCGAGTTTCGTCGTGGATTTCCGGCAAGTTGACGGCATCCACAACGTGCCGGACCTTTTGCGCCTCCGCAATCGCGGATTCGAGTGACTCCGGCTTCCCCTTCGCGGGCGGCACCATCTCGAAGAAGACCACGGGTATGGCTGGTTGCAGCAGTTTATCTTTTAGTCCCATGCCCCGATTCCAATCACTGCCAATGAAACACGAAACTTCCCGAGTCTCTCCAGCTTAATCCGAACCACGCCGAGCCGCAATACGCGAGCGCATCCGGCGTTTCTTCCTGGACCTGTGAAGCAGTGTCGAAGTGACTGCACTTCGTGTTAAGCTATGGCTCAATCTGGCGAGGTCAGACTGCATGCTTCGAAAATTTTCATTCGCTTTCGTCCTATTGCTTGTGGCAGGCGTCCGAGGAGTCTCAGGCCCCTGCCCCCGAGCCGCCGCCCCAGAGACCCCTCAACAACAATGGTTTCAGGACGCCAAATTCGGCCTGTTCATCCATTGGGGGGTCTACAGCGTCCTCGGCGACGGTGAATGGGTGATGAACAACCGCAAGATAACCGTGGCAGAATACGAAAAGCTCCCGCCGCAGTTCAATCCCACGGAATTCAACCCGGCGGAATGGGTCTCGCTCGCGAAGAGTGCGGGGATGAAGTACATCACCATCACCAGCAAGCATCACGACGGATTCGCGATGTTCGCGACCAAACAGTCCGATTGGAACATCGTGGACCGAACGCCCTACAAAAAAGACCCGATCAAAATGCTCGCCGACGAATGCCACAAGCAGGGCATCAAACTTTTCTTCTATCATTCCCAGCTCGACTGGCATCATCCCGACTACTTTCCGCTCGGCCGCACGGGCCACACCACCGGCCGCCCCGCCGCGGGCGACTGGTACCGATACCTCGATTACATGGACGCACAGCTTTCTGAACTGCTGACGAACTACGGTCCGATTGGCGGCATCTGGTTCGACGGCATGTGGGACAAACCCGGCGCGGACTGGCGCCTGGAGAAAACCTACTCGCTCATTCACAAGCTCCAGCCTGCGGCTCTCATCGGCAGCAATCATCACCTCAAACCATTCCCAGGCGAAGATTTCCAGATGTTTGAAAAGGATTTGCCCGGTCACAGTACGCAATCATTTAATAAGGGCGCCCAGATCGGTGCGCTGCCGCTCGAAACCTGCGACACGATCAACCACGCGTGGGGTTACAACGAGAACGACAAACAGTTTAAGAGCTCGACCGAACTGATTCATTACCTCGTCCGCGCCGCCGGATACGATTCCAATTTCCTCCTGAACGTGGGCCCGATGCCGAACGGCAGGATTCAGCCGGAATTCGTCGAGCGCCTGCGCGCCGTGGGCGCGTGGCTCGAAAAGAACGGCGACACGATCTATGGCACGCGCGGCGGACCGATTGAGCCGCGCCCCTGGGGCGTGACAACGCAAAAAGGCGGCGCCGTCTACCTGCATGTCCTCGGCGTGCAGGACCGGGCGCTGCTCTTGCCCCGCCTCGGACGCGCGATCGAGTCCGCTTCCCTGCGGGCGACGGGCGAAAAAGTCGAAATCATCGAGGCCGGCGACGGCACCGTGCTCGTCCTGCCGCCTTCCGCTACAGACCCCGTGGATAATATTGTGGTGCTGAAAATGATGTAGGGGCACGCCATGGCATGCCCTTACGTACGGGCTTTAAGAAACTCGCGGATTTTCTCAAAATCCTCGCGCAGGATTTTTTCCTCCCGGGGGTTGCGGAGGAT
>CAYZVR010000148.1:0-9593 GCA_964481715.1 uncultured Acidobacteriota bacterium | reverse complement strand
TTTACGATTGGAACTGGCTCGCGGCGGAAAAAGAATTAAGACGCGCCATCGAACTGAATCCGGGTTCTGCTTTGGCCCACTACGTCCGTGCCCGATTGCTCGAGAAAATGGGCAGGCTGGATGAGGCCCTCGACGAGTCAGAACAAGCTCTGAAGCTCGATCCCCTCTCCCCCCACAATGCCTGGGGCAAAGTTCTGGTCCTGCTCTATGCCCGACAGTATGATGCGGCGGTAAAGGAGCTCCAGGCGACCCTGGAAACTGATCCGAACTTCGGCCTTTCCCACCTGGGTCTCGGGCGAGCTTTCGCTGGGAAAGGCGAGTTCCGAGAGGCTATCACCGAGTTGCAGAAGGCAAAAGCACTCTTGGTCGATGACCCCGAGATAATTATTGGAATGGCGCGCGTGCTCGCCGCGTCGGGTCGGAAGCGGGAAGCCTTGGGATTGCTGCATGAATTGCAGGCTCTCGCCAAACGGCGCTATGTGGACTCGGCCTATTTTGCCAGTATCTACGTAGCGCTCGGTGAAAATGACCAGGCTTTGGAGTGGCTGGAGAGGGCATACCAGGAACGGTCGAGCGAGATGATGTGGTTGAAGGTGGAATCCGACTGGGATCCCCTGCGCTCCGACCCGCGCTTCCAGGACTTGGTGCGCCGCATGAACTTCCCGCCGTAAACTTTTAAGACTGCCAGTAAGGAAAAGGCCGCTGCGGAAAGCGGCGACTCGGAGAACCCGCGCCTCGACTGGCAGGGTCCATCATGGCAACAGCCTGTAGAGCTCCCTTTTAACCTTGATAGAGGAGATCCAGGAGAAAGCTGCGGGAATTCCTCTTCAAAGCGCGCGCGACTTCTGGTGGGCAGCTTACGGCGACCACGCCACCGGTATTTTTTAAGCCCTTGACTTTCGCTTTTTCTTCGCCTACACTCCAACGTGGATGGCGCAGCAAAGCCGGAGATACAGGAGACACAAGTGACACAACTGACACGGAAAAATTCCGCCGGCCTTTCCGCTCCGCCAAAACCCTGGCAACTGCCCGCGCGTGGCCTCGCGCTCTTTCACGGAAGCGGCGACACCGCGCGGCTCAGCCACTACTTTCTGCCGCGCCTGCTGATGGAAGGCAAGCGCGTACTCTTCCTCGACGGCGCGAACTCGGCAGACCCGCGGCTCATCGCGCGCTTCGCCCGCGAGCGCGGCGTGGCGTTCAGCGAGTTCAGCCGGCGCATCCAGATCGCGCGCGCCTTCACCTGCTTTCAGCTTACGGAGCTCATCCGGCGCGTGCCGCGGTTCCTCCAAAGTTTTCCCGCCGAAGTTCTGATCGCGACGGCGCTGCCCGATCTCTATTTCGACGAAGACGTGCGCGACTGGGACGCGCGCGTGGCGTTCGAGCAGGCGCTCGCGCATCTCCGGCGCTGCGCGAGCGGACCGCTCGCCGTCGCGGTGTTTTCCTCCGCGCCGAATTTTGTGCCGTCGCCCGCGCGCCGGCGATTCTTCGATCAGACCTGCGCCGCGGCGACGGAAGTATGGAGATTCGATTTGAACGATGATTTCCGGCCGCAGCTTTTGTGCGAACGTCCGTTGTCCGTCGTCCGCGATCCGTCGTCCGTTGTCCATGCGAAATTCGGAGTTCAGGTTTCGGAGCGAAAAATTCTTCCTTCCCGAATCCCGAATCCCTGATCCCGAACTCCGGACCGGCAACGGACCACGGTCAACGACCGAGGTGTTTCATGGGCCGCACGATTGCCACATTTCGCCAACTGATCGAGCAGGAACTCAGTAACTGGGAGCGCGTGTTTGGCCGCGCGCTGCGCCAGGAAGAGCGCGCGCACTTGCAAGCGATGTTCAACCGCGTGCGTCTGTACGCGCAGGCGTGCACTTACGAATTTCCCGTGCACGCCATGGACGCGATCAACGTCGCGATCTCGCTCGACCACGAGATGCGGCTGCGCGCGATTGAAACGCTTTTGAGGATCAACCTCGATGCTCAGTGGATGGCTTCTCGATCTTTACCCGGCGCCCAACGGAATGACGCTGTGGATGATTCCGTCGGCTGACGGAAACCGGAAACGCCTGCGGCTGATTGACCGCGCGTTTCGTCCCGCGTTCTACGTTCACGGCCCGGAAGCGCGGCTGCGGCGCCTCGCGCTGCAGCTTGCGTCACGCGCGGCCGCTCGCGCGACGTGCGCGCTCACCGAGTGCAAGAATATCTGGGACGCGCGCCCGCTTCTGGTGCTGCAGATTTCGGTCCAGCGTCCCACCGAGTTTCGCAATCTCGCGCGCTGGGTGCGCCGCCTCGAACCGCACCTCACCTTTTTCAATTCCGACCTCATGATCGAGCCGCTCTACTGTTGGGAGAAAAACGTTTTCCCGTTTGCGAAGGTGGAAATTGATGTAGGGGAGCCCTTCGGGCTCCCGCGGGAGGGCGGAGCCCTCCCCTACGAAATCCGCGCCATCGCATGCCGCGACGACGAATGGGCGGTTGATTACGAGCTGCCGCCGCTGCGCGTGATGCGCGCGCGGTTGGAAGGCATGACGCGCGTTGATCCCAAGCACGGCCGGCGCGGCGCGTTGGAAGTGACGGTGGATGACGATGAGACGCACGTGCTCGACGATTCCGATGAGCCCGTCGCCTGCGGCTTCGAGCGCCTGCTCCGCGCGCACGATCCCGACCTCATCACGACCGAGTGGGGCGACTCCACATTATTTCCCGGCCTCTTGCGCCAGGCGCGGCGCTCGGGCGTCGAGCTGTCGCTCAATCGCGAACACGCACCCGTCGAGCGCAGCCGCGCGCGCAGTTACATGAGCTACGGCCGGATTCTCTTCAAAGAAAGCTCCACCACCCTGCGCGGCCGCCTGCACGTGGACACGCAGAACTCTTTCATCGCCGACCAGTGCCACCTGGAAGGCTTGTGGGAGCTCGCGCGCGTCACCAAGCTTCCCGTGCAGTATTCGGCGCGCACCACCACGGGCACGGGAATTTCCTACATGCAGATGGAGCTCGCCTGGCGCGACGGAACGCTCATCCCGGAGCAGAAGGCCGAGCCCGAAAGTCCCAAGCACCCGGACGAATTGCTCCGCGCCGACCGCGGCGGCCTGGTGTTTCCGCCGCGTCTGGGATTTTTTGAAAACGTCGCGGAACTCGACTTCGTCAGCGAGTTTCCAAACATCATGGCGCGCTTCAACGTTTCACCGGAAACAGTGAACTGCGCGTGCTGTCCCGATGCGCCTCGCGTGCCCGAGCTCGGTTACCGCATTTGCCAGAAGCGCCGCGGCATCACCAGCCGCGTGGTCGAGCGGCTCATCGCGAAGCGCGGCGAGTACAAGCGGCGAATGAAATCGCCGGGATCCGGGATTCGGGTTTCGGGATTCGTGGAGGAAAAAATCCCTGCCTCGGACCCCGAGTCCCGAATCTCAAATCCCCAACCCCTAACCCCCAATCCCTCCAGCTACAGCCTGCGCCGCTCGTCGCTCAAGTGGCTGCTGGTTTGCTGCTTCGGCTACACCGGCTACAAAAACGCGCGCTTCGGCAAAATCGAAGCGCACGAAGCCATCAACGCCCTGGCACGCGAAAAACTTCTGGTGGCAATGGACACCGCCGAGCGCGCGGGCTTTCGCGTGCTGCACGCGCTGGTGGATTCGCTCTACGTCAAGAAGTGCGGCCCTGAAGAGGCCTCGCGCGAAGAGTACGGGCGGCTGGCGGAGGAAATCGAGCGGCGCACCGAACTCCCCATCGCGATCGAAGACGTGTATCGCTACGTGGTGTTTCTGCCGTCCAAGCAGTCGGCGGAAATCCCGGTTCCAAATCGGTTCTTCTGCGTGCCGGAATCGGGCGAGCCCAAGGTGCGAGGGCTCGAGTGCCGACGGCACGACACGCCGCCCATCGTGGTGCGCATGCAGACGGAAGTTTTAAAAATCCTCGCCGAGGCGCGCGATTACGCGAGCTACTGCTCGAAGCTCGAGGACGCGCGCCGCGTGCTGGCGCGCTACCTCGCGCGCGTCGAAGACGGCACGGCGCCCGCGGAAGAGCTGGTCATCAGCCGACGGCTGACGCGCGCGCCGGGCGATTACAAGCAGTCCAACGTCACCGCCGTCGCCGCGCGGCAGCTCGACCAGGCGGGCGTCAAGCTCCGCCCGGGCGAGACCATCGAGTACATCCTCACCGACACCGACGCCCACCTGCCCGACGACCGCGTGCGCGCCTGGACGCTCTGGGAAGGTTGGAGAGGCTACGACGTCGAGAAATATATGGACGCCCTGCGCAAAGCCTTCGAGCCGTTTGAGCGCTTTGCCATGGCCCGCGCTCTGTAGCGCAAGGTTCGCTCCCAAACATCGCGGCTTCTCAAAAGCGTTCAGAAACAAACTCGAAATGCCGCAGGGCCGGAGAGCGGGCCCTGCGCTATAACCTCACACGGCGTGCCGGTCAAAAATGGAACCGATAGCGCAGTTCCACATAGATTTGCCGCGGGTCGGCGAAGTGTGTGCCGCCGAAAGTGTTCGCGCTGTCGATCAGATAGCGCCGGTTCGCGGCGTTCAGCGCCGTCACCGTGGGCAACGCCCAGGCGCGGAATTTGCGCGGCATCTTCTTATCGTAGTCGCCTCTCGGACATTAGGTCCACCCAAATCTGAAATAATTGGAGGCGCGACGATGTGAATCAAGAACGGACGGTCGGGCGCGACGACCCGGCGAGTATTGGAGACTCGGCGAAAATCTGGGCGGTGAAGGCCTGAACGCGCACGCCGCGCCGCCATTCGTCTTCGGCAAGACCCGCTTTGCGGCAGGTCTCACTCAGAAAGCGCTCGCGGTCCCAGTTCCATTCAACCGCCACTTGCGGCAAGAGCAAGCCGCGCATGGGCCCGCGTGAAACCAGGAGTCCGTGCCGGCCGACTTCAATCTGCTCGGGAGCGATGTCGGCGAGGGGCGAGAGAACGGAAATTTCCAGGTGCAGACGAGGAAGTTCCTCGGGCTCGACGGGATCGAAGCGCATATCGCGCAGCGCGGCCGCGAGCGCGCACTCGCGAACGGTCTGAAAAAGCGGCTTGGGCGATTCGATGTAGCCGACGCAGCCCCGCAGGCGGCCTTCTTTGTGCAGGGTGACGAACGCGCCGCATTTTTCTTCCGGCGCGCCGTCGGGTTTTGGAATTTCTGTAAGGCGGCCCGACCGGACACCTTCGATGAGTGCTTCCCGGGCCAGGCGAAGGAGCAATTGCTGTTCGGACTCAGTGAGCGGCAACATCCCGCTCCTCCCGCTCCTCGGCTTCGATTTCCTCTTTCGCCGATTTAAAAACCACCACGCCCCGGTCTGCCGGACGTTTGGCCTTCGACTCGAGTTTCTTCCGGAAATCCCAAAAATACTGGGCGGCGGAAACCAGCGCGAAGAGTACGACGAGCCAGAGCAGGATGACACCCGCATGATATCCTTGCAGGAACAGGAAGTGTTCCTCAAGCACGATCACCGTGATGGCTGCAACCTGCAGGACCATTTTCGTTTTGCCCAGGTCCGACGCCTGAAGCACATACCCTTCGGCGGAGGCGATGGCGCGCAGCCCCGAAACCGCGAATTCTCGCCCCACGATAATCACCACCATCCACGCCGGCGCAAGTCCCAGCTCCACAAGCGAAATGAAAGCGGCGGAAGTCAGCAGCTTGTCCGCGATGGGGTCAAGCAGAATACCGAGCGTGGTGATTTGCCGCCGGCGGCGCGCCAGATAACCGTCCAGGAGATCCGTCAGGGCAGCGGAGAGAAACACCGCAACCGCCCACAGGTCCAGGTTCTCACCTTTGGTCAGCAGCAACACCACGAGCAGAGGAACGAAAAAGATTCGGAGAAGGGTGAGTGAGATGGGAAGATTCATGCGCCTGCGATACCGACCCTCAGCGGTAATTTGTAGGGAATGTCCGGCAACCGAGCTGATCGAAACGCCGCATGAAGAATTGCACGGGCAGCCCTTTTTGACTATAGCCACGCACCTGGGGGATGTCAACGCAGCGGCGGCAAGCGGGCGCGGCGAACCAATTCACCTTGCTCTCTTTCTCGCGCCTCGCCGCAGGTTACGCGCGACGGATGTTTCGAATTCCCTCGAAAGGCTGCTCGCCGCGTGGCTACGAGGCGAGCCTAGGATTAGAAGACACTGATTCGACGCGGCTAGACAAAAGCCAGGGGCTACGCAGATACAGCGGGGTGGTTGCCCCAAAATTGTGCAAAACTCCGGCCTTCGAGGTGCCTCCGCCAAACCGCCTGCGTACCTACCCCATCAGCCGTGGAGGGACCTAGGGACCTTATAACCTGCTGAAAACAAGCGGGAAAAGAGACTGACCTCGATTTGACCCGCTGTTTATGCGGGTCTGCCCGTTGCCCTTTTTCTAAGGCAGGCCTCTAGTTTTTCCACAACGTTTTCCACAGGAGCGGGAGCCGCGAAAATACTGGGGCTCAGGGGTTTGAGGGGGCCTTTTCGGGAGCCGGGGCTAGTGCTTCAAAGTGCTCGCGCAGCGACGCCGGCACGCGGGCGCGCACCAGGATCCGGTCGTTTTCGATCCGCGTCGAAAGAACGTTTCCCAGCCGGTGGAGTAACGCCAGCCGTTCGCCATCCGCGGCGGAGAGATCAAAATCCGCCTCGATGAGCGGGTCCTGCGAGAGCGCTTCGTCGATCCGGCGGAGCAGCTTTTCGATGCCTTCGCCGGACTGCGCGGAAAGCGCGCTGTGCGAGGCTTCTCCATTCTGCAAAGTGGCGACTTTCAGCAGCCTCTTCACTTCGTCCTCACTCAGCAGATCGATTTTATTCCAGACGCGAATGCGCGGCGTCGAGGCGAGGCCCAGCTCTTCGAGCAGACCATCCACCGCAGCGGCGTGCATTTCGCGCTGGGGATGCGAAGCGTCGGTCACATGGAGGAGGAGGCTTGCGCCTTCGAGCTCTTCGAGCGTGGCGCGGAACGCCGCAACCAGGTTGGGAGGGAGTTTGCGAATGAAGCCGACGGTATCTGAAAGGAGTACCGGCCGGTTCGAGTTGAGCCGCAGCAGGCGGACGGTTGGGTCGAGGGTGGCAAACATTCGCGTGGAGGTTGAAACGCGAGCGTGCGTGAGCGCATTGAAGAGTGTGGACTTTCCGGCATTGGTATATCCGACCAGAGCGACAGTGAGAAAGCGCCGGGCGCTGCGGTGGGCACGATGCAATGCACGCTGCGAGCGCACGCGCTCAATGGCCTCGCGAAGCTTGCGGATACGCGAGCGAATCCGCCGGCGGTCGGTTTCGAGTTGCTGCTCGCCAGGACCCCGTGTTCCGATGCCGCCACCCAGGCGGGAAAGAATCGTTCCTCGTCCACTCAGTCGTGGCAGGAGATAATTTAACTGGGCGAGCTCGACCTGGAGTTGACCTTCGCGGCTGCGCGCGCGGCGGGCGAAAATGTCGAGGATAAGCTGGGTGCGGTCGATGACCCTGAGGGCGAGCCCTTCTTCCAGGTTGCGGAGTTGTGTCGGTGTAAGGTCGTGGTCGAAGACTACGAGGCCCGCTCTGTGCGCGAGGGCCTCCGCGCGCACCTCGTGAACTTTGCCGCGCCCGATGAGTGTTGCCGGGTCGGGCTCGTGCGCCCGCTGCAGGATCTGCCCGGCGACGCGTGCGCCCGCGCTTGATGCGAGCTCGCGTAACTCCTCGAGGCTCTCTTCCCCGCCCACGGCATCCAGCGGCGTCAGCCCCGTACGCCGCATCGGCGCCCAGCCCACCAGGTAGGCCTTCTCAAAACTTTCCGTGTGCCGAATAAGTTTATCCCTCCGCAGCCGCCGCGGCGGGCGCCGCGCCCGCGCGGGGCAGCACGACGGTCGAAATCGCGTGCTTGAAGATCAACTGTTCCTGATGATTGCTTTCGAGCACGACTGAAAATTTGTCGAAACTTCGGATGCGGCCCGTGAGCTTGACGCCGCTCAGGAGATAAATCGTGACCGCCAACTTTTCCTTGCGCGCTGAATTTAGGAATCCATCCTGAATATTCTGCGGTTGCTTTTCCATGTTTCTTCCCTTTTCAGGTCCGGATTTGTCCATACTTCATCCTTTCCCTTGTCGCGGTCGAACAGGTTGCGGCTGAATTCCGCCCGAAAAATCCATCGCACCTTTCAGCCACTCGACAACCCGACGCTGAATTTCCGGGTCATTGCCGAAACCGGCATACCAATAAACGTCGCTCTCCCGGCGGAACCACGTCATTTGCCGCTTTGCATACTGCCGGGTGGCGGCCTGCGCGCGGCGAATGCCCTCTTCCCGGCTCATCTCTCCCGCGAGCACCGCGCAAGCCTGGCGGTAGCCCAAAGCACCAAGCGGAGCCATGCGCGCTGCTTTGCCTGGATCACCCGAACAACGCGCCAGGGCGCCGGCCGCTTCCTCCAGCAGCCCGGACCCGAACATGCGTTCAACGCGCGCGTTGACGCGGTGGTTGAGTTCGCTCCGGTCGGGATTCAGCCCGATTTTGAAGGTGCGGAAACCCACCAAACCCTTTCGGCCGGTGGCGTGCAAAACCGAAATCGGCCGGCCCGCGAGCCGGCAAACCTCGAGTGCGCGGATAATCTTCTGAGTATCGCGGGGCTGGATGCGGTCCGCAGAGGCGGGATCGAGCTTCCAAAGCATCCGATGCAAGAACTCGCGGCCACGTCTTTTGGCGATCTCGCCCAGACGGACCCGCAGTTCCTCGGAGCGCGGCGGCCCCTCGAATAGTCCCAGGAGTAGCGCGCGGAGATACAGCCCCGTCCCCCCCACGAGGATGGGAAGCCGTTCCCGCCTGCACACAGAGTCGAGCACGCTTGAGGCTTGGCGAGCAAAATCCCCAGCCGTGAAACCCTGCTCAGGCTCCACGATGTCCAGCAGGTGGTGAGGTACGCCCCTCCGCTCTTCCACCGTTAACTTGCCCGTGCCGACGTCAAAGCCGCGATACACCTGGACCGAATCGAAGTTTACGATTTCGCCGCCCAGGTGCCCGGCGAGCTCGACCGCCAGAGCCGACTTCCCCGAAGCGGTCGGGCCGACGATGACAACCAGGGGGAAAACTCCTCGAGCGTCCTGTCCGCGCGTTTCACGGCCTATCGAGTCCACCACAGCAGACGCAGATAGCGAACGAGCAGCAAGCTGAGAATCGCCCCCAGAATCAGAAAGCAGCCGAGAAGCTGGGAACGCGATGGGCGCTGCATCAGGCTGAGACACGCTCAAGGGAATTTCGAAGGCTCGGACGGCGGAGGGATCGCCCGGAGCTACGGGTTTTCCGGCTTCCCTCGCTGGTTTTCTCGTCACAGCCAGATTCTAACCGAGTGCGAAGAGCCCTTCAATAGCCATACCCCAGGTTGTAGAGATAGTTGAATTGCAGAACCAGATGCTTGCCCGTGAATTCTTCCGGCAAGGGAGGAAACGGGTTTGAAGTCCGGATGGACGCAATCGCGGCTCGATCCAGGGAGTCCGCGCCGGAAGGGGCCACCAGTCGGATCTGGGGCACCGAACCATCCTTCACGATCTCAAACACGATGCCGACGCGCCCTTTCTGTCCCAGCCGGGCCGCTTCGGGAATGACCGCGTACCAGTTGCGGCGCACGTTGTAAATGACCCGCGCGAGATAAGGGCCAAAATCGA
>CAYZVR010000147.1:3949-9600 GCA_964481715.1 uncultured Acidobacteriota bacterium | reverse complement strand
GCACTCGTCGTCGGCCTCTACTTTGTGAACAGCCTGTGGATCGCCCCGCTCGCAACCCAAAGGGCGCAGACTTCCACCGACCATCCCTTCGCCCCGAAATTTTCACTCACCGATATTTCCGGTCAGAAGCTGGACCTGGACGACTACAAAGGCAAGGTTTTGCTCCTCGACTTTTGGGCGACGTGGTGCGGGCCGTGCCGCATCGAGATTCCCGAATTTGTGGAACTCCAGAAACGCTACCGCGACCAGGGCTTTGCAGTGGTGGGCATCTCGATGGATGACGGCCCGGAGCCGGTGCGCGAATTCTACCAGCAGTACAAGATGAACTATCCCGTCGCCATGGGGGATTCAAAACTCGCGGAACTCTACGGAGGCATTCTCGGCTTGCCTACCACTTTGCTGATCGGCCGCGACGGGCGCATCTACGCCAAGCACATCGGAGCGACGGACATTTCCGTCTTTGAAGACGAAGTCAAGACGCTCCTCGCCGCGGAAGGGCCGAAGGAAGTAAGCGACTTCAAGCCGGTGCGCGTGGCCGGCACAACTGGAAAAATAGAAGTGGGCGATCCCGCGGAAGTGAATTCCGAAGTACCGGGCGTCAATCTCTCCAAACTCACTCCCGCCCAGGTTGAACAGTTCAAGAAAGTCCTCGCCGGCAAGCAATGCACGTGCGGGTGCAATCTGAACTTATACCGCTGCCGCACGGAGGACCGCTCCTGCGGCGTCAGCCTGAAAATGGCGCGTGAAGAACTCGCGAAATTTCTGAACCCATCTTCCTGAAAACATTTGTGCCGTTGCCGGTGCAAGAACCCTCGATGCGGACACCCTGACACTCTGTCGCCCTCGCGCGAAAATTCCCTTCATCTTTTCCCCCGACCCCGCTAAGATATTGCGTCCTGTTCATCTCGGGAGGGAATCATGAAACAGTTCAAACGTCTTCTTGCCTGCTGCGTGTGTTTGGCGGTAGTAATCGCCCTGGTGCAGGAGTCGAGCCCAACCTTTGCGGAAGAATTTAGCGAAGCGCTGTTCAAGGGAATGCAGTGGAGATTGATCGGTCCGTTTCGAGGCGGCCGTGTGCTCGCCGTCACGGGCATTCCCGGAAATCCCAACGTCTTTTATTTTGGCGGCGTCGCGGGCGGTGTTTGGAAAACGGTGAACGGCGGCACCGCCTGGGAGCCGGACTTTGACAAGGAAAGCATCTCCTCGATCGGCGCTATCGCCGTGGCCGAGTCCGACCCCAATGTAATCTACGTCGGCACAGGCGAGGCCTGCATCCGAAGCAACATTTCCTATGGCGATGGCGTGTACAAGTCCTTAGACGGCGGCAAGACATGGAAAAACGTCGGACTCAAGGACACCCGCCACATCGGCGCCATCGTCGTGGACCCGCACGACCCGAACGTGGTGTTCGTCGCGGCGCTCGGGCACGCTTACGGAACGAACTCCGAGCGCGGCGTATTTCGCACGACCGACGGCGGCAAGAGCTGGACAAAGGTCTTGTACAAGGACGGCAAGACGGGCGCCATAGACGTTGTCTTCGACCCGAATAATTCACACATCCTTTTCGCCGCGCTTTGGGAGGCCCACCGCACGCCCTACAGTCTCGAAAGCGGCGGGCCCGGCAGCGGCCTTTACAAATCCACCGACGACGGCACGACCTGGAAGCGTCTGGAAGGGAACGGCCTGCCGGAAGGAATTCTCGGCCGCATCGGCGTTTCGGTTTCGGGCGGCGATTCCGAGCGCGTCTACGCGCTGATCGAGGCGAAAGAAGGCGGACTCTACCGCTCCGACGACGGCGGCGAAAAGTGGACGCGCGTCAACCCAGACGACCGCTTCCGGCAGCGCGCCTGGTACTTCACACACGTCTTCGCTGATCCTAAGAACACCGACACCCTTTACATCCTCAATACCGGTCTGTTCCGTTCGACCGATGCCGGGAAGACGTTCGAACTCCTGCCCGCTCCGCACGGCGATCACCACGGGCTGTGGATTGACCCGGCGGATCCGCAGCGGATCATCAACGGCAACGACGGCGGCGCTACCATCTCTGTGGACGGCGGCAGGACCTGGAGCACGATTGATAATCAGCCGACAGCGCAGTTCTACCACGTGGCCGTGGACAACCGATTTCCCTACCACGTTTATGGCGCGCAGCAGGACAACTCCACGGTGGCGATTGCCAGCCGTACCAGCCACGGCGTGATCGAGCAGCGAGACTGGTACACGGTGGGCGATGCTGAGAGCGGTTACGTCGCGCCCGACTCGCGCGATGCGAACATCGTTTACGTGGGCGGGTACGGCGGCGACCTCTCGCGCCTCGACCGGCGCACCGACCAGATGCAGATGGTTTCTCCCTGGCCGATGGACATCTCCGGCATTGGCGCCGTGGACATGAAATATCGCTTCCAGTGGACCGAACCGATTATTTTTTCGCCGCACGATCCGAACGTTCTTTACATGGCGGGGAACGTGCTCTTCAAGAGCACAAACGATGGGATGAGTTGGACCGCCATCAGCCCGGACTTGACCCGCAACGACAAGAGCAAGCAGCAACCGTCAGGCGGACCGATCACCAAAGATAATTCCGGCGCGGAAATCTACGACACGATTTTCACGGTGGCCGAATCGCCCGTTCAGAAGGACCTGATCTGGGCGGGCACAGACGACGGATTGGTTCACCTCACGCGCGACGGCGGCAAGAACTGGACGAACATCACGCCCAAGGATCTGCCCGAGTGGGCCATGATCAGCCTGATCGAAGCATCGCCAAACAACGCGGGAACGGCTTACCTGGCGGTTGACTGCCACAAGCTAGACGATTTGAAGCCTTACATTTATCGGACGGATGATTTCGGCAAGACCTGGACGAAGTCTGTCAAGGGCATCGCCGACGGCGCGTACGTTCACGCCGTGCGCGAAGATCCTGCGCGCAAAGGTTTGCTCTATGCCGGAACGGAAACCGGCGTGTACGTTTCGTTTGACAACGGCGGCCAATGGCAGCCGCTTCAACTGAACCTGCCCACCTCGCCCATTCACGATCTGATCGTGAAGGACGATGACCTGGTCGTCGCGACGCACGGACGGTCGTTTTGGATTCTCGACGACGTCTCGCCGCTGCGCCAGTTGAGCGCCGCGATGACGAGTTCGGACGTTTACCTTTACAAGCCGCGGCCTGCCGTCCGCCTGCGCGGTCTAGGCGGAACCGTGGCTCGTGGCGCGCTCGGAAAGAATCCTCCTGACGGCGCGATGGTCAATTATTTTCTTAAGACCGCCTCGAAAGAGAAGGAAGAGATCACGCTCGAAATCCTCGACAGCAAGGCCAAGTTGGTGAGGAAATATTCGAATTTGAAGAAAGAAGAAAGTGAGCAACCCAAGGAATGGCCCGACCAGGAGGAAGCACCAGATACCCTGCCTGCCAAGGCCGAAATGAATCGCTTTGCTTGGGATCTGCGATACGAAGGGCCGGCGAAAATTCCCGGAGGCGTCAATTCCGATTGGGAGCCGAAAGGGCCGTGGGTGCTGCCCGGGACATACACGGCGAAGCTGACCGTGGCCGGGAAGAGTTATTCGGCGCCGGTTGAGGTCAAGCTTGACCCGCGCGTCAAGGTCACGACCGCCGAGCTCGAGAAGCAGCTCGACCTGGCGCTCAAGTTGCGCGATGCGGCGAACCGCGACCACGAGACCGTCAATCAGATTCACGGCGTGCGCGACCAACTCAAAGCGCTAGGAAAGCGATTGAAGGAGCAGAAGCGCGGCGAGAACATCATCAAGGCGGCCGAGGATCTCGACAAGAAAATGACTGCGGTTGAGGAAGAACTCTATCAGCCTAAAGTGACAAGTTCCGAGGACAACCTGAACTATCCTGACAAGCTTGACCAGCAACTGGTCTCGCTCGCCTCGACCGTCGAAAGCGCGGACTCGGCGCCCACCGCGCCATCCTTTGAGCGCTTCACCGAACTCAGCGGGCAGCTTGATGCGCAGCTCGCCAGGTGGCGCGATATCGAAAGCAAAGACCTGGCCGCCTTGAACGACTTAATTCGCAAAGAAAACATTCCCGCCATCATGCTTCCTCCTGCGGAAGCAGCGGGAGTGAAAGGCGAATAACCGCGAGTGAAGTTCGTGCGCTCAGGGGTGCTTGGGGCGAGAATATGAATGGGCCGCGAACCCGGCGAGCGTCTGCGGCATCTAAAGCAGGGTGAGGAGAAAACCGATTTCATTCATGAACGAATTTCACATCAAGACCGACGGATACCGGCGGCTCGCATTACTCGCGATGCTCGTCTGCGGCGCAGCGGCCGTGTCCGCGGCGCAAAACCGCCCGCCGGTCGTCCAGGCGCGCATGGTGCTTGCAACGGACGGAGTCCATGCCGGCTCTTCCGCCAAAGCCGCCGTCGTCGCCGAAATCGCTTCCGGCTTTCACATCAACGATCACCAACCCACGCTCGACTATCTGATTCCGACCGAGCTGAAACTCGAACCCTCTCCGCGCCTCGCGGTCACCAGGCTGGTTTACCCGAAGGGCGAGCTCAAGACCTTCGCCTTTTCGGATACGCAACTTTCTGTTTATCAGGGCACCATCGAAGTGGGCGCGTTGCTGAAAGTCGCACGCTCGACGCCGCCCGGATCGTACACGCTTAAGGGAAAGTTCCACTACCAGGCCTGCAACGATCACGCCTGCCTGCCGCCCACGAGCGTTCCCGTCGAGCTCGCTCTCAAAGTGGTCCCTCGCAGCGTCCCGCTCAAACCCGCCAACGCGGAATTCTTGCGGCAAATCAAATTCGACTGACGCGTCACGGCTTGCCTCTGTCGGCGGGATTTCGTCTTGTCCCTCGCGCATCGAGCGGCTAAGATGGGCGCGGCGTGCGACGCTCGCGTCGCAGCTCTCGCAGGAGGCAAGCGCATGAAGATCGGCGTCGTTTCGGATACTCACGGATTTTTCGATTCGCGCCTGAAGGAGTTGCTGGCCGGCGCCGAGGCCATCCTCCACGGGGGCGATGTGGGCTCGGAAGAAGTTCTGGACGCGCTCGGCAAGATCGCGCCGGTCCACGCCGTGCGCGGCAACGTGGACGACGCTTCACTGACTTTGCCGCCCGCGCTCAAGAAACAATTCGAAGGCGTTCAGGTCGAGGTGCAGCACACGCTGCCACTGCCGCAATCGGAGCTCGAGCACTGGGCGGACGGCGCGCTGCTCGGCAAAATGCAGCCGGAACGCCGCGACGCTTTCCTGAGAACCTTTGACGATAAGACACGCGTCGTGATCTTTGGCCACAGCCATCAGCCGTGTCTCGTGACCCTCGGGCACACGCTGTTTTTCAATCCGGGCAGCGCCGGACCCAAGCGCTTTTCACTGCCGCGTTGCGCAGGACTGCTGGAAGTTTTTCCGCGCGGTGTGCGGGGCAGTATCCTGAGCCTCGAGAGGCATAATGAGAAGTTGCCGGGAAAAGTCTGGCTGCCCGTCGCGGAAAAGTAGCGGCGGCCTTCAGGCCGCCATGGCCCATGTCCGCATGAAGGCGCAGGCTACGCGGAATTGCGCAGGAAGTCCGCCGCGCGCCGAAGCCTTGCGACCACGCGCTCGCGGCCGAGCGCGACCACCACTTCAAAAAGTCCCGGCGCGACGGCCTGGCCTGTGAGCGCCACGCGCGCGGCGTTGA
>CAYZVR010000147.1:0-3939 GCA_964481715.1 uncultured Acidobacteriota bacterium | reverse complement strand
ATGAGCAGACCCGCCTTGAATTGTTTTTCCTCCGCAAGTGCGCGCAGAGCCTTCTCGGTGGTTTCGAGATCGAACGGTTCAGCCGCGGCCTGCCCGCCGAGGCGGGCGAGCCGCTCGGCGAGCGCTTCGAGATAATCCGCGAGCGCTGCGTCTTTCCAGAATTTCTTGCGCGCTTCCGCGTCGTATTCAAACTCGTCAGAAAAAAACGCGCGACCCGACTGCGAAAAATCCTTCAGGCTGCGCGCGCGCGACTGAAGCAAGAGAACGCACCGCTCGAACCTTGTGCGCTCCCCCGCAGGGCTTGTGAAATCCTGCTCCTGACTTCTGCCGCCATTAAGAGCGGCGGCTCGCCGCGGCGAGACTTCTGACTCCTGACTCCTGACTCCCGCTGCTTTCAACTCTTCTTCGACTAGCGGGAGCAATCGTTCTGCCGGTAGGTGCCGCACGTATTCGGCGTTCATCCACGCCAGCTTTTCGAGGTCAAAGACCGCGTTCGATTTGGAGACCGTGGCAAGCTCGAACGCTTCGACCATTTCTTCGAGCGTTACGATTTCCTTTCCGCCCGGCGGAGTCCAGCCGAGCAGCGCCAGAAAATTCCGCAACGCTTCCGGCAAGACGCCTTGCTCACGATACGCGCCGACCGCCGTCGCGCCGTGGCGCTTTGAAAGCCGCTGCTTGTCGGGCCCAAGGATCAACGGCAAATGCGCGAAGTGCGGCTCGGGCGCGCCGAGCGCGCGGTACATCAAAATCTGCTTGGGGGTGTTCGAGAGGTGGTCCGCGCCGCGGATGACGTGCGTGATGGTCATGTCGAGGTCGTCCGAGACCACGCCGAGGTGATACGTGGGGTTGCCGTCCGAGCGCGCCAGGACAAAATCTTCGATGTCGCGGTTCTCGACTTCGATGTGCCCGAAAACCTGATCGTCGAATGAAGTCGCGCCCAACTCCGGCACGCGGAAGCGCAGCGCGAAAGGTTTACCCGCAGCTCGCCGCCTGGCGACCTCTTCGGCGGCGAGATTCCGGCAGGCGCCGTCGTATTTCCACGCGCGGTGTTGGGCTTCGGCGAGCGAGCGCCGGGCCTGAATCTCTTCCGCGGTGCAGAAGCAGGGGTACGCCGCGCCCGATTGTTCGAGCCGGAGGAGCACTTCGCGGTAGCGCGCCTGCCGGTCGGACTGGCGGAACGGCCCTTCGTCCCAGCTGAGTCCGAGCCATTCCATACTTTCGAGAATCGCCGTTTCGAGTTCGGGCTTTGAGCGGTCGGCGTCGGTGTCCTCAATCCGCAGGATAAAGACTCCGCCGTGATGCCGCGCGAAGAGCCAGTTGTAGAGCGCCGTGCGCGCGCCGCCCACGTGCAGGTAGCCGGTGGGGGAGGGCGCAAAGCGAACGCGGATTTCGGACATCGCTTCCTCGTTTCGAGAACTAACATACCACACCGGCTCGCCCGAACGGCCGGAGGGGAAACGACTCTGTTTTGTCGAAAAAATGCTTTGTTTACCATTATTCAGCTCTTTGGGCCGATATCGGAATGTGTGGATGCCGCTTATGCCCTGCACGGCGCGGGAGCAAGCGGGCTCGCGCCTCGCGGACGGGCGGTTCAAGGCGAAGTGAGTGGGCGATCGAGGCGTTGTTGGGTGGTGCCGTCTGAAAGTCCCCCACAGAGTTTTTTATCCCCGCCAGAAAATTAATTTGGCCAAGGCAATTTTATCTCCGCCAGAAAAACTATTTGTTTGACCAAATGTCTGCGTGTCCGTAGTGTTGAATTGCTCTTAATTTTTTGGGCACATTCCTGACAACCAACATTTGGCTATTTTCCGGGGGGAGAAAGCGAAATGCAGCACAATGAAAACCACCGCAAGAATTGGCTTCGCGATTCTGGTTCTTGGTTTGTTAATTTCCGCCTCCCCGCCATTGCGGGCGCAGAGTTCGAGTAACACGGCGGAGGCGGCTTCCGGCTCGGAAGTCTCCCGTCGCGTGGAAGAGCTCGAAAAGCTCGTTCAAACGCTTCAGGGCGAGCTCGCGGCAGTGAAAAAACAACTGGCGACCGAGCCTTCGGCCGCCTCCGCGCCAGCCGCACCGCCCGCGGCAACGCCAGCTCCGGCTGCCGCATCAGCCTCGGCAGCAGCCACCTCGGCTTCGGGATTCGCTCCTTCGTCCGAACCAGAAAGCTCAGCTCCCTCCGCGTCGGGTGCGGTGGCTCAAATTCTCGGCAAGACTACTCTCTCCGGCTTCGTGGATGGCTATTACGGTTACAACTTCAACCATCCGCAGGGCCAGGTGACTCCCTTCCGGGCCTTTGACGGTCCGACCAATCAATTCTCGCTGAACATGATCGAGCTGATTCTCGACCGACCGGCCGAGGCCGATAACAGCCGCCTGGGGTACCGGCTGTCGTTCGGCTACGGCAACGCCATGAACGTGGTGAACTCGGCGGAACCTGGGGGCCTGGGCTTTGCGCAATACCTCAAGGAAGGCTATGTGACCTATCTTGCGCCGGTGGGCAAGGGCCTGCAGGTGGACTTCGGGAAATTCGTCACGCCGCACGGCGCGGAGGTCATCGAGACGCGCGACAACTGGAACTACTCGCGCGGGCTGCTGTTTACCTGGGCCATTCCGTTCTACCACTTCGGCATGCGCGCCAAATATGCCTTCAACGACAAAGTCGCGGTCACCGGGTTCCTGGTGAACGGATGGAACAGCATCGTGGATAACAACACCGGCAAAACCGTGGGAGTGGGCGTGGCGTGGAATCCCACCAAGAAAATCGGGATCATTCAGAACTACATGGCGGGGCCGGAACAGGTGGGCGTCAACAGCAACTGGCGGCAACTGAGCGACACGGTGGTAACGCTCGCGGCTACGGACCGGCTGTCGCTGATTTTCAATTACGACTACGGCCACGACCGCATCGCGGGCCTGAACACTCCGGTCAATTGGTCGGGCGTCGCCGGTTACATTCGCTACTCGCTGGGTAACCGCAACGCCCTCATCACCCGCTACGAGTATTACAACGACACCGACGGCTTTACCACCGGGACCGCGCAGCACCTACAGGAAGTTACCGGGACGTTTGAACACGTCATCGCCAAACGCCTGCTGACGCGATTGGAATACCGGCACGATTTTTCAAATCGCCCGACTTACTTGAAGGGCAACGTACCGGCATTGGGGCAGGACACGGTCGCGGCGGGGATGGTCTACTCGTTCGACTCCAAGGAGACCGACTAATTCTCAACCAGGTGCGGGACGCCTGAATTTCATAATTTAGGAGGGGGGAATTACCTATGACGGCAAGTGAAAGGACCTCTACGATCTGTCGGCGGGGGAGAAGGCCAAGGTCAAATCAACGCCCGGGAGCCTCGATGAAACCCTGGCACCGCTCGAAAAGGACCACGCCTTCCTGCTCGAGGGCGGCGTGTTCACGGAAGACCTGATTGAGGGCTGGCTCGCCTACAAGCGCAAAAAGGAAATCGACAGCATTCGGCTGCGACCTCACCCTTACGAGTTCGCGATGTACTTCGACGTTTAAGGGAACAGCAGGTGGTAGGCGGGATGTGGCATGTGGGGAAACCCATCGGCCACGCATTGGGCTTCACCCATCTCCCACCTGCCACCTAACACATACGGAGGTTTTGATGGCGGCAAATCGGCAACAGGGAAGTTATCTCGCAGTTTTCTTGATCGCATTTACGGCATTGCCCGCAGGGCTTATCGCCTGGTCGGATCATCCGATTATCGGCGGGGTCCTGGTGGTTGCAGCGGTGGAGCTCCTCGCTCAAGCGGCCGTGGGCTATCGCCGAATCAGACCCTTTGAATTTAGAGACAAGGGTTGAACGCTCACGAGGATTGGATTTTTCAATTCAGCCGGACGGATTTCATCCCGGCCGGCGATTGAAAGCTTAAGGAGACGAACATGAAATTTCTCGGATTACTGCTCGCGGTTTG
>CAYZVR010000146.1:4915-9601 GCA_964481715.1 uncultured Acidobacteriota bacterium | reverse complement strand
TTACAAATTCTGAATTACGGGAACCGAACGTGAATCCCTCATCCTTCATCCTTTACCCTTTAAACTTAACGCTTTCGTGCCTGCTTACTGGTTTGCCGCGGCTCACATCACCGCTTCCGCCGCTTTGAGGGGAGCCAACTGCTCCCCGGTCGGCTCCGCTCAGCAATACCAGGGTTCCGTCAAGTAGGGAATCGCCGCGCGGGCGACGCGATCGTTCGAGTCAGGAATCGGTGGCGCGCTCAAATCCGCTTTTTCGGGCGCCCGCTCCCAAACGCGCGCAAAGATTTCGCGGCGACTGAGCTTCTGCTTCTCCGAGCGCATGACGAGGTCCTGTAGTTCAAGGCATAATTCGTCCACGCGTGGATCAGGATTGCGCCAAGGATAAATGAGCGCCTGCTCGTCGAACGCGGCGACCATCTCGCGGATTTCCGCAAGCTCGAGCAACCTGGAGCCTGCGGGAATCAGCAAGCGGATGGCCAGCTGAATCGGCGCCACCTGTTCGATCAAGCCAAGTTCGGCGATACGGGCAAGCAATTTGCGGAAGCCCGCGAGTGTGGT
Source organism: uncultured Acidobacteriota bacterium (assembly GCA_964481715.1). Taxonomy (GTDB): domain Bacteria; phylum Acidobacteriota; class Terriglobia; order UBA7540; family UBA7540; genus JAHEKS01. The sequence continues at coordinate 9,043 of CAYZVR010000146.1, read as the reverse complement.
CCATGGCGTGAAGGCCACGAAGGTCGGCGAGAGGACGAGCCCCGCTTCCCGGAAAAGCTCGACGACGGCGGCAAAGTCCGCGAACGTGTGGCATTTATCGAGCCGGGAGAGAATGGCGTCGTCCACCGACTCGGCAGCGCTCGTGACGAAAAGGCAGCCGGACTCGCGGAGCGTGCGGAGTTGCTCGGCGTGGCTGAGCAAGTGCTCGATCTTGATGGTCACGTCGTAGGTGACGCCGGGAAATTCCTGGTGGAGCGCCCGGACGATCTCGATCGCGTGGCGCGGCCCGTTGAAAAAATCCGGGTCGCCGAAGGTGATGTGCTTGGCGCCCAAAGCCACCTGCTGCCGGATGTCTTCGAGCACCACGTCTTTTTGCACGATGCGGAATTGCCCGTTGTAGACCGGAACGATTGGGCAGTGGCGGCAAAGGTGCTTGCAGCCGCGGCTCGCCTCCGTGTAGCCCACGATGCGTTGTTCGCCGTTGGGAAAGTTCAAGTGCGCGTAACGTTTCAATGGCGGGAGACCGGTGCGGTCGGGCACCAGGAATTTCTGCCGGGCGAGTGAGATTGCCGCCGGCGGCGAAATCGCGCCGTGATCTTGCAGCGCGCGGACCGCCGCGACCAGGGCTTCTTCAAACTCGCCACCCAAAATCGTCTGCGCGCCGAGTCTGCGGAGAAAAATTTCGTTCACGGGAGCGTAGAGGCCGTAGAAGCAAAGGTGCGCGCGCGGGTTGAGCGGGCGGATGGCAGCAAGGGCCGTGACAGCGAGGCGCGTTGCCGTGTGCATGGGAATATAAAAGGCGATGAAGTCCGCCGTGCGCACCGATTCTTCGAGCAAAGGTTCGCGCGAAAGATCCAGGCAGGTGACGGCGGCTCCGTCGCGTCGCAGCCACGCTGCGGGCGAGGCCAGCCCAAAGGGTTGGCGGCCCAGCTCGTAAGTCGAAATCAGGAGGACTTTCATCAGGCGACCCGGGTTCTTATGAAAGAATAGACAGCGCAATCCCTGAGAAATTCATCATAACAGAAGGGCGAGGGTTCGCTCAAAGACGGCGGAGGGCTTCTGCGAAAAGAATCGCGCAAGGTTCGAAAGCTTGATTTTTTCGGGGTGTGCCGTTAACATACGAGGTTCGGCTGAAAAAAGGATTTCCATCCTGCCAATAGGGAGTGGCATGGTCGAGGCAGGAAACGCTCAAAATCCGGGCAGGCGCGAGGCGCTGAAAAAGATGGCGCTGGGCGCCGGCGCAGCGTGGTTTCCGATTCTGGGCCAATCGGTGACTCCCGCGATGGCGCGCGCGGCGCACCGTCATCCTGCCGGTCCGGAAACTCTTGCGCCGGCGGCCGACTGGAAGCCGCTTTTTTTCGACGAGCACCAGAACGCGACCGTCGAAGCGCTCACCGAGCTGATCATTCCCTCGACCGGCACGCCCGGCGCCAAAGCGGCGCTGGTCAACCGGTTCATTGATTTGCTCCTGAGCGACGAGGACGCGGACAAGCAGAAAAAGTTCTACGAAGGTCTGGCGTGGCTCGATGCGCGCAGCCTCACCGCGCACGGCGCGCCGTTCGTCAAGCTCGCGCCGGAGCAGCAGTCGGCGCTGCTCGAACCGCTTGCCGACCCGAACAACTCGAATCCCAAAGACAAGCCGGGCGTCGAGTTTTTCGAAGAGCTCAAAGGTCTGACCATTTTCGGTTACTACACGTCGAAGATCGGCATGGAGCAGGAATTGGAATACGGCGGGGACGATTATCACACGGAATTTCCCGGCGCCTGCACTCATCCCGAGCATCAAACCTAAAGGACAAGGATGCTATGAACATTTCCAAGCGAGCGAGTTTGTTTTTGACATTGTCCGCGTTTGCGCTGGTGATCGGGATTTCGACCTTCCAGGCCGCGGAGAAGCCGAACGGCTCCGAGATCTTCCGGGCCAAATGCGCGATGTGTCACGGCGTTGACGGCAAAGGGTTCTCGGCGCTGAAGACGCCCGACTTCACCAGCCCGAAGTGGCAGGCTTCCGTTAAGGACAGCGAAATCCTGGAAGTCATCAAAAACGGCAAGAAAGACACGGCCATGGTGGGCTTCGCCGACAAACTGAGCGAAAAGGAAATTCTCGCCGTGCTTGCGCAGGTTCGCACGTTCGCTCCCAAACAAAAGAAAAATCAACCATAAGAGGTGGCGCCCGCAGACTTTCCCCCGGCGCGCCCCCCTTTTCCGCGAGGAGATGTATGGACAAGGTTCGCGTAGGTGTCATCGGGTCGGCGTTCTCTTCCAACATACACGCCGAAGCCTTTGAGGAAGTGCCGGAGGCGGTGCTGGTCGCCGCCTGCTCTCCCAACAAGGCGCACGTGGAGGAGTTCGCCCGCAAGTGGAAAATCCCCGTCGCCGTCACCGATTACCGGAAGCTCGTCGAGCGCAAGGATGTGGACGCGGTGGTCGTCGGCATTCCGAACGACCTGCACCGCCCGGTGGTCGAGGCCGCGGCGAAAGCGGGAAAGCACGTCATTTTGGAAAAGCCACTCGCGCACACGCTCGACGACGCGGACGCGATGATCGCCGCGTGCAAGAAACATAAAGTGAAATTGATGTACGCGGAAACCATCTGCTTCACGCCCAAGTACGTTCGCGCCAAAAAGCTGGTCGAGCAGGGCGCCGTCGGAAAACTCTACATGGTGAAGCAGGGCGAGAAGCACTCGGGACCGCACTCCGACTGGTTCTACGACGTCAAGCGTTCGGGCGGCGGCGCCATCATGGATATGGGCTGCCACGGCATCGAGTGGGCGCGCTGGATGTACGGCAAGCCCAAGCCGAAGAGCATCGTCGCGCACTGTCAGCGCGTGTTGCACACCGGGCGCACCCAGGCCGAGGACAACTCGGTCCTGATTCTCGAATTTGAAGGCGGCGGCATCGCCGTCATCGAAGACAGTTGGGCGAAGCACGGCGGCATGGACGACCGCATCGAGCTTTATGGCACCGCGGGCGTGATTTATTGCGACTTGCTGCGGGGAAGCTCCATGGAGACCTACAGCTCGACGGGTTACGATTACGCGGTTGAAAAGGCGGGAGACACCAAGGGCTGGACGTTTACCGTTTTCGAAGAGGCGCACCTCTACGGCTTCCCGCACGAAATGCGCCACTTCATCCGCTGCATCTTGAACGACGAAACGCCGCAGGAAATCGGCGAGGACGGGCGCGCGACGCTCGAAATTATTTACGCTGCGTACGAATCTGCGGGCACCGGCAAGAAAATTACCTGGCCCTACAAGCCCAAACATCCCGGCGAGGTTCCCGTAAACGGCTGGCTGAAGGCGTAACGCAGCGCAGCGCCACGCCTGGCAGAAACAGAACCGCCGCGGCGAAAGAAGTCTGCCGGCCGCGCGACCACAGGCACTCTGGAGAAATGTTGCCGGTGCCTCGATAAACTCTTGACACGCGCCGTCAACTTGCTTCAATGTGACGGCAAGCGGACCTCCCGAGCGGGACGTCCAGGCTCGCCGACTCTTTTCAGGGCGGATGGCGAGAAGCTGGGCTCGGCCGCCAGCCGATGAGTTTGAGTGTCGAACTCCGCAACGTCAGAAAGTGCTACGGCCAGCACACGGCGCTTGAAGATTTTTCACTGGCCGTCCGGCGCGGCGAATTCTTGACGCTGCTCGGCCCGAGCGGCAGCGGCAAGACAACGCTGCTGCGCCTGGTGGCGGGCTTCGAGCAGCCTCAGCAGGGCGCCATCCTGGTGGACGGCAAGGATGCCTCCTCGCTCCCGCCGTACCGCCGCAACGTCAACACCGTTTTCCAGCATTACGCGCTCTTTCCGCATCTGAATGTTTTCCGCAACGTGGCATTCGGGCTCGAGCAGCGGAAACTCGCGGAAAGTGAAATCGCGCGGCGCGTGCGGCAGGTGCTCGAACTTGTGGACCTGCCGGGTAAAGAGCAGCGATTTCCGCATCAGTTGAGCGGGGGCGAGAAGCAGCGCGTGGCGCTGGCGCGCGCGCTGGTGCTTGAGCCCGCGGTGCTGCTGCTCGACGAGCCGCTCGGAGCGCTCGACCAAAAGCTCCGCCACGAGATGCAGGTGGAGCTGCGCCGCCTGCGCGAGCGCTTGGGCATCACCTTCATCTTCGTCACGCACGATCAGGAAGAGGC
>CAYZVR010000146.1:0-4905 GCA_964481715.1 uncultured Acidobacteriota bacterium | reverse complement strand
GGCGCTGGTGATGTCCGACCGCATCGCGGTCATCAACCGCGGGCGCCTCGAGCAAGTGGGCACGGGCGAAGAAATTTACGAGCACCCGCGTACACGGTTCGTGGCGGAGTTCATGGGTGTGAACAATTTCATCGAAGTCAGTTGTACCGGCCGGTCGTCCGACGGCCAGCGTTTCCAAACGGCGAGCGGAGTAACGCTTTGGGCGAACCACACGGCGGACCTGGCCGAAGGAGTCCACGCGACGCTTGCGGTGCGGCCGGAAGCCGTCCGCTTGTCGCTCGCGCCTCCCGAGCCCGAGCCGCAAAACCTTCTGGCCGGCGTCGTGGAAGAGTCCATTTACGAAGGTGACAGCCGGCGGTGGTCCGTGGCGCTGGAAAGCGGGCAAAGGCTGGTGGCGCGCGAACCCGCCGCGACGGGCTCTCGGGCCGTGCACACGAACGGCGTCGAGCGCGGCGCGCGCGTGTATCTTTCCTGGGAGCCGGCGATGAGCCTGGTGTTTTCGGGCGAAGCTTCCGCCTGACCCTTCCTTCCTGAGCTGGTCCCGCAAGGCGGAACCGGCCTTCTGCGTTTGCCTACCGACCGGGGAGGCGTCCGTTTCAAGGGGGTAAATGATGGGCGACCAAAAATATCGACAGCGAGGCTACAAGGACTCGGGCGGCACCCGCGAACGGTCCGAGAAAAAACCCCAGCCGAAAGCCGAGCGCCTGGGACCGCGCACTCCGAACATGCCCGGCAAACGCTCGGTGGTGCGTTGCGCAAGTTGCGGGACCATCCTCGCTGCGGATGTCGACGTCACGGGCAAATGCTCGCGCTGCGGCTTCGAGCTGCATAGCTGCAAGCAGTGCGTCTATTTCGATCCCGCGGCGCGCTTCGAGTGCTCGAAACCCATTCCGGAACGCATCCCCAAAAAAGACGCCCGGAACGATTGCACTTTCTATGCGCCTCGCACAACCGTCGAGCGCGAAACGTCTTCTCCCAAGCCCACCGACGCCCGCTCGGCGTTTGAGAACCTGTTCAAGAAGTGATTGCGGGCTATGACCGCCGGGTGAGTACAACTACGGCGCTCCCAGCGCGCCACTGCCGCTCATGGCCACACTCGCCCGCCCCCAATTGTGGGCTTTTCTCAGTGCAAACCGTGGCACCTCTTGTACTTTTTCCCGCTTCCACAAGGACAGGGTTTATTCCGAGGATTTTTCAGGATTGCGAGCACCTTTCCGGCGCGCCTTGCGTCAGGGTATTCCTGTTCAAAGAACTTCGTACGGGTCGTATTCACTAGGATTCGAAGATCTTGTTGGACCCGCCTTGCTTCGCGTTCCATTGCCTCGTTCCATTGTCGGGCGTCGAGGTAGACCACATCTTCAGACCGCCCATCCTCGGACATCCCGGTTTCGGTGGCAATGCCGACGATATCCAATGCGTCCGGAAATTGAACTTTAACCACCCTACAACTTGCCTCCAAGAATTTCAGCCGAGCGGTTCTGTTTTCCTGGTATGAGCGCTTCTTGGAAACCGGAAGGAGTAGGAACACAAAATACGGGCTCCCAGGTAACAACGGGGGCATGACTCTTAACCTGCGAAGGTTGGTCGGAGTCTTTTCTAGGATTTCTATGATTGCTTTACCCAACATGCGGCGGCGGAACCTTGGCTCGCGTGCCAGGAAACGCAAAACTCGTTCCGATGTCAAAAATCCTGGCGGCGAGCAATACTCTTGAGTTCCGTCCAATGCGTAGCTATTGAATTTCTCGATGAGCCGGTCCCATACGTAGCTAATCTCGTTTGCCTCGATCTGAGCTAGTCTCTGGGGGCTTCTCTCGAAGGCCCTCCAACCTCCTTCGTCAAAGGCGATTGCACTAACATCGTCGGGGACCACAAAGTCGTGCTCATTTCTTGAGTTCATGACTTTGAGATAATTTGCCAACAATTCTTCTTCCCCGGCAGCGAAAACGTGTTTCCCAGATCGCAGCAATTCCTCTTTTTTCCGTAGGTAAGCAGTGAAGTCTGAGACCGTATCAAGTGTTTCCATCAATATGTTGAGGGATGTGTCATCTAGAATGTGAACGAACCTCTTCTGTGGGTTGAGGTCGCCAACAATAAACGGGGCGGTATGGGCCGATTCACCTTTCACGTCCGTCAAGATCATCAGGCTGCCGCTACCGCCGAGGGCCGCCTTGCAGCGCCTCGATACATCATGCGCGACGACGATCAAATGAAACCGCGCGTCCGCAATGTCTGGCAGCCCCAGCGGGAATGGTTGCTTGCACTTTCGGTCGAGAAATATCTGATTTGGAAACTTCCGAATCCATCTTTCCGCGCCCCAGACCTGCCGAGCGGATTTCAGGATAGCTGGCCGGAACCATCGATCCCAGTCGCGCTCGAGGTTTCCGGTGTCCGGAAACTGGCAGTGCTTGTCGGAAAAAACGACGACATCGTTTCCGAACACCACGAGGAGGTCGCAGATCTCTTTGCCGTCACCCGTCCTGTCGGCTCGTTGGTCGCGGTATAAGGTGGGATAGCTCCACAAGGACAGAAACGTGGACTCGCAGAGGTATGCCAAGTAATTCTCTGCAGGTGTGACGCCTATCGACCGCTTAATGGGAGGATAGTTCGGCTCTGGTGGGGTACCCATGCCTCAATTCTACGCGCAAATACCGACGGCGAGCATCCCGGCTGGATGCCCCAAGAGAATAAGGCAGCGCCTTTTGGAATCAGTCGTTCGCCGCTCGCAGAGCGGCGCTACAGCGTCGTCGGGACGAACCCGCGCAGCGATCACCCAACGTGGAGCATTGCCGGGTCCACACGGAAGGCGAATTTTTCGGCTTGCAGCTCGTACGCTTTTTCGAGCGCTTCCGTTCGGGCTTCGGGAAACAGAGTATTCGCCGCGACACTCGCAAAGCGGTGAGCTTCGAGAAGGCGATTTTCTGCAGCCTCCTGGGTTTCGAGGCAGCCGTCCTTTCGGATGTGCAGGGGAGAAATGCCGGATGCCACGAGCTCCGGCGAAATCATCAAGAACCGGTGGCACTCCAGGGGGTCTTCTTCGGCGCACAGCACGGCGACGGTCTTTTCCTGAGATAACTTGAGGAGGCGATCAAGGCCGGCTTTGAACGCATAAGACCGCCGCCGCGCGCGGTAGTTCACTCTGCCGTCGTCACGGTAAGCCTCAGGGTCATCCGGCCTCCCGCCTAGTTCCTCTCCGAAAAAAGTGTAGACAATCTTTTCGTCTTTAAGGATATTTTCCAAGACCGCCTGGCTGAATTGGGGGAAGCGGGCGCTCTGAGGGCGGCTGCGAACGTCCGCAACCACCTCCACCTCGGCGCGAGCCAACAGGGTCAGAAACTCTCCAGGCTCCAGATTGGAATGACCCATCGTGAAAATATTCTTTAGGGTACCAGACATGCGCCGCGCTCCTTCGCACATGGTATAACAGTCCACGGACCTGATTCCACAGAAACTCCCGCCGAAATGGCTGCGGGAGGCTCTCAGTGCCCTCCGGGCTCGGCGACGACAAAATGGCAAAAATCAAAACAATCCATTTCTTGATGGAACGAAGCCGCTACGTGATTGATTCTAAAGGGTCGGGCATTGGAACGAACCCAAACGAAGCCAACCGGGTAAGAAGAGAGTCGCAGCCGATGATCGGTAGCATCGTCTAACTGGCCGATGGGTCGCGGTCCGATTAAAGAGCCATGCCCAAACCGACGATTAGAGACCATACGGAGGAAATGCAGGCGAGGGCGAATCCGAGCGTGGGCATTGGGTGGGGACCAGAAAGCATTTGACGCGGGCTATTAGTTTTGGTATTTGAAACCCCACAGACATTTAGTCTATGTCTGTGCTAATATTGAAGAGGTCAAAAAGTCTTCGGCGCCGCAGGATGACCAAATCGCGATCAAACATCTGGGGGGGACACTAATGCCGAAAGATTCAGCCGATCGTCCCCGCTTGAAACTCCGAATTGACACCGACGGAGACGTGACGGTCGTTCAATGCAGTGGCTGGCTGACCGCTGAATTTACCCAGACATTCAAGACGAACGTCAGGCGAGTCATCCCGAGCACAAAGAAAATCGTCCTGGACCTGGGTCGTCTGACCCACATGGACAGTTCCGGAATCGGCGCGGTGGTATGCGTTTACGTTTCTGCCAAAACTTCAGGGTGCGATTTTCAGTTGGTCAACTTGAATAAATATGTCCGGGAGTTGTTGGGGATTGCCCAGCTTCTGCACGTTTTCGAAACTGCCGGCCCATACCCCGCCTAGATTCTCCTGGGAGAAAAATCTCGGCCGCCGGTGGCACTCACGCTCACACCGAGGCTATAAATATCGTTCCTGAAGGATCGCGCTGTGGTGGGCGACGTGGCCGGCTAGAATGTAAGCGAGCGCCCTGACCGTAAACGAATTTCCGCTGGCTATGCCGCTTCGCATCCAGGCGTCGGCAGGGAGATTCCGGAACATGGCCAGAGTCCCCAGGCGTATTTCGCGAAATTCCTCGACATGAGATGCCCAGGAAAAATCGTCGGCGCGAGCCGCGCCGGCGGAAACATCCTGCTCGAAACTCGGCAGCGGGCTGTCGAAGCCGCGGGCAAACCAGAAGGCGCGAAACAGGAAGACGCGCTCGGCATCGTTGACGTGGTTCAGAACCTGGCGGATGCTCCACTTTTCCGGCGCGTAGCGGTGCAGGGATTTTTCCTCGGAGATTCCTCGCAGGAACCCCAGCGTTTCGTCCAATTGAGTCTCGAGCAGACCGACGATGTTGTCGGTCGAGATTCGGTTGATGTAGGTGAAGTAGTACGGCGCGGCTTCGTTCGGTTCCGGATGTCCCGTCATGCGAATATTTTATCCTGAGGCGCGAGGAGGTAACAGAAAAATCCGAGAAGAGGCATCAAACCTTTCGCAGGGAAGGAGCGAAAG
>CAYZVR010000145.1:7940-9602 GCA_964481715.1 uncultured Acidobacteriota bacterium | reverse complement strand
AAATCGCCGAAGGCCGCGCCGCGGCTGGTGAAGCGCTCGCTGATTCCGGTGCCCATCTCCGCCGAAGCATCTCTGAATTTTCCGTTTCCCAGGTTTTGGTACACCAGGCGCGGGTTCTTGTAGGTCTGGCCGATTTCGTGTTCGTCAATCTCGGGATAAACGTGGCCATTGATCTGGATGATGTCCGGCCAGCCGTCGTTGTCGTAGTCCACGAAACCGCAGCCCCAGGCGACATACTGGGAGTTGACGCCGATCGCGGAGGCGAACGTCACGTCCGTAAAAGTTCCGTCTCCGTTATTGTGATACAGGTTGCAGGTGTCGTCCGCGAAATTCGTTTTGAAAATGTCGAACCAGCCGTCGCCATCGTAGTCGCTTACCGCGACCCCCATGCCCGCCTGCTCGTGGCCATTTTCGCTGTAGGCGCAGCCCGCCATCACTGCGATGTCGGTAAAAGTTCCGTCGCGATTGTTGTGGAACAGCATGCTCGGCTGGGAATCGACGGCCACGTAAATATCCGGCCACCCGTCGTTGTCAAAATCGTAGGAAACGGCGGTGATGGAATAGTGCGGCCCGGGCTGAAGGATTCCGGATTTTTCGGACACATCCGTAAAAGTTCCGTCGCCGTTGTTGTGATAGAGGATGTTGGTATCACCCGGAAGGCCGCGCGGGCCGCACATGACCGGAATTCCTTTCCACTGGCAATAGTTCGTTTCGCCCGGGGCGGGGACTTTTTTGGGGTCGAGCTGGATGTAGTTGCACACAAAAAGATCGAGGGAACCGTCGCGATCGTAATCAATCCAGGTACAACCGGCTCCCCAACGGATGCGATCTTGTCCGAGTCCGGCCTTGCGCGTCACGTCCGTGAAGGTGCCGTCGCCGTTGTTGTGAAAGAGGATGTTGTGTCCCCAGAAGCAGCAGAACAAATCGTCCCAGCCGTCGTTGTCGTAATCGCCGACGCAGACGCCCGTCTGCCATCCCGTCACTGCCAGCCCCGAACCTTCGGTCACGTCGGTGAAAGTTCCGTCGCGGTTATTCTTGAACAGATGTGAGGTGGGAGCTTTGCCTTCCGGCCACTGGGTGTCCAACCGGTCTCCGTTGGTCAGATAGATGTCCAGCCAGCCGTCGTGGTCGTAATCGAAAAAGGCCAGCCCGCTGCCCTTGGCCTCGATGATGTACCGCTTGTGATCCACGCCGCCCCAAACGTTTGGCGCGTTTAGCCCGGCCTCTTTTGCGACATTCACAAAGGTCACGGGCGATGCGCCTTCGGGATTCGGAAGGGTCGCAGCCTCGAGAACCGGCTTCCCTCTCCATTTCCACAAGGGAGTCGCGAGCGCCTCCAGGAGCGAACCCGCCAGGAGGATGGTGGAAGAACCGAGAAATTGGCGCCGGGGAAATTTCATGGTTGAATGACCGAGCAAGGCGAAACTCGCCACGCTGAAAATACCAGATTGTGACCGAACGTCCGAAATCAACCGTCAGGGCCGCTTCACTTTGCAACGACTCTGGGGAAAGCACGCGGCACAATTCCCGCGCCTTCCTTGACCGTGATGATTTGATCGGCAGGAATCCGGGCCAGACGGTCCACCTGGCCGCTTGGCCAGGTTATTTCCAGCGATTCCACCTTGGCGCGATTGCCCAGCCCAAAGTGAATCCGCGAGTCGC
>CAYZVR010000145.1:0-7930 GCA_964481715.1 uncultured Acidobacteriota bacterium | reverse complement strand
GACATGTAGCTCCTTCCGCCCTTGGATTGCTGGATTTGTTCAAAGCCATCGGTGACCAGCTTGAGGCTTGTGCCAATGCCGTCGCGATTGGAGCGCGTTCCGACCAACTGAATTTCCAGCCAGTGGTTGGCGTTGCCGCCGTCGTTGCGCAGCAATTCGGGATAATCGCCGCGATTGTTGGTGGCGATGTCGAGATCGCCGTCGTTGTCGAAGTCCGCCACACCAAGCCCCCGTCCCGCAATCGGATTAATGAAATCGGGCCCGAGGGTGTCCGAGACCTTGTCGAACTGGCCGCGTCCCAGGTTGCGGAACATCAGCAAAGGCTCTTTGTAAGTGACCTCGCTATGGTAGAGGTGCACGTTGTCGAGCATGGCGCCGTTCAACTGCAGGATGTCCGTCCAGCCGTCGTTGTCGTAATCGAGAAATTCCATCGCCACGCCGCTCAGCATCATGGCTTTGTTCCCGATGCCGGAGCGGTACGTGTAGTCGTCGAACGTCCCGTCGTGATTGTTGTGGTAAAGGCGATTGAGCTCGAAGTCCAGGTGAGTGACATAGATGTCGAGCCAGCCGTCGCCGTCCACGTCCGCTGCGTCAATGCCCATGCCGGCTTCGTAGCGGCCTTCTTCCCGGTCCGCCACTCCCGAGACAAACGACACGTCCTCGAACGTGCCGTCATGTTTGTTGAGAAAAAGAAAATTCGGCCACGTATCGTTGGCAATGACAATGTCCGGCCAGCCGTCGCCGTTGAAGTCAGCCAGCACCACGCCCATGCCTTTGGACTCGGGCTTGCCGACCCCGGACTTATCGCTCTCGTCGGTAAACGTTCCGTCGTGGTTGTTGTGGTAGAGCTTGGTTTTCTGCCCCTTATAATTGTCCGGATGGCAGTAGGAGCGGTAGCCCGGCCGGCGTTCTCCGCACCAGATATTATTCTGGGGACTCCATTCGATGTAGTTGCAGACCACGAGGTCGAGGTAGCCGTCTTTGTCGTAGTCGAACCAGCCGGCGCTGCTCGACCACCCGCGCTCGTCGGCCACGCCGGCCTTGGTGGTCACGTCGGTAAAAGTTCCGTTGCCGTTATTATGATAGAGAAGGGCGCTGCCGTAGCCCGTGACGTAGAGGTCCGAGAAGCCATCGTTGTCGAAGTCGCCGACCGCCACGCCCTGGCCGTAATGTCCCTCACCACCGACTCCGGCTTTTTCAGTCACGTCGGAAAAAGTTCCGTCACCGTTATTGTGGTAAAGCGCGGAGCGAAGGGGTCGCGGCGGCTTGTAGATGTCAGTCGCGGCCGACTGAACGAAGTAGAGATCCATGAGCCCGTCCTGGTCATAATCAATCCAGCCCACGCCGGTCCCCATGGTCTCGAGATAATACCTTTCTTCGGTCTGGGTGGCGTCCTGTAGAAACGAAATTCCCGCGGGCTTGCGGATACTGGTGTACCGAACAGGAACTCCGGGTGAAGGGGAGGGCGATGGTGGCAACTGTTGCGCTGAAGAGTGAAATGCGCCGCCGATCGTGCCGGCGAAAACGAGGCACGCCAGCCCTTTCGCTCGCGGGCCAAGCCGGCTGTTCCATTTGGTTTCTTTTCCCATTCACAAATTGCCCGGGCCGAGTCCTGTCGAACCCAAATTGATCACCACCGGAAATCCTGCGCCCAGACGTTTCAGACCCACGCCACGGTAGAAGGGTTGCCTGCGCGGTCCGGTCCGATTGACTTCCGCAAGTCCCACACGAACATCCAACTCATCATGTTGCGGCGGACTTCGCGATACACGTTCAACGGGCCATCGCATTCTAGCCCGCGCGGCCAGCCCGCTCAACCCGAAGTTTCCCGTCGCAGGATTCAGAGAGTCCGGTCGGCCAGGGAGAGGGCCATTTGAAGGAACTGGCGCTTTGCGTTGGAGGAAAGGGGTACGGGTTCGGATGACGTGTTTTCCGGAGCCTGGGCAAGCGCCTTTTCGATCCGATCCACATCCAAGCCGCCGTGCGGATTTTTTTGAGTAAAGCGGTTGAGAACCTCGCGTGCCTTGGCAACCTGGCCCGTCTGGTAATAGAAAACGCCCAGGGCGGAATAACTGCCGGACCACTCGGGCAACAAATCCACGGCGCGCTGCAAGTGTTGCTCGGCCAGATCGGTCTTTCCCTGCAAGGCTGCCACGATGCCGATGCCCCAAAGAATCTTGCCGGAATCCGGAATGCGCGTTAGGCCCTTTCGCAAAATGTCATCGGCGGCCGCGAGGTCTCCGGCACGGAGTTCCGTTAAGGCGAGCGACAGGTAATATTGGTCGTTATCGGGATTCCTTTGAATCGCGTCACTAAAAATCTGCGTGGACTCGGCGAGTTGGCCAAGGTGTGCGTAGATATCGCCGAGCAGGGCCAGCACCGCGTCATCCTGCCGGCCCTTCTGTGAAATTTGCTGCGCGGCCTCGAGCGCCTGAGCGTAAGCGCCGGTCTGGAAATTGGCATTCGCTAAATCAAATTTCACGTCGTCGGATTCGGGATTAGCTTGGAGCGCCGCCTGAAAGTGCTGAATGGCATCGTTAAACAAACGGTAGCGGGCGAGCAACACGCCGATGCCTGCCTGAGTCCGAAAATCCCCGCCGCTGACCTGGTCGAGTTTGGCGACAGTTTCCGCAGCCTCCCGGGTTTTTCCGAGCTTCAAATAGGTTTCGGTGAGCATGAAAAGGTTTTGCGGCTGCTCCGGATGCTTCTGAGTCTGGTCGATCAGCTCGGCAAGATCCAGCTGGGTTTGCGCCCCGGCGGGAAGACTCGCCCGGTTGTTGAGGTAGTCGAACAAATGCTGGTACGGATACGGACCCGAAGAGGAATCCTTCGAAAGGGTCTGAAAGACTTTCATGTCTCTCTGTGCAGCGTCCTTCTGGTTGAGGTTGCGCTCGACCAGGGCGAGCTTGTAATAACCCGGGGCGGGGTCGCGGCTGATTCGGACATATCTCCTCAGCAATTCCGCAGCCTCTTCGAATCGCTTCTGGTTGATCCGAACGCTGGCCAGTTCGAGCAGTGCTTCGGAATAGTCAGGATTTGACTGGAGAGCTTCGTTAAATAGTTTTTCCGCCTGGGCATAATTCCCCTGCCGATTCTCGATGTAACCCAGATTAAACAGGCAGGAGGGATTGCGAGGATCCTGCTTCAAGCCTTGCTCAAAGTATTTTTTCGCTTCGTCAAACCGTCCCAGATTACGGTAGCAGAGACCCATGAAAACGTAGGAGCGCGCCGCTGGGTCCAGCTCGATTAGAGTGTTGAACTCGCCCATTGCCTTCTCCACTTTTCCCGCCATGAAGTAGCTCTCCCCCAGCGCCGCGTGCAGGTCTGCCCTTTTTGGGGCGATCTTGAGGCCTTCTTCCAACAGGGGAATGGCATCTTCAAAGTAGCGCTGCGTCATGCTCAGCCGCGCCATCAAAAAAATGACATCGGTATTTTGCGGAGCAAGTTTCCGGGCGCGCACCAACAATTCCAGGGCATCGACCACTCTCTTCTGCCCCGAATAAGCTTGCGCGAGAAGGGTGAGGGCTTCGGCCGAATCGGGGCGCAATTTAAGCGCGCGTTGCAAAACGAGCTCCGCCTTGGCATCGTCGGAAGTCCGGAGGTAGGCCTGCGCGAGGTTGTAAAGGATCTCAAATGTCCCGGGCTCTAGGGCGTTGGCTTTTTCCAGCTCGTGCTGGGCAGCCTCGTACTGCTTTTCGGAGGCGAGCAATCCCCCCAGCGTGAAGTGCAACCGAACGTCATCTTTGCCCTGGGCGGAGAGTTCCGCCGCCAATTTCAATCCCTCTGCGGTGTGGCCCGCGCGCAAATTAGCCCGGATCAGGTTGAAGAGAGTTCCCGCATCCGCAGGGTGTACCTTCTGGAAAAAACCAATGGCATCCGAAGGCTGCCCGCGGGCCAGCAGGACCAGACCCAAATTGTAATTTCCATCACGATTGGAGGGTTCCTGCCGCAACGCCGCGCGGAACTCTCTCTCCGCAACCTCCAACTTCTCCTGCGCGACGAAGATATTCCCCAGGTTGACGTGACTCCGGGTGGAGTTGGGATCGAGCTTCAAGGCGTGCTGGAAGGACTCGATCGCGGGTTCGTAGTCCTTTTGGTGGGCGTAAATGAACCCGAGCAGGTTGTAACCCTCAATGCTTGTAGGATAGAGCTTGAGAGTCTCGAGGGTTTTCTTCTTCGCCTCTTCATCGGAACCCCGGCGGAGCAGTTCCTCGGCCTCAAAGAAGGGCGACTTCGCCTCCGGCGCAGTTCGAGCTTTCCCCGCGGGTTGGCCCGTTTGCAGAGCGGCACACGGAAAAGAAAATGCGATGATCGTGTAAATGCCTATTGTGCCGACGAACTTCCAGCTTCTTCCCAAGCCGCCCCTTGAAGTCCGATCTGAGATTCCCCCGGCCATCTTCGTTCCAATTCCCCTCGCCCTTACTTTACTTCAAAGGTGCAGCCAAGACTATCGCTGGAGTTGATCGAGAGCCTGTTGAGCTGCTTTGTGTTGCGGTTGAAGGTCTAAGAGCTGTCGCAATACGCCGCTGGCTTTCTCTTTCTCGCCTAAGATTACATAGATTCTCGCCAGGTTGAGGTAACCCTGGTCGAAATTGGGGGCCACGCGAATGCATTCCTCGAATTTCGCTAAAGCTTCTTGGGGACGCCCTTCGCGAACCAAAAGCACTCCCAGATTGTTGAGCGCATCGGGATAATCCGGGCGAAGTCTCACCGACTTTTCAAGGTACTCTTCCGCGCGGCCGAGATCGTTCTTCTGCGCGAAAAGCATTCCCATGCTGTAGTTGATTTCCGGGTCTTCGGGATCCATCCTCAGCGCCTGCCCCAGCAACTTTTCTGCTTCGTCCAACGCGCCCTGGCGGCGATAAAGGTTTCCCAGATTTTGTAACGCAATGCTGTAATCCGGCTTCTGGCTCAGGGCCTTTTGAAAGTCGCGAATGGCTTCGTCGGTCCGCCCCGCCTGGGCGGCAATCATACCGAGATTGTTCCAGGCGTCCGGGTAGTCGGGCCGGAGCTTGACGGATTGCTCGAGATGCGTGCGCGCTTCCGCAAAATCGTTCTTTTTCAAGTAAAGGGTTCCCAGGTTATAGAAAGCTTCCGGATAGTCGGGCCTGGCCGCGATGACTTGCTGGAAGGACGCGACGGCTTGCTCGAGATATCCGTGCTGGAAAAAAGCAACGCCGTAAGTGAAATCGTTCCGGCGGAATTGCCCGCCGTACAACGTTCCTCCGAAGGGAAGGGCTTTGCTGACGCGGTCGGCCGGCGTGCGAGGCAGGGAACTCAAATCCTCCAGCACGCGGCCTGGGTCGGCCTGGCCCTGATAAATTTTGATGATCGCGCCGTTCTCATCCACAAGGAATGAAGTCGGAATCCCCAGGTCTCTCCGGCGGTCGAACAAGTAACGATAAATGACATTATATAAACCAGCCACTTCTTCGTTGGCGAGCAGAATGGCGAACGTCAGCCCCTTGGAGTCGGCGAAAGAACGAACCCGTTCGACTTCACTGGGAGAATCGACATTCAAAGCGAGGATTTGAAGGCGGTGTGAGGCGAATGAAGTCTGGTATTTTTGGAAAAGGCGCAGTTCCTCGTTGCAAGCGGGATTTTCCGTTGCCCAAAAATTAAGAAGCACAGGCTGTCCCCGATAGGATTGAAGGGAATGCGTTCGACCCTCGAGGTCGGGGAGCGTGAAATCCGGAGCGCGCAGGGGCTCGATGAGCCAGGTGTCGGCCGACTGTGGCAAGGGCTCGGGGATCTGCGGAACCGCCGGGCGAGTGAGGGCAGGCGCCGGGGACCGAAAAGGTTCGGCCGCGAATTTTCCGGAGCCCTCTTGGATTTCGATTCGATGGTTGACGGGCAAATTCGCGAAGTTCTGGATCAAGCCGTTGGGCCAGCGGACGGTAGCGCTCACGCTCCCGGGAGCTTTGCCAAGGCCGAAAAAGAGCTCTTTCGCATGTTGAGATAGAAAGCCCGAGCCCGCCTGGAGAAACTTCGTCTGGCGAAGCTCTCCCGTTTCAACCGTCACCCCGGCCCCGATTCCGTCGCGGTTGCTCTGCTGCCCGCGCAGTCGGAAAGCGATGGCAGCGCCTAGTTCCCGCAAGTTGTTGCGCAGGATTCGCAATTGCGGAGCATTGCGATTTTTGAGAATAACTTCCAGCCTGCCGTCGTGATCCAGGTCAGCCAGCGCGAACGCCCGGCCGTCCTCCCGGAAGTCCATTCCCAAAGCGCCGGAAACATTCGAAAACGTTCCGTCGCGGTTATTGGCAAAAAACACGTTTCTCTCGTAACCGTTCCAGGACCTGTCGGAACGAATCAGCTCATTGATGGCGTTCCATCCGCGCTCGTAATTTGTCGAGGGGCTGAGATTCCGGGGGGACTGCGAGACAACCTGCCGCCAGAAGAAGCTGGAAAGATCTCGAGTGTCAGGGCCGGAGATGTAACCGTCGGCAACGTAGAGGTCCGGAAACCCGTCGTGGTCGAAATCCCAGGCGTCCGCGGACCACGCCCAGCGGCCCGTCTCGACTCCCGCCTGCAGAGTGACGTCCTCGAAGTGACCGTTTCCCCGATTCCGTAAAAGAGCGTTGCCGCGCGCGTGTTTGCGGTAAAGGGCGCGGATATTTTCGGGTTCACTTTTCTGAAACTCTTCTTGCGTCGTGACGCGCATTCCGGCGGAAGACCACATGTCGGTCACGTAAAGGTCCTGATTCCCGTCGTTATCGGCGTCAAACCAGGCGACGCCCATTCCGGCCCCGATGTCTTCCGCGCCCGCTTCCTCGGCCACGTCGGTGAAAGTCCCGTCGCGGTTGTTGCGATAAAGGTTTTTGCGGCCGAAATCGTTGGCGACATAAAGGTCGGGCCAGCCGTCGTGGTCGTAATCACTCCAGCCGCAGGCAAAGCTGTAACGGTTATTGTTCCGGTTCATTCCTGATGCGGCGGTCCGGTCCTGGAAGGTCGCGCTTCCATCATTGTGAAAAAGGAAATTCGGAGAGCCATTCTGAGCGTCATAATACGGGGCGGGGTATTGGTACTGGTCGAGGCCGAGGTAATAGTTATACACGCAGAAGTAGACATCCAGCAGCCCGTCCCGGTCGTAGTCGGACGCCGCGGCTGCCGTAAAAGTTCCCTGGGGGGGCTGCGCGAATTTGAAAGCATCGCGTTTGAGAAGGAACTTTCCATTGCCCTGATTGAGAAACAAAAGCGGGCCGCTGTCGGCAACGACCAGAAGGTCTTGCCGCCCGTTATTAGTGAAGTCCGCGAAGAGCGCGCACGCAGTATTGTCGAGCACGGCCACGCCGGCTGCCTCGGTCACGTCTTCGAAGGTCCCGTCCCCGCGATTGCGATACAGCCGGTTGGGAAGGCCCGCGGGCTGGCAAACGTAAAGGTCATCCCAGCCGTCGTTGTCCATATCACCGGCCGCCACACCCTGGTTGCCGTAAACATCAATGCCGCAGGCACCGTCCAGCACGGTGCGCCAGGTGTCGGCCCCGCGCAGCATCTGATTCTTATAAGATTCGGTCTGGCCGAGCGCGTGGACCGTCACATCCGTGAAGGCCGGCCCGCGCACCCGGCTGCAAGTTTCCTCCGATGCCTTCCAACTTCGAACCCGCCAGCCCTTCGGCTCATCGTGGACCCATTCGGTCTGCCAAATTCCAAGTCGTTCTTCGCGCAGGCCATCCTTTGTTGCACCCACCAGGTCATAGCGGAGCTGAATCTCGACCGCGGGCAGTGAGCTTTCTGTGACTCGGATGCCGACAATTTCGAATTCTGCTGTTTCGAGATTTGAAAAGGGGGCAAGGTAGATAGTCCAGGAACGGAGGAAGGTTTCGCCACCAGATTGAGACTCGCCCGTAAAACGCCGGCGTAAGACCTCGAACGCATCCCCGGAGCGCAACGTAACCTGGTGGGAAGGACTCAAAGGCGTGGCCACGATGGA
>CAYZVR010000144.1:0-9618 GCA_964481715.1 uncultured Acidobacteriota bacterium | reverse complement strand
AAGAAGCGAGCCGGGGGCGTTCGAGTGAGATGGTCGAGTCCACGTTCACGATGGCGTAGCCGGCCTTGTCCAAAAGCTTTCGCGTGTGGCGCAGAAAAATCAGGCTCGGGGCGTTGTGCCACTTGGGCGAGCTGTCGGGGAAGTGCCGGCCGATGTCACCGAGCGCTGCCGCGCCAAGCAGCGCGTCCGTCAAGGCATGCGACAACGCGTCGCCGTCGGAGTGGCCCGCCGGGCCTTTCTCAAAGGGGATGCGCACCCCGCCCAGAATCAGCCGGCGACCTGCGACGAGTGGGTGCACGTCGTTGCCGAAGCCGATGCGGAATCCCGTTTGAGAGTTATGAGTTGGGAGTTGAGGGTTCAATGTGCGCTCCTTGGTCCGCGCACTCACGGTCCACCCTGTCTTTCGTTTTGAACTTTTAACTCTCAACGCTGAACTCTTTGCTCTCAACCTTCAACTTTTTGTTTCTCCCGCTCCTGAGCGATATAGAGGCGAGCGAGCGGCAGGTCGGAAGGCTTGGTGATTTTGATGTTGCGGTCCGAGCCCATCAGCACCGTCACAGGCTGGCCCATCCGCTCGACCAGGCTCGATTCATCCGTGCCGTTGAAGCCGTCCGCCGCGGCGCGCGTAAAGGCTTCTAGCAAGACCGAGTAGCGGAAAGCCTGCGGCGTCTGTGCGAGCACAATGCGCTCGCGCGGAAGCGTGCCGAGAATCTTCAGGCGCTCGATTTGCTTGATGGTATCAACGCTCGGGATGCCGAGGATGGCCGCGCCGTCCCGGCGCGCCGCATCCACAACGCGGCTGATCATTTCGAGCTCGATAAAAGGCCGCACCGCGTCGTGGACCAGCACGATTTCCGTCGAGGACGGCGCTTGGGCCAGCGCTCGCCCGACCGTTTCCTGGCGCGTCGAGCCGCCCTGGACCATGCGCACGGGCTTCGAGAAGTGCTCGCGGTCGATGTCCCGGCCTGCG
The DNA here is from genome assembly GCA_964481715.1 of uncultured Acidobacteriota bacterium. GTDB lineage: Bacteria > Acidobacteriota > Terriglobia > UBA7540 > UBA7540 > JAHEKS01. Next base: position 8,648 of record CAYZVR010000144.1, on the reverse strand, counting down.
CGGTCCATATCTTCATCGCGCAGCGCCACGTATATCTCGTCAATCACGTCGGAGGCGGTGAACTTCCTCAGCGTGTGGACGAAAATCGGCACGCCCTCGAGCGAGAGAAACTGTTTGGGAGTTTCCCCGCCCATGCGGATGCCGACGCCCGCCGCCGGGATGATGGCTACAACGCTCATACCTTTAGTCCCTTGTCAGTTGTCCTTTGTCCGATGCAGCCCGCCCGTGTCCAAGTGAAGCGGACAGTATGTGCCTGGGGATGCAGGTTCTGCAAGGGACTCTGGACAGGGGACAACGGACCAACGGGGTTACTGGTGGACGGCCTCCATGGCCTTGCGCTCGTCGTATTTACCGAAAATCATCTTGCCGGCCGTGGTCTGCAGGACGCTGGTTACGGCGATGTCGATGGTCTTCGAAATCATCTTTTTGGCGTTGTCCACCACCACCATGGTTCCGTCGTCGAGGTACGCGACCCCCTGGTTATATTCCTTGCCTTCTTTGAGGATGAAGACGCGCATGATTTCGCCCGGCAGCACGATGGGTTTTAAGGCGTTGGCGAGCTCGTTGATGTTCAGCACCGGAAGTCCCTGGAGCTGGGCGACCTTGTTCAGATTGAAATCGTTGGTGACGATTTTTCCCTCGTAGAGCTTGGCCAGCTCGATCAGTTTCATGTCCACTTCGCGGACCTGAGGGAAATCGTCCTCAACAATCTGCACTTGCACGTTGGCCATTTTCTGGATGCGCTGAAGGATGTCCAGGCCCCTCCGCCCGCGGTTGCGCTTAAGCGATTCGGAAGAGTCGGCCACCAATTGCAGTTCGCGGAGCACAAACTGCGGCGCGATCATGATGCCGTCAATGAACCCTGTCTCGCACACGTCCGCGATCCGGCCGTCGATGATGACGCTGGTGTCGAGGATTTTGTAATTCTTCCGAGGCGAGCGCTCGCCGCTGAACAGCCCCCCCAGCGCGGCCAGGTTCAGCAGGTCGCCCTTGTTGGCTCCCAGGACCAGCCCCACGTAGGCCATCAGCATGAGCAGGGCAACCTGAAGAAACGAGATGGAACTCTTCTCGATGGAGGTCAGGTTCAGCAGGTGGCTGATCATCAGCGCGCCCAGAATGCCAAGGATGGACCCCACCGCGGCGCCGATGAGCTTTTTGAGGCTGGCTTTTTCCAGCCGCATCTCAAAGAAAACGAAAATAAAACCCAGCAATGCCCCGACTAGAACCGAGTTCACTGCCGATAGATGGAATGGCCGCAGATGAAAAGAAGCGGCGATGAGAATAAGGAGGAAAAGCGAACGGACGACCGCCATTTCCCATGACATGGTTTATAAACCCCCTTTCGGGATTTTATGATTCCGGTGATCATTTTGATCGAAGTGCCCTTTCGGGACACCTGCCTGTCGCGAGTATAGCATGGGTTATGGCCGCCAAATACCAGTGGTTCGCAAGGGAATCCCTGCCCGACCGGTCGCCGGCCTCGGGTTTTCTCGTGACCTACCTGCTCCGCCGCGCCTTGATGACGATGGGCGTGCCGACGAACCCGAACCGCTCGCGGATACGATTGATGAGAAACCGCTCGAGGGCGAAGTGAAGTTGCTTGGCCTGATTGGTGAAGGCAACAAAGGTGGGCGGTGATGCCGAGGCCTGCGTCAGGTAATAGAGCCGGAAAGATTTTCCTCCCGGAACCGTAGCGCGCTCGAAGTCCACTTCCGCAAGGAAGCGGTTGATCTCGGCCGTTGCGACCCGTACGCGCCGCGCGGCGGCCACTTCCGCCACGGTCCCCAGTAGTTTCCCTAGTCGCTGCCCCTTGAGCGCGGAAATGAAGACGATGGGAGCGTATTCCAGATACTTCATGTGCCGCCGCACGTCGGCGGTAAAGTCCTCCGTCGCGGTGGGCCCTTTGCGGACGGCGTCCCACTTGTTGACCACGATAATCACTGAGCGGTGGCTCTCGTGCGCGTAGCCGCCGATGTGGGCATCAACCGCCGTAACGCCTTCCACGGCGTCGATAATCAGCAACGCCACGTCGGCGCGCTCCAGGTGCTTGCGCGCCTGGACGACGCTCAACTTTTCGGCGAGCAGTTTGGTTTTACCTTTGCGCCGGATGCCTGCCGTATCCACAAAGCGGAAGCGAAGCCCATCGCGCTCGAACTCGGCGTCCACGGCATCGCGCGTGGTGCCGGGCAGGGGCGTCACAATCGAGCGCTCCTCGTTCAAGAGGCGATTGAGGAGCGTGGATTTGCCGACGTTCGGCCGCCCGATGATGGCCACGTGGATGACATCCGGCGCGGCGGGTGCCTCGGGCTCGGGTGCGGCCATTTCCGCCGTGACGTGGTCGAGCAGGTCGTCCACGCCCAGTCCGTGCTCGGCGGAGACCGGGAAAATCTGCGGAATGCCCAGCCGGTGAAACTCCGCCGCGAGCGACGCGAGTTCGTCGGTGTCCACCTTGTTGACTGCGAGCGACAGGGGCTTCCCGGTGCGGCGCAACATTTGGGCGAGCTCCTGGTCGAGCGGGACAGCGCCCTGGCGAGCGTCCACCACCAGAATGAGGTGCGCCGCTTCTTCAATCGCCACGCGCGCCTGGCGGAAAATTTCACCAGGAATCAATTCCTTATCGGTGGGAACCATCCCGCCCGTGTCCACCACTTCAAAGCGCTTGCCGAGCCATTCGGCGGGAGCGTAGAGCCGGTCGCGCGTCATTCCCGGCTCGTTGCCGACCAGCGCCCGCCGCCGTCCGCAAATGCGGTTGAACAGCGTGGACTTGCCCACGTTCGGCCGGCCGAGAATCACGATGCGGGGAAGATTTGGCATGCAAGTTCGAAGAGCGAGTATACAGGGTCTCGGAACAATTTAAGAAGCAAGCACGGGCCTTGCGGGCAAGGTTGCTGGGGACACGGTTTTCGTGTACACCATATTCGTATGAAAAACATCACCTTCAGAGCCGATGAAGACCTAATCGAGCAGGCCCGGCAGGTGGCCCGCTCCCAGGGCAAATTCCTGAATGTGGCCTTCCGCGAATGGTTGCAGCAATTTATAGCGCAATCGGGGAGCGCGCAGGGAGTCGAATCCTTGATGAAGCGGCTGCGGCACGTCCGAGCCGGCCGCCGGTTCACCCGGAACGAGATGAATGAGCGGTGAAGCACTCCACTTGAGCGCGCGCCACCACCTGCATCTGTACGACGCGCTGATCGTTGCAGCAGCCATCGAAGTCGAGTTCGAAATTCTTTACAGTGAAGACGTTCGTCAAGGACAGCGGTTCGGAAACCTCCGCGTCGAGAACCCGTTCGTCTGACGTTTTCTGGGTCTACGGCCTCATTGTCCTTACTCCTTTTGCCTCGCCCGCAGATTATCCTAAAAGTTGATATGCTATCCTTTCCCTTGACCTGCGTTGACGGCGATGACGATTACCAGCAAAAAGGCGGCGGAGAAACTTCCGCTCGAAAAGATCTTCGGTCGCGGCGGATGGCTGGCGCGCCATCATCCCAGCTATGAATATCGCCACTCGCAGCTCGAAATGGCCGAGGGGGTCGAATCGGCCTTTGAAAACCGCCATCACTTGATCGCCGAAGCCGGAACCGGCACGGGCAAGACGCTCGCCTATCTCGTTCCTATCATTCGCAGCGGTCGCCGCGTGGTGATCTCTACCGGCACCAAAAATTTGCAGGAGCAGATTTTTTTCAAAGACATTCCTTTTTTGAAGAAGCTCTTTCCGCAACTTCGTGCCACCCTCATGAAGGGCCGGCAGAATTATTTGTGCCGGCAAAAACTCTACGACATGGAAAACCAGCCCGTCCTCCAGGGGATGGAGGACGTTAACCAGTACGCGGAGATTAGTAAGTGGGAAAAACACACGGAGACCGGCGACCGGGCCGAGCTCGCCGGCCTTCCCGATTCGAGCGCGCTCTGGCCGCTGATTGACGCGCGCCGCGAGACCTGCACCGGCCAGAAATGCAAACAGTTCGAAAAGTGCTTTATCACCTGGATGCATCAACGCGCCGCCGAATCCGAAATCATCATCGTAAACCATCACCTGTTCTTTGCCGACCTGGCGCTCAAGCAGATGGAGTACGCGAGCATACTGCCGGAATACGCGGGCATCGTCTTTGACGAGGCGCACGACATCGAAGACGTCGCGACGCTCTATTTCGGATTGCAGGTTTCGAACTATCGCGTCGAGGAACTGGCGCGCGACACCGAAGCGACGCTGCGCCTCAAAAGCATTGACAGCGCGGAAGTCCGTGCCTCGGTCGCAGAGCTGCGCCGCCGCGCCGAGCTTTTCTTCGATCTCTTTCCCGCGAGCGACGGCCGCTCAAACTTTGACCATCGCGAGAGCTTTCTGGAAGTAAACCGCGGCGTTTATTCCTCGCTCCTGAACGCTCTGCTGCGCCTCGAAACGGAATTCAGCCGCATTAAAGACCGCCCGGAAGAAATCAACCGGCTGGCGCAGCGCGCGGCGGAGCTGCGCGGCAACTTTGAGATAGTCCTCGAAAGCCGCGACCGCAATTACGTTTTCTGGTGGGAGCGGCGCGGGCGCGGCGTGTTTCTGGAAGCCTCGCCCATTGACGTCTCGGGCCTGCTGCGCGAGCGGCTTTTTGACAAGGTTGACTCGATCGTGCTGACTTCCGCGACGCTCACGGTGGGAGGGACGTTCGATTTCCTCAAGCGGCGGCTGGGAAGCCAGAACGCCAAGGAAAAAATCCACGCCTCGCATTTCGATTACCCGCGCCAGGCGTTGCTATATTTGCCGGCGCATCTGCCCGACCCGCGCGAGCCGGACTTTGCACGCATGGCGGGGGAAGAAATCGTGCACATCCTCAAAGCCACGCGCGGACGGGCGTTCGTTTTGTTTACCTCACACCAGCAGATGCGCCACGTTTACGAAAGCGTCCGAAGGCGCGTGCGCTACCCGATGCTCTTGCAAGGCACGGCGCCGCGCACCGCGCTGCTTGACCGTTTCCGCTCGACGCCGCATGCGGTGTTGTTTGCCACGAGCTCATTCTGGCAGGGCGTGGACGTTCAGGGGCAACAACTGAGCGCGGTGATCATTGACCGGCTGCCCTTCGCGGTGCCGACCGACCCGGTGGTGGCTGCGCGAATCCGCCTGATCAACGAAGACGGCGGCAATGCTTTTGAGGAATATCAAGTGCCGCAAGCGGTCATCGCGCTCAAGCAGGGATTTGGGCGATTGATCCGCAGCGAGTCCGACCGCGGCGTGCTTGTTATCCTCGACCATCGCATCGTGCGCAAACCTTACGGCAGGGTGTTTCGCGAAAGCCTTCCGGCTTACGCGCAGACGAATCGTCTGGAAGACGTTAAGGCTTTCATGCGAGAATTGTGAATTGTCCGTTGTCAGTTGTCCGTCGTCAGTTGTGAAGGCGCCATCGCAGGACACGGTGACGATAGGCAACGGACGACGGACCACGGACAAAGAGGGCGCGATGTTTGAAATCTCAGTGGACTACACCTTCGCCGCCGGACACGCCTTGCGCGGATATAAAGGCAAGTGCGAGAACGTCCACGGGCACAACTACAAAGTGCGCGTGACCCTGGCGGGTGAGGAGTTGAATTCAATTGGCCTGCTGATGGATTTTGTGGATTTGCGCGCGGCCATCAAAGGGATGGTCGAAAAGTGGGACCACCGCTTCCTAAACGACCTTCCGCCCTTCGACCAGCTCAACCCTTCCGCAGAGAACATGGCCAGGGTGTTTTGCGAAGGCATTGAGGGCGATGTCCGCAAGCACCAACTCGAAATGCGCTCGGTCACCGTCTGGGAGACCGATACGACTTCGGCGACCTACCGGCCCGATTCAGAAAAATAGTTGACGATTGAAATCACACCCGCGTGGCGGCGCCGTTTACCACGTCCAGAAGGCGACGGCCGGGTGGGTTTCCATGTGGTGCTGCTGCGAGCAGACGCCGTCTTTGCAGAAATAGACGTCTTCGCACCAGCGGCAACGGGTAAGGCGGTCTTTCTCGCGCAGCGTCCCGCAAATTGCGCAGGCTTCAAGCAGATCGGCGACCACGTGGCGGGAAACAGTCCGCCAGTTTTCCATCACTTCGTGCTCTTCCCGGAACTTGGCCATCTCGTCTTTGCTCAGCATAATCGGCCTCCCGGTCTTACTGTATTGGTTAGATGCAACCATCGGGCCAATCGTTCATGAGCCGGCACAGAAGTACCATCAGCCCAATAACCCTTTTCCCTGCAACAATTCGGCCGACTGCAGTGCAGAGGAAAGGAAACTCTGTGAAGTGGTGAACAACCCAAAGGAGTCAGTTTTTGCCTATCATTGTCACGTTTTGGCACAATGCTTCTCTCGGTGTGAGAAAGCGGTCCACCCAGGTTGGGGCTTAAGAATCGGGTAAAATGGCTTCGGCGAACTACAACGTAACGAACCGCATCAAACATGGTTGTGAGCGACATCTTCAAATCCATTCAGGGACAGTCGACTTTCGCCGGGCTGCCGTGCGGTTTCATCCTCCGCTGGGCGCGTAGTCATGCCGTGGTCATGGGGTGGCGACGGCGTTCGTATAGAACGGGTTGAGTTATTGACGCGACTCAGGTTAGTATGAGACGAGAATTAAAAAGCGTGGAGGGAATCATGGGTCTATCGCGAATGGTTCGATGGGCTGGAGTGGCAGTCATCCTTGCCGTGGTTGCAGGGGCGCTACCAGCCCGCGCCCAAACCGGCGGGATTGAGGGAACGGTTACGCTGCAGGACGGCACCCAGTGCGTCGGATGCATCGTCATCATTGAGCGCCAGGAGGTCAAGGGGAATTACAAGACCAAGACCGACAAGCACGGAAAGTACATCTATATCGGTCTGCCGATCGGCATCTACAAGATTACTCTCCAGGACACCGGTGGCCGAACGCTGTTCTTCTTTGGGAACAAACGCCTCGGCCTGGGAGATCCCACGACAGTTGACTTCGACCTGCCCAAGGAAATGGAGAGGACAAATAAGGAGCAGCAAGCGAACCCCGAAACCCAGAAGAAGCTCGAACAGGATGCCAAGGAACAAAAGGAATATACGGGGCTAAAGGAACTCTACGAGGCGGGCAACGCGCTTTTTGCCGACAAGAAATTCGCCGAAGCCGCCGACAGGTACCAGCAAGCGTTGGCGTTGGCGAAGGGCAAGAACCGCGTCGCCGTGCTCGAACGCCTGGCGGACTCTTACTCCAAGGCGAAAGAGAGGGACAAGGCCATCGCGACGTATCAAGAAGCTATTGAAGGGAACCCCACCAGCGCCGGCCTCCACAATAACCTGGGAAATGTTTACGCGGACAGCGGCCAGACCGACAAGGCCAAAGAAGAATTTCAGAAGGCCGCGGATATCGACCCGCCGGGTGCGGCCCAGTACTACTTCAACCTCGGGGCCATCTTGTACAACGTCGGCAAGATGGATGATTCGGTCGAAGCCTTCAAGAAAGCGACCTCCACTGACCCGAAGTTTGCGAACGCCTACTTCTGGCTTGGACAGGCGTTGCTCGGGAAGGCTACCACGGGCGCGGGGGGCGAAGTCGTTGCCGCGCCGGGGACCAAGGAAGCGTTCGAGACTTACCTGCAACTCGAGCCCACCGGCCCGAACGCCGCGACGGCCCAGGCGCTGCTCCAAACCATCGAAGGTGGCGTCGAAACTCAGTACACTAAGAAAAAGAAGAAACCCTGAAGCCTGAATTCGCAGAACCCGATAGGCCCCTTGCGCGCGGGCCGCGTGCGGGGCCTTTTTAACTTGCAGGGAGCCTGAAGTGAAATGGGCGCTGATCTATCTGGTCATCCTGATCGCCGCCGCGCCTCCCCTTGGGGCGGATGACATTTACCAGATGACGGCGCAGGGAAAGAAGCAGGTCATCCAGCGCGACGCCATTGTCATCCGCAACGATTCTTCTTACCTCGCTTACAAACACTTCGACTTGAAAGAACGCCGCGTGGAGAAGATTCGCCTCGCCAAAGGCAGCCTGCCTTTCGTCGTCGAAAGCAGTTCTGCTGACGCGCGCCGCGGAATCGTCGAGAACTGGAGGCGCTTCGGGTTTACCGCGACCGTCACCGATGATGCGGGCAAAATTACGCATGTCGCCGACGCGTATCTGGATTTTTATCCTCCCGGCGGACGCGGGTCGCTGCTCGAATCGGTCCCCGCGACGACAGCCTTTACGGTGCTGCTTGCGGACGGCGGCGCTGACGAAATCAGGTTCGAAGATATTGACCGCGTCGAGCTTTCCAAAGACCTCCTCCGCGTCACGCGGCGCGACGGGCGCGTGGAGGAAGGCCGCTTCCTGATGCCCTCGCAACAACCCGCCGAAGCGCGCCTGCTCGGCATCACTAATAAATACGACCCCGCGAGCGAGGACGTCTTTGATTTTTCCCTCCCGCTCGACCGCCTGAAAGAGATTCGGTTCGGACGGTAACTTTCGAAACAAGCTACACTATGTTCCGGTCGTCCCCGGTTACCGGTGGCAAATTTCATTTGCGGAGATCATCTATGCGTCGCGCGATAATGTGGGCCTGTGCCCTGTGCATTACGATGTTGGTTGCGGCGTCGTGCGGGCAAGCGGCGGGCCTTAAGGCGGGAATTGCCAAGGTGGACATCACCCCGCCCGCGGGCCTGAAGATGTGGGGCTACGGGAACCGCCAATCGCCCTCGACC
>CAYZVR010000143.1:0-9687 GCA_964481715.1 uncultured Acidobacteriota bacterium | reverse complement strand
TCGAATCCAATCCAGGTGATACAATCATCCGAGATACGCGATGAACGAGCGAATCGAACAGGCGATCAAGGATCTGAAGGCGGGCGACGCGAGGCATCTTGAGAAAGCGCTGGAGTCCCTCACGCGTAGCGCTATCGCTTTCGCCAAAAAAGTTTGCGGAAATCAGGAAGACGCGGAGGACATCGCTCAGGAGACGATGATTCGCCTGGCGCCTGCGCTCGAGAATTTTTCCGACGCGCGCGGCCTCGGCGTGTGGCTCTACAAGGTGGCGAAAACCCGCTGCCTGATGAGCCGACGCGCCAGCAAGTTCGCTCCCGCGCACACGCTGTCGCTCGACCAACTGATGCCGAATTCAGAACAGAAGGCGCGGCTGGCCGAAGAATCGTGGCGCGTGAGTCCCGAAGAGCTGGTGCTGCGGAAAGAATTGCGCGATCAACTCGAGCACGCCATCCTGCGTTTGCCCGAGCCCTATCGCCTGGTCCTGGTGCTTCGTGACATGGAACAACTCGATACGGACGAGACCGCCAAAGTTCTCGGAATCTCACAGGGCACGGTCAAGATGCGCCTGCACCGCGCGCGCGTCTTCGTTCGCAACGCACTGGACAATTACTTCCACACCTTTTCGGAGAACGTGAGTTATGCCTGATCCGCGATGCAAACGCATTTTTGCCTCGTTGTCCGAATTCCTGGACGGAGAATTGCCGGCTCGAAACTGCCGCGAGCTGGAGCGTCACCTTGCCGGGTGCAAACCCTGCGTCGCGTATCTTGAAACCCTCAAGGTCACCGCCCAAGCCTGCCAGCGTTACGGCGAAGTGCCGGCGCCCGCCCCGCCTCCGGAATTGATCTCAAGCCTTCGCGCGCAAATGATGGAATCTCGTTCTAAATTGAAGCCCAGAAAGCATCAGACGCGGCGGCGCTGAACCCGGGACACGTCAAGCATGGACCGCCAATCGCTGCCGCTTGCACTTGCCCTGCCACGTTAATAGGCGTACCCTGTCGCTGGCCCTCGCGACCACAAGCGACTTTCCAAACGGAGCGACATCCCCAACGCCTGAAGGAGGAGTTCTTCCATGTCGAATCGATGGGTTTTCCTGGCCGCGTTCCTGACCACAATTCTTATCGTGGCGGGCGCATTTTCACTCACCCAGTTTTTCTACTTCGAGCTGGCCAAGTCGGTCCTCTTCCTGGCCATTGCCATGCTGGTCTTCTTCAACGAGGAACGCTTCGCCTATATGTTGGGGATCATGTTTCCGGTCTTGTGGTTCCTGGTAGACATTCTGGTGGGAGTTTTCATCAGTGATTTCGCCGTCATGTTCCGCTACCTGAGCGGGCAAGGCGCCGGCGAGCTCGGGACACCTCTGGATGGGTTCGCGCGCCTCTCGGCGATTTTTCTCTTCTTCACCTCCCTGCACGCATGGAAGAAGGAAGTCCCCGACCGCTTCATCGGCAAGACTTTTTGGATCTCCCTGGTCATCAGCCTGGCGTATACCGGAATGCTCACCACCTGGTACGTGACGCGCGTAGCGCGTTAGCGCAAACCGTGCAGACTCGCGGGTGCGTTTGCAGTACTGAGTCGTGTCGAGAATCGGCTTTGTTCCTCGCGGCAGGAGCGATTTTCAACAACTTAATGGCTTTGAATCGGGTTTGTTTTTTATATCAAGTGGCTGATTCGGCGGGACCTAACGGCTTTGTTCACCTAAAAATCACTTTGCCGGTATTTTCGCGGCTTCCGAGCCGTGGCCTCAACGCTTGAAAAAGCCCGCCGCACGATACAAAACCAGTGCACGCGGCCCAGATAGGTCTATACTGGGGCCTGAGGGGCTCACCCTATGAATTCATTGCTCTCCAATCGGTTTGAAGAAGCGCTCGTGTACGCCACTCGCAAGCACTCGAGCCAAGTTCGCAAGGGCACGCCGATCCCCTACATCGCCCACCTGCTGGCCGTCGCGTCCATCGTGCTTGAAGACGGTGGCGACGAAGACCAGGCGATTGCGGCCTTGCTCCATGACGCAGTGGAAGACCAGGGTGGAAAGCCGACGCTGAACGAAATCCGCATCAAGTTCGGTGAGAGTGTGGCTGCGATTGTGGAGGGCTGCACGGATGCCGACACCATTCCCAAACCACCCTGGAGGAATCGCAAGGAAAGCTACATCAGGCACCTGCGGTCCGCGCCCCCGGAAGTCCTGCGCGTCTCGCTGGCGGACAAGATTCACAATGTCCGGGCAGTCCTCCGCGATTATCGGGCGGTCGGCGAAAACCTTTGGGAGCGGTTCCAGGGCGGCAAAGAAGGAACGCTGTGGTACTACCGCGCGCTGGCCGATACCTTTGGGCAAATCCGCAGAAGTGCCGCGACGGAGGAGTTCGCGCAAACGGTTGCAGAGCTTGAACAGGCGGTCGAGTCTAACCACCGTCCCAAGACCCAATAACCCGAGCGATGACGCGTAACTAAAAACCTTCGGTTGCCTTTCGACCCCAGCCGCCCCCGCGTCTCCCACTGAAAAGTGTGCGTCCCGAAGCCCGTGCCGTCGCCCGTCATGTTGCCTGCCACGTCGTTGGCTAGCTGTCTATACGCCCTGCGGATCGCAGACTCGCCGCGGCGAGTCTGCGCCAGCCCGAAAACGGCGCTTCTGCTAGGTATGACTATAAGTCAGTATGCCAACTGAGTATAAATGACTCATTGACTTTCACGATTTCATGCCGTAGCCTCAGCCCAACTTTACTCTAGGATCAGAAGTGGAGGTGCGTATGCGCCGACAATACTTCATCGCATGGGTGGGGTTGGTGTGTCTGTTGGGTTCCGTGCCAGTGTGGGCGGAGGATGCAAAGACCAGCGTTGCGGTCACGGCGGCGAGCGCCGTGCCGCGCCTGGTGCGGTTCAGCGGAGTCGCGAAAGAGGCGGCAGGAGAACCGCAGAGCGGAGTTGTCGATCTGACCTTCTCGCTCTATCGCGAGGAAGGGGGGGGCGAGGCGCTGTGGTACGAGTCCCAAACGGTGCAAACGGACGTGCAGGGGCGGTACACGGTGCTGCTCGGAGCGATGCACCCGGACGGCTTGCCGATGGATTTATTCACGTCGGGTGAAGCGCGCTGGCTCGGGGTGAGCGTGGGCAAGCTGCCGGAGCAGCCGCGCGTGCTGCTGGTGAGCGTGCCTTACGCGATGAAGGCGGAAGATGCCGCGAAGTTGGGAGGCAAGAAAGCGTCGGATTTTGTGCTCACCGAGCAGTTGAAAGAAGAGGTGAAGACGGCGGTCTCGATGCAGGTGGTGCCGGTGGAGAAGGCAGGGGCGACGAAGGAAGCTGCCCTGACGGCGCCGGCGGACGAGCTTCCCAAGCTCGTGGTCGCCAGCGGGCAGTCCAGTTTCACATGCAGCACCACCACGCCCTGCGTGTCGGTGAGCCAAAGCTCGACGGGGAGCGGGGTTCAGTCGGTGGCAAAAACCCTGGCGGTGTACGGCCTGGCGAACGCAACGACCGGGACGACGTACGGGATGCGTGGGCAGACCCCCAGCACGACCGGGCGCGGCGTCTTCGGTTACGCCACGGCGACCACCGGAGGGACCATTGGCGTCTATGGACTGGCGCCGAGCACCTCGGGAGTAGCGGTCTTGGGTGACGCCAACGCCACGACAGGGGCGACGCGAGGGGTAATCGGCCGGACGTCGAGCGCGAGCGGCATCGGTGCCTGGGGCTATGCCACCAAAACTTCCGGCACAACCACGGGCGTGCGCGGTGATGTGTGGAGTTTGACCGGCACCGCCGGATACTTTGATAACCGCGCGGGCGGCAAAATCCTGAGCGGTCGCGCCAACGGCGCCGAAAAGTTCAGGGTCATGGGCAACGGTGATATATGGAGCGCAGGAAACACGGCAACAGTGGGGAACGTGACCGGCGGTGCCGGCAGCTTCACTACTAGCGGTGGAACCGGCGTGTACGGCAGCGGCAGCAGTGAAGGCGTGTTCGGCGCGGGAGCCTCCTCCGGCGTCGTCGGGTACAGTTCAAACGGCGATGGCGTCTACGGGGAGGGATACTACAGCGGAGTTTACGGCTACAGCCAGGACTATACCGGCGTCTATGGGTCCAGCTCAAACGGCACTGGCGTCAACGGGTACAGTTCAAACGGTAATGGCGTGGACGGGTTCGGATACTACACCGGAGTCTACGGCTACAGCCAGGACTTTACCGGCGTCGTCGGGGACAGTTCAACCGGCGATGGCGTGGACGGGTACGGATACTACGCCGGAGTTTACGGCCAAACCAACGCAGGGTACGAATTCAACAGCGGAGTTTGGGGACAGGGGTATTACGACGGGGTCTTCGGGCACGGCGAGACCGACGCTGGTGTTTATGGAGAGTCACCGGTCTACGGCGTATACGGTTCCAGTGATGCGGCGGGTGGTGGCATTGCGGTCTACGCAGACGGTGACTTCGTGGCGAGTGGCACCAAATCGGCCATCGTACCCTTGGCGGAAAACCGCGTCGTGACGCTCTATGCGATGGAAAGCCCGGAGAACTGGTTTGAGGACTTCGGCAGCGGACAATTGCACAATGGCGCGGCGGGAATCGCCCTCGACCCGACGTTTGCCGAGACGGTGAACACCGAGAGCGGCTACCACGTGTTCTTGACAGCCAACGGCAACTGCGAGGGCTTGTATGTGGCCAGCAAGAGCGCGGCGGGGTTTGAGGTGCGGGAGCTGCGAGGTGGGAAGTCGGAGGTCGCCTTTGACTACCGGATTGTGGCCCACCGACGAGGGTTCGAAACCGTGCGGCTACGGCAGGTGGAAGCCGACACGGAAGTGGTCAAGAAGCTGCGCGACAGGATGGCCGCGGCGAGCTCGGCGAAACCTCCCAAGCTGATTTTGCACAAGCCAATGGAGAGGTCCAAAAAGCCTGAACGGCCCAAGCGAGCAACACGCCCGGCACGGATGACGTTTCCCCAATTGCCCAACGCGCCGGGGTTGATGAAGGCTCCGCAGGGCCTGAACTTGGGGGCGCCGTCGAACTAGTGCCGTTCCTACTATCTGGAGCTGGTCAGGCGGGTGGTCTCCTCGGGTAATCCGCGAGGGTCGCGAGACTAAGCGTTCGGGCAAACTAGTTGGAACGGTACTAGGCGCCGCTTTCGAGCTGCGCGGAACCAACACATTGGATGGCAAAGCTTCGCCCCGCCGTCGGAGCTTTGCTTTTGCGCAGGGAATGAGCCTGCGTCCACTACTAAACGACCCTGACGGCGCTTTGGCCGCTTCGACGTGCAAATCCTTTGCTGAACGCGAGCTTGCCCTGGTCTCGCGCCTCGGGCGAGCAGCATGGGTTTTCTGTGCGGCGGCGAAGATTCGCAGTGTATCTCAGCTTCGGTTCCCCGCAAACCATAGCTCTAGCAGCCACCCAGCGTGCCGGTGCCTGTCATCGGAACGCAAAAATCTGTTCTGCTCATCCACGAACTAATTAACCCGTGAGTCCACTGCTGGGTTATTGACTGTCAAGCGGATACCTCTTGCATCGGTTCGTGCGACGGGGCGTCCGCAGACGGGGCGACTTTCGGGACATGCGGTTGGAACAGAAGGGTTGACAAGACCGTCCCGCCGATCAAATTCAAGGCGATGCAGCGCGAGGGTTTCGGTGACGTCGGCGGCTGCGAGAAGTTTGCGCGGCGGGTTTTTGCACGGCGGCGCGGGCGCTTCGCGCCGACGGGTTGTCCGCGCCCCAGGGGTTCTTCAACCCCTCGACTTTCGCTTTTTATTCGCCTGACCTCCGAGGTGCTGGCGATGCCCAGGCCGGGACACCTGAGACACCAGTGACACAACTGACACGGAAACTTTCCGCCGGCCTTTCTGCTCCGCCGCGCCTCGTTCCGTGATCCGCGGCTAAGCGCGCTACACTCTGCGAAGTTTCGTGACGCGGCCCTCGGCAATCCATTCCACCACGTACATATCGCCGCGCTGGTCCCAGCAGGCGGCGTGCGGAGAGATGAACTTGCCCGGCACCCAAGTGTCATGCGGGAGATCGGGCCAGCCCTTTTTCTCCCACACCCCCTGGTTATCGCCGAGCTGCGCGACGGGTTTGTTGTTCTTGTCGTAGATGGTGACCACGCCCCACAAGTCAGGGATCAGCAGGTCGCCGTTTTTTGCCTGATCGAAGTGGCACGGCCGCCGCATGGCGTCGGAGAAAAATCCCAGGTGCCGGCCATCCAAAGTGAAAGTCTGCAGGCGCGCGTTCGCGCGGTCGGCCACCACGACCACCGGCTCGGCCGCGCGGGTATCCACCCAAATGCCGTGCGGACAGTCGAGCTTGCCGGGCTCCTGGCCCTTTCCTCCCCAGGTGCGAATCCGTTCGAGCTTGGAATTGTAATGATGAACATAGCTCAAACCATAACCGTCGCTGACGTAGATGTCGCCATTCGGCGCGACCGCAACGTTCGTCGGCTTGAACTCGTCCTCGCTCCTGTAGACTCCGGAATCCCGCGGCCAGTTGATCGTCCAGACCGTTTCGCCGTCCAAAGTGGTTTTCACCACCATGTGGCGCTCGTAATCGGAAAGGTAAAGGTACTCCGTGCCTTCTTCTTTGCGCAGCAGACAGCCGTGCGCGCCCTTCTGAAACGCGGGGCCCCAGGACTTGATGTACTTTCCCTTGTGGTCGAACAGGATCACCGAGTCCTTGCTCTGATTGTGAACGATCACCCGGTTCGAGGAGTCAATCTGCACGCCGTGGGTGTACCCATACTTCACGCCGCCGGGAAGTTGTCCCCACCCGGGCACGAGCTCGTAAGTGTGCGCGCCACTTCCCAGCGTGATTTTGCTGCCCGATTTGTTCGCGCCTCCCAGCAACAACGCGGGACCTGCAAGCCGCGGCAGGCCTGACGCAGCCGCCGCGGTTCCCATCCCGATTCGCGTGAGGAATTGCCGCCGGGAGATAGCTGATCGTTCGGGGGTTGTTTTCACTTTTCGAACCACACGTCACACTCCTTGTTAAATGGCCGATTATCCCTCTCAAGAAATTTGTTTGTCTCCACCCACGGGTTGAAGTCATCCCTCGACGTTGCTCCAACGGATTTAAGCCAATGCGTCATCAACCACGCGGCCGGCGACGTCGGTCAAGCGGAAGTACCGGCCCTGAAATTTGTAAGTGAGTTTCGTGTGATCGATCCCCAGGCAATTCAGCACGGTTGCCTGAACGTCGTGGACATGCACCGGGTCTTCGACGATGTTATAGCAATAGTCATCGGTCTGGCCGATGGAGTACCCGCGCTTTATTCCGCCGCCGGCCATCCACATGGTGAAGCATCGCGGGTGATGATCGCGGCCGTAGTTGGTGGCGCTAAGCTTGCCCTGGCAATAGGCGGTGCGGCCGAATTCTCCGCCCCAAATCACCAGCGTATCGTCGAGCATCCCCCGCTGCTTCAAGTCCTGAACCAGTCCCGCTGACGCCTGGTCCACGCCCTGGCACTGCAGGGCAATGTCTCGCGGAAGATCGTTATGCTGGTCCCATCCGCGATGATAAAGCTGGATGAAGCGCACGCCGCGCTCCGCCAGCCGCCGCGCCAGCAGGCAATTGGCCGCATAAGTTCCGGGCTTGCGCGCATCCTCACCGTAGAGCTCGAAGGTGGATTCCGGTTCCTTGGAGAGGTCCGTCAGGTCCGGAACCGAAGTTTGCATGCGATACGCCATTTCGTATTGCGCCACGCGGGTTTCAATTTCCGGGTCGCCGTAATCTTCCGCCAGCATCCCATTGAGCTTGGCGATCCCGTCCAGCATGCGGCGGCGTGTCGAAGGCGAAATGCCCGGGGGATTGGAAAGATAAAGGACAGGGTCGCCGCTCGAGCGAAATTTGACGCCCTGATACTTTGACGGCAGAAACCCGTTGCCCCACAAGCGCGAAAACAGAGGCTGGTCGGGGTTGATGGCGTTGGCCTGCGAAATCAGCACGACGAAGGCAGGTAGGTTCTGGTTTTCACTGCCCAGACCGTAGCTGACCCACGCGCCCATACTGGGACGGCCGGGCTGCTGAAACCCCGTCTGGATGAACGTAATGGCCGGATCGTGGTTTATCGCCTCAGTATAGACCGTCTTGATGAGGGTGATATCGTCCACGATCTTGGCCGTGTGGGGAAGCAACTCGCCGATCCAGGTTCCTGACTTGCCGGCCTGCCTAAAATTGAAGATGGGTGCCGCGACCGGAAACGTAGACTGCCCCGAGGTCATCCCGGTGATGCGCTGGCCGTTGCGAATGGAGTCGGGAAGCTCCTGCCCGTGGAACTCTCGCAGCCGGGGCTTGTAATCAAACAGCTCGATTTGCGAGGGAGCGCCCGACTGGTGGAGAAAGATCACGCGCTTCGCTTTGGGGGCGAGGTCGGGGAAGCCCACCAAACCGCCGGTTTGGGGATCGCGCGGGTCAGTGGCTGCCAGACCGTCTTGCCCGAGCAGTCCAGCGAGCGCCGGGATGCCTAGGGCGACCCCCGCCGTGCTGCGGCGAAAGAATTGGCGGCGCGTCATGGCCAGGTGCAGGGCGTCGAAGGTCATTGGTCCCCTCCCATGGTCAGTTCTCAATACCCAGTTATCAATGGCGCGGGGCTTCGGACTCCTCAGAGTGACTCAAGAATGAGGGCCGCGCCTGGACAGAATCCACACCTCAAGAATAGTAAGCAGACCCCCCAGCACAGTGAGAACACCGCCTAATATTCGCGGCCCCGGGGTGCGAGACCCAAAGAAAATAATAAGACCGAGCACCAGGAGAGCAGGTGGGAACCATGGCTGAAACAGCAGCTCCATGACTTAACCCTCGGCCTAATGTTACTCCTTCGTAATCGTTTCGTCCAAATTCAAAATCATACTGGCGACGGTCGTCCAGGCCGCAAGCTCCGTCTTGTCCAGGCTCGGTTCAATACTCGATTCGCCCACGGAAAGCAGCGCGGTAGCGTCGTTCGGTTGACGGCGGAAGTCAGCCAGTTGTTTCCTAAAGGCCTCGACCAGGACAGACCTTTCGCGCTTGGAAGGCACTCGAGCCGTGGCCAGACGAAAGGCGAAGTTGATTCGATCCGCGGGGGACTTTCCGCCTTCGATGATCATGCGCTCGGCCAGGACGCGCGCGGCCTCGACATATGTCGGATCGTTCATCAGCACGAGCGCCTGCAGCGGGGTGTTGGTGGGGATGCGCCACGCCGTACACTTCTCGCGGTCCGGTGCGTCAAAAGTGGCCAACGCGGGATCAGGGACCGTGCGCTTCCATACGGTGTACATGCTTCGCCGGTAGAGGTCCGGTCCAGAGCTCTGCTGGTAAGCCTGGCCCGAAAAGCCTTCACCAATCGCCATCTCTTCCCACATGCCCTTGGGTTGGTAGGGGTAAACACTGGGCCCGCCGATTTTTTCGTTCAGCAGGCCGCTCAGGGCAAGCGCGTTGTCGCGGACCTCCTCCGCGGGCAAGCGAACTCGCGGCCCGCGGGCCAGCAAGCGGTTTTCGGGGTCGCGCTCTTCTATCTCCGGGGTCACTTTGGAAGACTGGCGGTAGGTCGCCGAAGTCACAATCAGCCGTTGCATCGCTTTAATGTTCCACCCGGAGCGGACGAACTCGGTAGCCAGCCAATCGAGCAGCTCGGGATTGCTGGGTGGCTCGCCCTGGGAGCCAAAATCGTCCGACGTCTTGACCAGCCCAGTGCCAAAATAAATCTGCCAATAGCCGTTAACGGCCACGCGCGCCGTCAG
>CAYZVR010000142.1:8376-9714 GCA_964481715.1 uncultured Acidobacteriota bacterium | reverse complement strand
ACTCGCCGGATGGAAATCGCCATCGCCAACCACGAGTCCGAAAAGGCCAAGTTCTATTCGGAAGAAGAGAGAATGGAACGAGAGACCCTTCGGCAGGTGCAGAAGAAATACAATATTGACGAGACGCGAGTGACCATCGTCGGCCTCGACGATATCGAAGAGATCGTGGCGGGCTGGACCGGCGTGCCCATCGAGAAAATCCGGCAGGAACGGAAAACAGATTCCGGAAACCGCAAACCTGACACTCCCGGTTGATTCGTGTCGTGAATCTACCCTGTGCGTTTTTCTTGTACGGGCGCATCGTCCGTCGGCTGACGGACGCCTCTACGATTCGCACGCATCGCGGCCCTGGTATGACCCGCTCTACCCGTTGAGGCCGGGCGCAACGGTTGCGGCGTCGGCGATGGCGAAGCGCAATTGTCCTTCGGCGACGAGCTCGTCACCGACGTATATGTCGCCGTGCAGCTCGCCGATTCTTTCCCTGAGCCGGACGACGTGCGCTTCCAGGCGCAGCGTTTCGCCGAATTCGACCGGCCGGAGCATGCGCGCCATGGGGATTTGCAGGATGACGGCGATTTTGCCCGCCATTTGCGGGCGCTCGAGCACCAAAATGGCCCCGAGCTGCGTCACCGCCTCGATTAGAATGCCGGCGGGAATCGCGCTGTTCGGGTCGAAGTGGCCTTCCAGCGTGCTTTCGTTAGCCGTAAAGTTTTTGATTCCGGAAATCCGCTCGCCGGGAACAAAATCTGTCACGCGGTCAACCAACAGAAATGGATAGCGGTGGGGAATGATACGTTGGATGGCGGACTGAAATAATTGATTCATCGGGTCATTGAATCATCGGGTCATCGGGCGATTGAGTGATCGAACCATTGAAAAAAGATTGTTCGTCACGTGTCATCCTTATATCCGATGAACTGACCGCCGACCTCGGGCAACTGACGAGATTGCCGAAACGAACCGATGACACAATGACCCGATGACTCAATGGCTCGATGACCCGATCATAAAAGCGCCGGATCGATCCCGCCCGTAGGCGCAGCGGGACGCTTGCGCTCCGCCCGTGGCGCGGCGCGCGGTTTCGGCTTGGCCGCAGGTGCAGGGAGCGGCGGTTCGCCCGTCAGCCGACGGGCGGGCCATTCACTCGGAGGCAGAGCCAGGTGCGAGCGCAGGCCGTCGCGCGACCCTGCGAAAAAGTTTTCTACCAGCCGCCCAACGGCGTGTTCGCGGACAGACTCCTCAGGAACGGCGGAACTGTAAAGGTGTGCGCGCCCACGCTTGCGGCGTTCGACCAAACCTTTGCGCGCCAGGCGATCCATCACCGTCATGACGGTCGTA
>CAYZVR010000142.1:5541-8366 GCA_964481715.1 uncultured Acidobacteriota bacterium | reverse complement strand
CAGTAAAAATAATTCACAACAGCATGTTCTGCCGGCCAGAGGCCGGCGGGGCAGCAGGCTGGCTCGAATGTCTTCGACCGTCGCCTCGCCCAGCGCCCACAACGCCTTCATGCACTGAAGCTCGAGTGGCGGCAAATCGAATAGGCTGTCAGGGCTTTTGCGGGGCATGACAAGACAGGAAATAGGAAGTTGGAAGTAGGGGACGCAGGACGCCTCCTTTCAGGAAGCGGGCTCCGGATGCTGGAAGCGTACCATAGGACTCTGACTCCCCGCTCGCTGTTTTTTCCTCCCGACTTCCCACTTCCTATTTCCTACTTCCGGTTCTCTTCTTTCGCCTCGGGTTTCAGAAGTTCTCGCCCCAGCGGCCGGTTGCGCGCGGTCCAATCGCCCTCGCGGTCCTTGTCCGAGGCATACTGCGCGCGCATGCTGGCGAGTTTGGAATCGAGGTCGTCGAGGTAGTGGACCACCAGCGCTTCCGGGAACACGGGCTCCTTGGGCGAGCCGAATTCCAGACGGCCATGATGCGAAAGGATGATGTGCTCGAGCCGGTCCTTGAGGTCAGGCGGAAAATCCGGAATGGCCCGCATTTTTTCCTGGACCATTCCGAGCCCAATCGAAATGTGGCCAAGCAGTTGCCCGCGCGTGGTATAGCGAAAGCCGCGCTCGAAGCTGAGCTCTTCGATCTTTCCCAGGTCGTGCAACACGACGCCCGCCACCACCAGGTCGCGGTTGAGATCGGGATAATGATCGAGGACGCGGTCGGCCAGGCCGAGGAGCGAAAGCACGTGCTCGATCAGTCCGCCGAGATACGCGTGGTGGTAGGTGGTGGCGGCCGGGGCGAGTTTGTACTTCGCGGCGATCGCAGAGTCCTCGATAATCGAGAGAAGCAATTGCCGCAGAGGGCCTTCCGGCATCCGGCGCAGGCGCGCGGTGAGCTCCGCGAGCATCTCTTCCGGGTCACGGGCGGAGCGGGGGAAGTAATCGAGCAGGTCGACTTCTTCCGGAGCGCAGCGCGCGATCCTGCGGATCTTGAGTTGCGGCGATCCGCGGTATTCCTCCACCGACCCTTCGACGCGGACGATGTCGTCGGCCTCAAAATCCACGCCGTGCTTGTCGCAGTCCCAGAGCTTGGCCTTGATTGAGCCCGTCGAGTCGCGCAAGTCAAGGTCGAGGTAAGCGCTGCCGTTTGAGGCGATTTTGCGCTCTTTATTCTGAATCAGGAAAGTTGTACGGACGGGTTGGTCCGGGGAAAGCTCCGCCACGAAGCCCTTTTTCATTCTTGCTCTGCCTTGGCGAGTTCGACTCCGCTGCCCGGCGCGGCGCCGGAGTCCTCGTAGCCTGGCGCCAGCGAAAGGTAACTCTGCTTGCGCAGCGTGATGAGATACTCCCGCAGCGCCGGCTGCATCTTCTGGTTGTAGAGCATCTCGTCGATCCTCTGCTCAACGTCATCGAAAGGCGCGATACCCTCTTTGCGGCGCTGCACCACCTTGAGAATCATATAGCCTTGCTGGGTTTTCAAAACGTCGCTGGTCTCGCCCACTTCCACCTTTTCGATGGCGGCAGCGAGTTCCGCGGCGAGGGTCCCCTTTTTGAAAAGTCCGAGGTCGCCGCCGTTTTGGGCGGTGCGCGTATCGTCGGAATATTTCTCGCAAAGGTCGGACCAGCGCCCGCCCGCCTTGATTTCGGCCAGCGCCTGTTCGGCGCGCTTTTGGGCTTCTTCCGGAGTGCGTTTATCCGCGGCCACCATAATGTCGGCGAGCTGAACGCCCTCAGGGAAATTGAACTCGTCCTTGTGCGCTTCGTAATATTTGCGGGCGTCCTCGCGGGAAATGATGAGGCGCGAGCCCACCTCGCGCCCGATGACACCGCTCATTAGCAGATGCCGCCGGATGTTGTCCTCAAAATCCTCCCACGTGAGGCCCTGCTTTTCGACCTGGGCTTGCAGGTCCGCCTGCGTGTCGAGTTTCATGTCCTTGCGGATATCATCCAGGCGCTTGACCACGTCGGTCTCGACGTTGATATCGAGGTCCTTGGCCTTTTGCACCATCAAGTCCTGATCGATGAGGTCGCGCAAAAGGTTCTTGCTCGAGGTTTTGAACTGCGCATCCAGCTCGGCGCCGGAGTACTGCTGGGCCAGAGCCTCGCGGAGTTTCTGCGCTTCACGCTCGAATTGCCAATTGGTGATGACGTCGTTGTTGATGCGGGCAATGACGCGTCCCACCAGCTTGCGGGCGCCCAGGGCGGACGGCGGGGTTGCAAGCGCCATCAGCAGGACCCCTGCAAGTAAGCAAACCTTTTTTTTCATTCCTCTTGGCCTTTCCTCCCGAACCGGTCCGGTCCGGGACGGCGCCCACCGGCGCACTCCCTCATCTTAAGTCCAGGCGCGGATTTCCTGCAAGGCATTTGAGATCTGCTCGGGCAGGGTCTCCTCCGCCCCCGCCACCCGGAAGCGCAGCGTGCCGTCCGGGCGCAACTGTGCCCCGCGGCGCCGGCGGATGAACTGGGTCAGCTTGGCCGCGTTCACCGGCGCCTGCTCGTGGAAGCGTACCCAGACTTCTTCGGCCTTCCTTTCGACCGACTGAACGAGCAAGCCCTCCGCCACCGACTTCAGTTGCGCGTAGCTCAATAGGTTCGCGACCGAGCCCGGAATCGGTCCAAAGCGGTCCGCAAGTTCCCCTTCCAGCTCCGCGCGCGCCTCGGGAGAGGGAAGGCTCGAAATCCGTTTATACATGCGCAGGCGCTGGCTTTCGTCGGGAATGTAACGGTCGGGGATTTTGATGTCGAGCCCGAGATTCAGCGTGGTCCTCACCTCAGGCCGCGCGGGC
>CAYZVR010000142.1:0-5531 GCA_964481715.1 uncultured Acidobacteriota bacterium | reverse complement strand
GGCATGCCTTTGAGTTCTTCCACCGTCTGCTCGAGCATTTGCAGGTAGAGGTCCATGCCGATGGCGTTCAGGTGGCCCGATTGTTCCGCGCCCAGCAGGTTTCCGGCTCCGCGCAATTCCAGGTCGAGCGCCGCCAGGCGGAAACCCGCGCCCAGGTCCGAAAATTCCTTGAGCGCGGCGAGGCGGCGCCGGGCCGTGGGGGTGAGCGAATCCTCGGCGGGGATCAGAAAATACGCGTAGGCGCGCCGGCTCGAACGGCCCACGCGGCCGCGCAACTGGTAGAGGTCCGCCAGGCCGAAGCGGTCCGCGTGGTTGACGATCAGGGTGTTGGCGCGCGGGATGTCGAGGCCGTTTTCGATGAGGGTGGTTGCGGCAAGCACGTCGTACTCGCCCTGAATAAATTTGAGCATGACGCGTTCCAATTCCTTTTCGCCCATTTGCCCGTGCGCCACGCCGATGCGCGCGGTCGGAACCAGCTTCTGAACCAGCGCCGCCATGCTGAAAATCGACTGCACACGATTGTGCACGAAGTAGACCTGCCCTTCGCGACGCATCTCCTCCAGGATGGCGGACTGAACCAGAGCGTCCGAAAACGGCGCGACCACCGTCTGGATGGCCAGCCGGCCGCGCGGCGGAGTTTCGATCACCGAAAGGTCGCGCAGGCCGCCCACGGCCATGTGCAGCGTGCGAGGGATGGGCGTCGCGGAAAGCGTCAGCACTTCGACCTCAGCGCGAAACGCCTTCAATTTTTCTTTCGCCGCCACGCCGAAGCGCTGCTCTTCGTCGACAACCACTAGGCCCAGGTCGCGAAAGCTCACGTCGTTGGAAAGCAGCCGGTGCGTTCCAATCACGATGTCCACGCGCCCGGCCTCCGTTTCCTCGATGGTCTTTTTCTGTTCGGCGGCCGAGCGAAACCGGCTGAGCATTTCGATACGAATCGGGAACGCCGCCATCCTCTGGCGAAACGTCGTGTAGTGCTGGAAGGCGAGCACGGTGGTCGGCGCGAGCACTGCCACCTGTTTGCCGTCCTGCGCAACTTTGAAGGCGGCGCGCATGGCGAGTTCGGTTTTGCCGTAGCCCACGTCGCCGCACAGCAGGCGATCCATGGGTTGCGGGCTTTCAAGATCGCGCTTCAGCTCAATGAGTGCCGCGAGCTGGTCGGGTGTCTCCTCGAACTCGAAAGCATCCTCGAATTCCTTTTGCCAGGGTGTATCCGCCGAGTAGGCGACGCCGCCGCGCATCTTGCGCTCCGCGTAGAGGCGCAGGAGTTCGGCGGCCATGTCGCGGAGCGCCCGCTTGACGCGCGTTTTGGTGCGCGCCCACGTGGCGCCCCCCAGGCGGTCGAGGTGGGGCTTCGAGCCGTCGCCGCCCGACCGGTATTTCTCCACCAAATCCAGCCGCTCGAGCGGAACGTAAAGCCGCGCGTCATCCTGGTAAGTGAGCAGCATAAAGTCGCGCGGTGCGCCGCTCACCTCGAGCGGACGCAGGCCGTGATAAAGCCCGATGCCGTGGTCTACGTGCACGACGTAGTCGCCCACCTTCAGGTCGCTCAAATTGGAGATGAAACTTGAGACTGTAGAGCGTTCCTTGCGGCCGGGCGTGCCCCAGTCGAACCCGCCGAACAAGTCGCTGTCGGAAACGAGAGCCAGGTTAAGGGCGGGGAAAACGATTCCGTCCTCTAACCCTCCGCGAACGAGCAAGGCCGTCCCGGCCGTGCCTTGAGTTGGGGATTCGTCGTTGTGCGGTTCTGATGTAAGGCTCTCGAACGGAATGGTGTATTCGCTCAGGATTTCGCGCATGCGGTCGAGCTTGCCGGTGCTGGGGAGAACGAAAATCACTTGTTCGCGCCGGGCGAGGCGCGCGCGCGTGTCTTCGATGAATGCCTTGACGTCCCCGTGGAAGCGTGGCGCCGGCTGCGACGACAGGACAAATTCTTCTTCACTCGCGAATGCGAGTTCCTTCAGCGACACACTCGAGAGGCCATCCGAGGCGCTTAAGAGTTCGGTTTCCGTCAGGAAGATCTCTTCGGGCCGCGGCGGGGGAGGCTCAGCGTCGCGGACTTCGTCATACTTCGACTGCAGGCTTTCGAGAATCCGCTGCAACTGCTGCCGGCGCTCACTCGGCTCGTCCCACACCATGACCGGGTTGTCGAAAAGTGCGAGCAGGGAATGCGGGTGTGGTTCTGCCAGCGGCACGTAGAATTCCCAGCCCGCAAATTCCTGGGAAAACGCCGGCGCCCAATCGGGCTCTTGATCCGGGCGCAACGTCCGAGCGCGTTTTTTCTCTGATGCCCGTGCTCGGTCCGCGAGGACGCGGACCAGTCGTTGGAAAAATTGCGGCGAGCGGCGCGCTTCGGCCAGGGGCAGCAGCAGCGCGCTCTCGGCGGGCCGGCGCGAGCGCTGCGTTTCCGGGTCGAATTCGCGCAGCGACTCGATGCGGTCGCCGAAAAACTCGATGCGGAACGGCCCACCACTTTCGGGAGGAAAGATATCAATGATTCCTCCGCGAACCGAAAACTGCCCCACACTCGAGACGGGCTCGCCCGGTTCGTATCCGACGCCGGCCAGGTGCTCGATCAGATCGTCCATGTTCAGCTCGTCGCCGATTTTCAATTCCAGGGCAAGAGACGCATAGAAAGACTTTTCTCGAAACCGGCCGAGCAGCGCGGCGAGCGGAACAAACAGAATTCGTGTTTGCCCGCAAGCGATTCTCCACAGCGCCACGGCGCGCTCCTCGGAGATTTCCGGGTGGGGCGAGCGGCCTTCGTAGGGCGAGCAGTCATGCGCGGGCAAGACGCAGACGGCCGCAGGCGACGATGCGCCTTCGAGCCAGTCTGTGAAGGTCGAGGCCGCCGCGCGCATGTGGTCCGCGGTCTCGTTATCAGCGGTGATGACGAGGAATGGCCGTTCGAACTCTCGCGCCAGGGCGGCAACGGCCAGGGCTTTCGCGGCGCGCGTCAGCCCGGCTAAAGTGATCTCCGCCTGGCCGCTGGCCAGTGCGCGACGCGCCGCGCAGAATCCCGCGTGCTCAAAAACTGGCTGCAAAAGG
The DNA here is from genome assembly GCA_964481715.1 of uncultured Acidobacteriota bacterium. Taxonomy (GTDB): domain Bacteria; phylum Acidobacteriota; class Terriglobia; order UBA7540; family UBA7540; genus JAHEKS01. The sequence continues at coordinate 2,483 of CAYZVR010000142.1, read as the reverse complement.
GAGCGAATGTGGGGCATGGAATTCGGTGAGTCCAGTTAAGACTTGAGCTTCGCGGCGGCCTGAATCAGCGACGAAGTTGAAAAGCCGTCCACGACCGGAATCAGAACGACCCGCCCGCCCGCCGCCTCAACTTCCGCTCGCCCGACGATCTTGTCGGCAGCCCAATTGCCGCCCTTGACGAGCACTTGGGGCAGCATGCGCGCGATTACTTTCTGCGGCGTGAGGTCGTCAAAAATCGTGACCACATCCACACAGGCGAGCGCAGCGACAATTTCGGCGCGTTCGTTTTCCGGAAAAATCGGCCGCTGTGGGCCCTTGAGCGCACGCACGCTTGCGTCACTATTCACGGCCACGAGCAGCACGTCGCCGAGCTTGCGCGCTTCGGCGAGATAACGCGTGTGCCCGGGATGCAGCAGGTCAAAGCAGCCGTTGGTAAATACCACGCGCTTGCCCTGATGCTTGAGTTCGTTCACGCGCTCGAGTGCCGCATCCAGGGACAGAATTTTCTCGAGTGACATGTGGCGTCCCGACCTCTTGCATAGTCTCTGCAAAATACCATTCTAACACGCGCGACCGAGGAGGTCGGCTACGTCCCTACTGTGCGGCGAGGTCCTGCATTGAATTTACAGTCTGTGGGCGCCGTGTTATTCTCGCCGCGTTGCAAGAGCCACAGGAGGCGAGGACGGATCGCATGCGCGCAAAATCTTCGGAACTGTTTCGCAAGGCACTCGGGCTGATGCCCGGCGGAGTGAACTCGCCGGTGCGCGCGTTTCGCGCCGTGGGCGGCGAACCGATTTACATGGCGAGCGGCAAGGGCTCGCGGATGACGGACGTCGACGGGAATCGCTACATTGATTACGTCGGCTCGTGGGGGCCGCTGATTCTTGGGCATTGCCATCCGGAAGTCGTGGAAGCACTGGCGCGAGTCATTGAGACGGGGACGAGCTTTGGCACATGCACGCCCGGCGAAGTGGAGCTCGCGGAACAAATTCTCAAAGCCTTTCCCTCCATCGAGCGCGTGCGGCTGGTGAATTCGGGAACGGAAGCAACCCTTTCGGCCTTGCGCGTGGCCCGCGCCGCCACGGGCCGCGAAAAAATTCTTAAGTTCGAAGGCTGCTATCACGGCCACGCCGACCACCTCCTGGTGAAGGCGGGTTCGGGGGTCGCAACGCTCGGCCTGCCCGACAGCCCCGGTGTCCCGGCCGGTCTTGCCGCGCTCACGCTTACCGTTCCATTCAATGACGTCGCGGCCCTCGAGAAGGCTTTTGATGCAAATTGCAATCAACTTGCCGCAGTGATCGTCGAACCAGTGGTGGGCAACATGGGCTGCGTGCCGCCGCAGCCGGGATTTTTGCAGAAACTCCGCGCCCTCACCGCCCAGCAGGGAACCGTGTTGATTCTCGACGAAGTGATGACCGGCTTCCGCGTCGCCTACGGCGGAGCGCAACAGCTTTACAAAATCCAGCCGGACATGACGACGCTCGGCAAGATTATCGGCGGCGGCCTGCCTGTGGGGGCTTACGGCGGAAAAGCCGCGCTCATGGATCTGGTTGCGCCGGCGGGGCCTGTTTATCAAGCTGGAACGCTCTCAGGAAATCCACTCGCGGTGGCTGCGGGTTTGAAGACGCTGGAAGTTTTGCAGCGGCCGGGAATTTACGAGCGGCTGGAAAAACTTTCGGAACAGTTGGCGTCGGGACTCAAACGCGAAGCCGCGCGCGCCGGCGTGCCTCTCACCGTGAATCGTGTCGGCTCGATGCTGACGGCTTTCTTCACCGGCGACCCCGTGACCGATTACGCATCCGCCAAGAAATCCGACACCGCGGCGTTCGGCAGATTTTTCGCCGCGCTCCTCGACCACGGCGTTTATTTTCCTCCCTCGCAATTTGAGGCTGCATTTGTTTCCGCGGCGCACACCGAGGGTGACATCGCGGAAACGATTCAAATCGCCGGGCGGGCCTTCGACACAATCCAGGCCTGACCGGCAAAGTTCTTACCCACATTGGTATGAATTCGCCCGGGTGGCTCCCGGCGCGTTGACGGCCTGCGCGCATCCCTTTGATAAACTTGACTCTCCTCCGTGGACGTGTTAAACACGGCGCATACATCAGGGCTTTTTATTCATCTACCCCGTTTATTAGGGCAATCAGCGGCAGTTGGAACATGACTGCGTGGTCGCCGCAGGAGCCGATTACAAGGCGATTCGTTTCCAGATTGAGGCGCCTGGTGCGGCGCTCTGCGAGCGCCGAGCAGCTCTCGTGCCGGTCGCTGGGTTGAGAGTGGAGGCCATGAAATGAATTTGAAAAACCGCTGGATTCCGCCGGCTATTTTCTTCGTGATCCTCCTGGGGATTGTTAGCCTGCATGCCCAGGTTCCTCCTAACCCCGTGCCGCTAATTAACCAGCCGCTGGTGCCCACACGCGCCACGCCGGGCGGAGCGGACATCACGCTGACCGTGAATGGCACGGGTTTTGTCTCCGGTGCGT
>CAYZVR010000141.1:0-9718 GCA_964481715.1 uncultured Acidobacteriota bacterium | reverse complement strand
AGGGGCAGTCCGAGAACCGCCCAACGAAGGGGTCCGTCAGCCCGCCCTGCTTGCAGCAGGCAAGCTGCGTCGGGCAGGCCGACGGACGATCCGCCCCTGCTGGTGCGGCGAGCTGCGCTCGCCGAGCGTGCCCGGCAATCCCGCCCTGCGTGGCGCATAAAACGCGTCTGCCCATTCACAACTCAGAACTCATAATTCACAACTTCACTTTGCCCCAGTTCCTCCGTCTTCTGACTCCTGTCTTTATCAATTCATCATTCATAATTCACAATTTCCCCCTACTTCCTATTTCCCACTCCCGCTCTTTCCGCCTTCTGTCTTCTGACTTCTGTTCTTCCCCCTCGTGACAGTCCTTATCAGCCCCTAGTCCCCAAACCCTAACCCCTGCTCTTCACTTCCCTGCTCTTCGCTGCTCTCTGCTGCCACCGGCTGCACTTTGGCTGTTCCTCCCCGCTGCCGCACCAGCTCCCGCAGCAGCGTTTGCATTTCAAAGCGCAGTTTCGCAGCGTCCTTCAGCACGCGGTCGCAGTCATCGAGCACGGCGAAGAGCACCCACGCGCGCTGCTGGGTTTCTTCCGCTGTGAGCAGCCGCGCCTCGCCGAACTCCTCGAGCATCCGGCGGAGGTCGCGCGCCTCGCGCAGCGCCTGCGCGCGAAAAAGGCGCAGCCTGCGCCACGCGAGGTTCGCCATTTCCTGCACCAGCGCCGCGTCCCAATCGTCGCGCGGCACAAACAGTTGCGCGAACCTTTCCCGGTGCGCGGCAAAATCGCGCTCACTTTCGCCCAGGCGGCGCACACTTTCCTCCACCAACTCGCGCGAATAGACGCCATGCTTCAGCGCGTTCAGCCGCACGCGTTCGTTGGCTTCATCGCTCCTCCGCGCCGCGATCGCTTTGCGGAGATTGGCCAGGCTTGCGGCCATGCGCTTTTCGGTGGGGCGGTAGATGACCTCCTTGGGCGCCGCGCGAGCCCGCTCGAGGTTGGCGCGGCGCGCGGTCAGCTCCTTCCGGCTTAAAGGCTTGCCGCGCGGGCGGCCCCGGCGGCGCGTCGGGTTTCTCTTGCGCTGGCTCATCGCGGCACCCCTTCTCATGACGTAGGCTAGCTATATAGTCTACCGGCGGCATCCCGGGTTGTCAACCCGACCTCCCCAACCTCGCGGGGCTGAAGGGCAGGACCCGGCGCGGCAATTCATTTCAGCCGCGCGATGGGTTTGCAAAGCAGGCCGGCCGGGGGTATGCTCGACGGCCACGACCGGGAGGTGGCTATGACGAAATTCGCTGTGACCGCAACGCTGCTGGTGCTTTCAGGCGCCCTCCTCGGTGCGGCGGAAGGAGGCACGATGTTCCAATTCAACGACCAGCGCTTTGAGCTCAAGCACGCTTACGCTTTCCAGATGGAGACCCCGGATTTCGACGCCATGTCGGCCGCGGGGCCAGGCGAGGCGGACAAGCTCAAGTTTAAGAAGACGCTCGCCATCGCGCTCAGCGACCAGTCTTTCGACACTGAGGCCCTGGCAAAGCTCGATCAGCCGTTCGACGCGTTTGACAAAATGCGGGAAGCGGGCGCGGTTTTGGTCGTCGTGGCGGGGGGAAAGGATGGAAAGGTCGAGTCGCTGCGCGTCGTTATGCCGCGACGCAAGATGCTCGATCTCGATACGAGCGTCGGCGCACTGACGCTCAATCCCCCCAAGAAAGACAAGGTGAGCGGCCGGCTGGTCATCAAAGGCGACCACAAAATGCACGACTTCGATCCGGAAAACATTCCACTGGTTGAAGCCGATGTCAGCTTTGTGACCGCGGCGCCCGCCCCTTAATCGCCGCTCGCGGGCAGGACGCGGATCAATCCGTGTCCTTTCCCCGGCCTGGACATAACTCGCCGGGGATTGCGAATGGTCACAACGTTAACTATCAAGTAACGACATCGAAAAACATCAGCGTGGGCTTCAGCTCCTGAAGCGAGCTGCGCTCGCGGAACTCGCCCGGCAATCCCACCATGCGTTACGCATAATACGCATCTGCCAATTCACCATTCAGGGTTCATAATATCCCCCTGCCCTTCCCTGCTCTTAGCTGTTCTTGACCGTTCCTGACTGGTCCTCTCTGCTCGTGGCTGCTCTCGGCTGTTCTTGTCTGCTCTTGACGCGCCACTCTGTGATATCGTGTGTCTGCTATGAACAACCCATACACTTTGTCACGTCGTTCGTTTCTCGGCTTTTTCGCGGCAGCACCACTGGGAGCAGCGGCGCTCGCCGCGGCCGATTCCAAAACCGTCCCCATCGGGCTCGAGCTCTACTCGGTTCGCAACGGCCTGAAGAAAAACCTTCTCGGAACCGTCGAGGGCGTCGCCAAGATGGGCTACCAGTGCGTGGAGTTTTACTCGCCCTACTACGAGTGGACGGCGGATTACGCCAAGCGCGTGCGCGCGAAGCTCGACGATCTCGGCATTCGCTGTTATTCGACGCACAACGACCGGCAATCGTTCACGCCCGACGGCATCGGCAAGGCCATCGAGCTGAACCAGACGCTCGGCGCGCGTTGCATCGTGATGGCCTCTCCCGGTGAGGTCACAACCGTTGACGACTGGAAGCGCGTCGCCGAAACGCTCAACCAGGCCAACCAGACCATGCAGGCTCACGGCCTCGCTGCCGGGTATCACAACCACGATGCCGAATGGAAACCGGTGGGCGGCCAAAAGCCCATCGAAATTATCGCCGCGAACACCGACCAGAGCATCGCGCTGCAGCTCGACGTCGGAACCTGTCTCGAAACCGGCAACGACCCTGTGGCCTGGATCAAAAAGAATCCCGGCCGCATCCGGTCGCTCCACCTCAAGGAGTGGTCGCCCGAAAAGGGATACAAGGTGCTGTTCGGCGAGGGTGTCGCGCCGTGGGCAAATCTCCTGGCGGCAGCCGAGAGTACGGGCGGGGTTGAGTATTACCTGATCGAACAGGAAGGCAGCCGCTATCCCGAAATGGAAACCGTCCAGCGCTGCCTCGAAGCTTATCGCAAGCTGCGCGGCTGAAGAACTTCTGAAAACCGCTTCCGGCTCGGGCGGCCGCCAGGCCAGGAGCCGCGGCGCACGCAATTGCCTTTTATTTCAGCCCCACCTTTCCGTTGACTGCTGACCGCTGCCACGATAAGACTGAGGCACAAACTCTCAGGAGGAACCGGCAATGATGAAGAGCTTAATCGTGTTGTTGCTCGTGGCCGTTCCGATGTCCGCGCAGGACACCTCGCATTGGCGCGTCATCGCTTTCGGCGCGCACCCGGACGATTGCGATTCGAAAGCCGGAGGCCTTGCGGCGAAATATGCGGCGGCGGGGCACGCGGTGAAATTCGTCGCGGTCACGAACGGCGACGCGGGGCATCAGTCGGAGGGCGGAGGCGCGCTCGCCAAGCGCCGCCGCGCGGAGGCCGAAGAGGCCGGGCGGCGCATCGGAATCGTTTACGACGTGCTCGACAATCACGACGGCGAGCTTTTGCCCACGCTCGAAGTGCGCCGCGAGATTATCCGCAAAATCCGCGAGTGGAAAGCCGACATCGTGCTCGCGCCGCGCCCCAACGATTATCACCCCGACCATCGCTACACGGGCGTGCTCTTGCAGGACGCGTCGTTCATGGTGACCGTGCCGAACATCGTCACGGACGTTCCGGCGCTCCGCAAAAATCCCGTCTTCCTCTATTATTCGGACCGCTTCACGCGCCCGCAGCCCTTCCGTCCCGACATCGTCGTCTCGATTGACGATACCTTTGATAAGAAAACCGCCATGCTCGATGCACACGTCTCGCAAATGTACGAGTGGCTCCCCTGGCTCGACGGCAAGCTCGGCGAGGTTCCAAAAGACCCCGCCGCGCGCAAGGCGTGGCTGGCCAAAGATCGCCCCAGCCCGATGCAGCCCGAGTGGATGGATTCTTTTCACAAGTGGTACGGCGCCTCGGCCGCGGCGCCCGTCCACGCCGAAGCGTTCGAGGTCACCGAATACGGCCGCCAGCCGAGCGACGACGAAATACGGAAGCTCTTTCCGTTCTTCCCGGGGAAATAAGCGCCGGTCGGCGCGAGCATCGTCCTCGTGTATCTTTCAGGGATCATTGTCCGTTCCTGGCTTCTGTCTTCATGTGCTTCCCACTCGTCCCTTGTCACTAGTCACTGTTCCTGAGCCCTTGCATTCCAAGTGCGCACAGTGTATACATTCGGCATCAATGTTATGGTTATGAGTGCCGGGTGCGCACAACGCAACCAACGCGATGTTTGCGGGGCCAGCAATTCAGAGACAAGGAGACATACATGCCACTGCAACTGGGAACGTGGAAGGTGAATGTGAATGGACTTCAGGGTGACTTAGTTATTCAATCAGTAGGTGCCAAGGGCGTATTGAGTGGGCAGATCTTCGGATTCCAGGTGCGTGGCTTCTGGGACGAGGGCTCCCAGACGCTCACCTTTATAGCGCAAAAACCACTACAAGTTCCTCCTGAGGTGGTTATCTCGTTTACGCCCCCAATAGAAATAGAGTTGACTCAAGTCATTCCACATTTCTTCGAAGGACATCTCTTCAGGACTCCCCCTGTGCCGGAACCTGGACAGGACATCTTGTGGACGCTGGCCGGCACAGTTCAGGATGCTTCTGGAGAGGGCGCAAACGGTGTGCTGGGCACCGCCCGGCGGAACGTTTTCGGCTGGTTTGCACAAATTACGCAGGTGCTGTGAGGCCGGGACCGCCTTGGATTGGATTCGAGTCGTCGACTAAACGGTCGTGAGGATGCCGTGCGGCTCCGCGGGATTCACTGCTTTTCCGTAATGCGTGTCGAGGCTGGGGCAGACCCTTAGGGTCCGCGTTTCTGCACATCCTTGAGCCGGCTGAACCCAAGCCTGGGAGGGTGTGAGCCAGTCCACGCAGGAAAGACCGATATGGACCTATCCCTGAATGAAACTCTGACGCTCTATTTCCATCGTTATGACGAAATCCACGCTCTTTGGAACTTGTACATCACCGTTTCACTGGGTGTGGTCGGGTTCTCCGTCAGTGGCAAGGCATTTGCCAGGTCCCGAAGCATCAAACTTGTGGTAAGTGTGGCGTTCGTTCTTTTCGCGTTGTCAAACCTTCAGGCATTGGCCGGAGCATTCGGAGCACAGGATGCCCTCCGTCAAATACTGGCTTCGAAGATCGGAAAACTTTCGTCCGACCGCGCCCTATACGAAGCGTTCCTGGGGACGCTTCCAACGTCCCCAACCTCGGCACTGGCGGTGTTTCATCTCGTCTTGGACGCAGGCGTGCTTGTCACCATGTGGTTCGCCGGCAAAGGAGCGAGCGGATAGCCACGGCATGTTATGTACGCCGTGCGCATTTTGATGTTCCCCACCTTCAAGAACCCACGGCCTGTCTGCGCAGGCAGGCACAAGATTCGTGCCGTGCCTACCACCTGCGGTCGAGCCCGCGACAGTGTCTTCAGGCATCGAAGTCCGCCCCCAGCAATTCCATAGTCCAAGGAAAAATCCATGAGAGAATCTGAATGGTTTCACAACACCCAATTGGAGGAGTCATCATGAAGAAACGCCTGGCTATATGGATCGCAACTCTACTTGCGCTATCAGCCGGATGGCGGGTGGCTCACGCAGGTCATGAACGCGGGGCATCTCATCAGGTGACGATCACCGGCGAAGTCATCGATCCCGTGTGCTATCTCTCGCATGACTCTCGCGGCCCGGACCATGCCGAATGCGCTCGCATGTGCGCCAGGAACGGGGTCGGCCTCGGCATTCTCCAGGACAAAACGGGAACGATCTATGTTTCACTTCCGGTTGATCATTCCAGTCCCAACGCCAAGCTGCTGGATTATGTTGGCCAGCGAGTCGAGGTGAAAGGGACAATGTTCCGAAAGGGAGGATTAACCGGGATCTTCGTCGAAGAGGTTAAACCCCCGGGGAATTCCCCAACTCGCAAGGCAAATCCAAAACCGTTAGGGCCGGGAAAGTGAGCATCGCGTCCGAGGACCAGCAGCGAGTGGCGCGGACCCGCCATAAAAATTGGCGGGTACTCGCTACCTGCTTGCGGGCATGAGGCGGGCCTTAGCCGTCCAGTAACTCGGGAAAGCCGTTGGAACTTTTTCTGAAATTTCTTGTGGCGAGGCGCGTGGGATAGGAGTAAGATGGCCGCTCATCCCAACCAAGAGAAACGGAAAACATGGCCACCCAAACCCAGTTTAATTCCCGGCGGTCAAACCGCCAGCCTTTGAAGAAGATTGCCCACCTCTTCACGCTTTCCGAGAACGAGATTTACGGCGCCGGAGCCTACACGCTGGACCTTTCGGCGCACGGCTCGCGGGTGCACACGGTTCTGGATCTTGTGCCCGGCCAGATCGTCGAGTTCCACCCCGAAGACGCAGAGAACGCCATGATGTGTCGCGTGGCCTGGGCGGGCAATAAAACGCTGAATCGTCCCGGCGAAGTGGGTCTGGAGTTTTTGGGAAGTTTTCCGACCCGCAGAGAATGCTGACCGAGTCCCGCAACAGCCGCGGTCGGACGGGATGCCTCCGGCTCCTCCACCGCCGTGCGCGCGCAGTGACCTTCACGGCAACTTGATATTGTGCTGCCCGCAACTTTCAAACAGCGTTAGCAGGCTGGTGACGCTGAGCAAGTGCCGGACCTGCTGGTTCAGGTTAATCAATTGCAGCTCGCAGTGGGCGTTTTTGGCGGAGACATACACGCCGACAATGGCGCCGAGGGCTGAGCTGTCCATGTAAGTCACGTCGCTCAGGTCAATCGCGATCCGCCGCGCGTTCGGAATCAGTTCCCTGACCTGGCTCTTGAAGTTGTCTACGGTGTCGCCAACCAGCGCGCCGTGCACGACGACGAGCGCGGAATCTTCCTGAGTCGAAACATCGAGCTTTAGAGAAGGATACGGAACGGGATTCGTTGCCATGATGATCCTCCCTGGGAGCGCAGGCGTCTCGCACGCGCTGCGAAGTCCTGATTTCTGATTCCCTCCACCGCGCCAGCATTCTCCCGGGCGGCGCCGCTCGCGGGCGCATTCTGCGGCGAATTACTTTCCCACGAGTTGATCCGAAATATGAATGGACGTGAAACATTCCGGGAGATGCGTGTCGTAAACGCCGTGCCGGCTCCACGACCAGGCGGGATGAGGCTCGAGTTCCACCCCGCCCGTCCGTAGCAATTCAAACCGTCCAAAGAAAATTTTCCAGACGTCCCCATCGTGGGGAGGCAGCGAACGATTTCCGGCCACCCACTTCATGCTGGTCCACGGGAAGGCCAGCTCCACGGTCCAGCCCCGGTCGCGCGTCGAAGAGTCGTTAATCCTTCCGTCTACGCGAACCGCGTGGAGCAGCCCGGGAAAATCCCACCCCAAAAACGCATAGCGGATTCCTCGCGGATGCGTCCCTTTCCAGAAAGTCTTTGCCTGGCGGTCGTAGTCGCCCCCAAAGGTCAAAGCGTTGTGCTGCAGGATGTCGAATTCCGGCGCGTCAAAGCGCCCGCCTTTTTTGTAAGCGTCGCGCCAGATGTAGAAGACCTGGTACGTCGTCCCCAGCGCGTTGGTTTCGAACTCGTAATACGATTCGCCGCCGTCAATAAAAACTTCCGCGTCGCTTTCCTGAAAGATCAGCGAATTGTTTTCCGTCAGATGCGCTTCGACGAACGGTTCCTCAATCCAGAAAGCCACGTAGAGATACTGGTTATCCCACAGGACTGCGGCCTGGGTGTCATAGAGCGCCGGCTCGCCTGTGACCATGTCTGCAAAGCTCGGGGACTTTTCGGCTTTCTGCCAGGAAGCTTCCGCCAGTTGCCCGTCCACGGTCACGGGTCCGTCGGCGCGTCGAGCCACATAATGCTTGATGTAATCTTCCGTGCAACCATAAGTCGTTTTCCCGGCTGCGCTTTGTCCACGACTAGAGGAAGATATTTCGGGCGTGGGATTAAATGACTTGGCTGTCTCGGCCCAACCACTCGGGCAGATCAGGAATGGGAGAAAAAGAACCCAAAAAGGATTCATCTTTGCGCTGCCCAGGCGAGTGAGCCGGATGTTTGCGGAGGTTTTGTGAACCGATAAGCGCATCGTAGGGGCTACACTCCCTCGGCCAGATTCGCAGCGATGGACACAAATTGTATCATATCCGCATTGGCCGGCTGTTGGGCCTGAGTTGCTAACGTCCTTAGGCATGTGCTGGCGGAAATTCGGCCCGACCGGATGGGCACGCGCGAAAACATCGGATTGCGGCCGAGCCTAGGCCGCTACGGCGCGACGTTCCTGTAGACGCGCACATAGTCCACGAGCATGGTCTGCGGAAAGACCGTGGTCGAGTCGGGACTCCCGGGCCAGGGCCCTCCCACCGCGACGTTTAGGAGCAGAAAGAACGGATGATTGTAAACCCAATGCGCACCCGCAGGAAGGTTTGAAGGCGTAACGGTTTTGTAGAGCGTGTCGTCCACATAGAACCTGATCACCTTCGGTTCCCACTCGACAGCGAACAGGTGAAAGTCATCTGCAAAGCGCGCGTGGTCGGGGAGAGCGAAGGGCGCGCCGATGCCTTCTGCGCCGGAATAGCCCGGCCCGTGAAGGGTGCCGTGAACGGTGGAAGGTTCCTTTCCGATATTTTCCATGATGTCAATTTCGCCGCACTCGGGCCAGCCGGCCTGGTCAATGTTTTCGCCGAGCATCCAGAACGCCGGCCACAGGCCCTGCCCAGCGGGAATCTTGATGCGCGCTTCAAATTTTCCGTAGGCCTGCGTGAAGAGCTTGGCGGTTTTGACTCGCGCCGAAGTGTAGCTGCGCGTCACGGCATCGGGGCCGGTGAAATTTTCTTCGAGAGCGGTGATGACGAGGTTCCCGTCCTCGACGCGCGCGTTTGCGGCGCGGTTGGTATAGGTCTCGAGCTCCTGATTGCCCCAGCCGTTCCCGCCGATGTCAAAAACCCAGTTTGCGGCGTCGGGCGAGGAACCGTTCGCGCCATTGAACTCGTCGCTCCAGACGAGTTGCCATTGCGGGAGTTTCGGGGCTGCGGGAGCAGCCGCTTGAGCGCCGCTCAGACTCACTTCGCAGCTTACGAAGATGGCGAATAGCGCAGCCGCCGATGCTGCATCAAAGCAGGCGCGTTTACATTTCATCCGACACCCTTCCTCGTCACCGACTTCACGCCAGGCCAGCGAGCGAAAAAGCCTTCTTCATCGCCGCGGCGGTTGCGGCCGAGGCGCGGTCAATGGGCATGGCGCGCAGCGTCTTGTTGAACGGCTCGGCGTGAATGGGCCCGTCGTAGCCGATTTGGACGAGCGCGGTGAGGAAATCCTTGACGGGAATCACGCCCGTCGCCGCGGGCAGTTCGCGCGAAAGGTCCTGAAGCTCGTCGCGCGACAAACCGGAAGGCGCATCATTAAGGTCAATAGTTATCACGTCGCGATTGCGCAGTGTTGCTATGTCATCGGCTGTCTCCTCGGCGTTATACCAATGGTAGCTGTCGAGCTGCACGCCCAGGTTGTTGGTCCCGATCGCGACCATCAATTCCTTGATCTCGCTCATCGTGTGGACGAACGGATGCCGCAAACTCCGCCACGAACTCCGCGGCCCGACGTACTCGAGCCCCAGGCGCTGCCCGCAGTCGGCGAGCACTCGGGCGCACTCGCGCAAGCGAAAGGCGTGCTGGCGAAAGTTCTGGAGATAAGTCAGGTCGTCGCTGAAAGAAAGGATGTAAGTGCTCACGCGCTCGACGCCGGCG
>CAYZVR010000140.1:0-9800 GCA_964481715.1 uncultured Acidobacteriota bacterium | reverse complement strand
AAGCGCGCGATGATCTTCGATTCTTTCCACCCGGTCAGCTCGAAATGGTGGTGGATGGGCGCCATCTTGAAAATTCGCTTCTTTCGCAGGCGGTACGACGCAACCTGAAGGATGACCGAGAGCGCCTCTACCACGAAAATCCCGCCGATAAAGGGCAGCAGCAACTCCTGCTTGATGACCACGGCGACGGTCGCGATGGCGCCGCCCAGCGAAAGCGACCCCACGTCGCCCATAAAAATCTCCGCCGGGTAGGCGTTGTACCAGAGGAACCCCAGGCTCGAGCCCACCAGCGCCCCGCAAAAGATCGTGAGCTCCCCCACGCGCGGCAGGTGCTCAAGGTCCAGGTACTCGGCAAGCACCGCGTGACCTGCCACGTAGGTCAGGACGGTGAGGGCGGAGGCGGTGATGACGATGCAGCCGATCGCCAGGCCGTCGAGACCGTCCGTTAGGTTGACGGCGTTGGACGAACCCACCAGGACAAGAATCACAAACAGCAGGAACGGCAGATAAGCCAGCGGGTAGGTCCAGACGTTTCCGAGAAAGTAAGAAAGGGTCAGTTCGGGGCGAAAGTTTTTGAAAAACGGGAAGGTCAGCGCGGTTGAGTAAAGCCCGCGAGCCGTCATCAGGATGAGGATGACCGCAAACCCGAAGCTGACCAGGATCTGAAGGAATATCTTGGTGCGGGCTCTCAGACCCAGGTTGTTTCGCTTCCGCAGCTTTTGATAGTCGTCCCAGAACCCGATGGCGCCAAAGGCCAGCGTCACGCCCATCACCAGCCAGACAAAGGAATTGGCAAGGTCGGCCCAAAGCAGGGTTGGAATGACCGCGCACAGCACGATGAGCACTCCTCCCATAGTGGGCGTGCCGGCCTTCGACTGGTGCGACTGCGGTCCGTCTTCGCGGATGTATTGTCCGACCTGAAACTCTTTCAGTTTGCGGATGAGCCAGGGACCCAGGATCAGTGCTAGGAGCAGTGCGGTCAGGCTGGCAGAAGCCGTGCGGAAGGTGATGTACCGGAACAGATTGAAGATGTGGAATTGGTTGTGCAGCCAAACGTAAAGGTAGTAGAACATGGATGCCTAGTCAGCTGGTCCGCTTCGGTTAGTCTCTCCTGGCGGGTGGCTCCTGAGATGATTCGAGCAATTCTATGACCCTTTCAAGGTGCACGCCCCGGGAACCCTTGACCAGCACAACGTCGCCCGGCTGGAGCAAGCCTCGGCAGACGGCGGCGGCTTCCTCGGGTGTTTGGAAGAACTCCGCTCGCTCTTGAGGCAGACCCGCCTCGACCGCGCCCTCAAGGAAAAACCGTGCGTCGCCTTGCACCGCCAAAAGCCAGTCTATGCCGCTTTCTGCGCACTCTCGGCCGACGTTGCGGTGCCACTCGGGCGAGAGTGGCCCGAGCTCGAGCATCTCGCCCGCCACCACGATTCGTCGCCGCGCGCCCGGCCATCCGGCAAGCGTTTCGAGCATTCGTTCCATGGCCAGCGGATTCGAGTTGTAGCAATCATTCAGGATGGTGATCTCGCCCGGCAAGGTAAGAATTTCATTGCGCTGGTGTAATGTTGGTCGGTCTCGGAGACCCTGCGCCATGACTTCCGGCGGGACGTCGAACAGGCTGGCTGTGGCTACAGCCGCCAGTGCGTTCAGGACGTTATGCCGGCCCGGCAAGGGGATTTGAAATTCCCTCTCGAAATCCGGAGACTTCACTCGAAACCGGCTTCCACCCTCGGCATCCAACCGGAGCCCGGTTGCATGGAATTGGGCGCCTTTTTCGAACCCGTAAGTGACCACCCGGCCTACAAACCCCTCGGCAAACTCACGAACTCGCTCATCGTCGTAGTTGAGAACCGCCGTCGCCGGAGGACGGAGGTTTTCCATGAGCTCGCGCTTGGCATTGGCGATAGAGTCCACGGAATCGAAAAATTGCAGGTGGACGGGCGCGACGTTGGTCACCACGCCCACTTGCGGGCCGGCGATTTGCGCGAGGTGCGCAATCTCGCCCGGCGCGGACATGGCCAGTTCCAGGACCGCCACCTCATGGAACGGCTCGATCGCGAGCAGCGCCAGCGGCAGGCCATAATAATTGTTTAAATTGCCGGGGGACTTCAGGACGGAATAGCGCCGCGAGAGGAGGCTCGCGATCATCTCCTTGGTCGTCGTCTTGCCAGCGCTCCCGGTAACGGCTACGAGGCGACGGCCCCATCTGCGGCGCACCTCGCGCGCCAATTGCTGCAATGCCTGCGTCGGGTCAGATACGGCAAGCAAGGGGAGCGCAAGTTTGGGGCCCACCTTTTCCCTGTAATCTCGATTCACAACTGCCCCTGCGGCCCCACGTTCGAGCGCCTGCGTGACAAAATCGTGTCCGTCGAAGCGCGGGCCCCGGATGGCGAAAAAGAGCTGGCCGGGCGCGAGCGTTCGGGAGTCGATCGAGTAGCCGGTGGCGATTCGATCGGGGAATCCGCTTGACGTACCGAGAATTGTCGCCACCTCAGCCAGGGATAACTGCATGGGTTCAATGCCGGGACTCGGGACTCGAGACTCGGGTCCTGCGCTGGGGATCGTGGTCATATCCCGATTCTCGCAAGACCGCGCGCGCGACTTCCCGGTCGTCGAACGAGATCGTGCGGTCATTCAAAATCTGATAAGTCTCGTGGCCCTTTCCGGCTATGACGACTACATCGCCTTCATGCGCCTGTTCGAGCGCCCTGCGGATGGCCTTTTCCCGGTCAACCTCCGCCTGGTAAGGCTTGCCGGCCTTCTGCAAGCCGACCAGCGCGTCGCTCATGATGCGCAGGGGGTCTTCGCTGCGGGGATTGTCGGAAGTGAGGACGGCGAGATCGGAGAGCGAACCCGCCGCTTCGCCCATCAGTGGGCGCTTGGCGCGGTCTCTGTCGCCACCGCAACCGAAGACCACGATCACGCGATTCTTGGTGAGACCTCGCGCCGTCGCGAGCACGTTGCGCAAGGCGTCGTCTGTGTGGGCATAATCCACCAGAACTAGAAAGGGCTGTCCTTCCTCCACGCGTTCCATCCGTCCCGGGACTGCCTTCAAAGCCGCTATACCCTCAGCAATCTGATCGCCGCTCAACCCGAGGCCGATCGCGGTGGCCGTGGCGGCTAGGATGTTCATCAGGTTTGCTCGTCCCAGGAGAGACGAG
Organism: uncultured Acidobacteriota bacterium; assembly: GCA_964481715.1. GTDB lineage: Bacteria > Acidobacteriota > Terriglobia > UBA7540 > UBA7540 > JAHEKS01. The sequence continues at coordinate 6,642 of CAYZVR010000140.1, read as the reverse complement.
GCAATTTCAATCGTTCCACTCGGCACAACCACGGTCGCCCGGATTCCGCCGGGCGAGGGCGTAAATTGCTTGACGCGCACCTGCGCGCCGGAGTTCATGCCGTAGGTCACGACGCGCGGCGAACCGAGATCGAGCAGTTTTAATCCCCAGGGATCCTCGCGATTGATGACGGCCAGCGGCGGTGGCGGCGTTCCGAGACCTTCGAAGAGGCGCCGCTTGGCGCGGAAGTAGTTCTCAAAGTCCTTGTGATAATCGAGATGATCCTGGGTGAGGTTGGTGAAGACTGCGGCGCTGAAGTGAAATCCCCACACGCGTTCCTGCGCCAGGGCGTGCGAGGAAACTTCCATCACCGCCGCGCGGCCGCCGGATTCGAGTAAATCCGCGAAGTACGAAATCAAGTCGAGCGATTCGGGCGTAGTGTTCTTCGCAGGAATGGTGCGGCCCCCGAAGCGATATTCGATGGTGCCGAAAACGCCGCACGGGACGCCTGCTTTCTCAAGAATACTTTCGAGGAGATAAGCGGTAGTGGTCTTGCCGTTGGTGCCCGTGATGCCCACCAGCTTCAGGCGCTCGTCGGGCAGGCCGTAGAAAGCGCGCGCGGCCCCGGAAAGGGCGCGGCGGATGTTTTGAACCTGGATCCAGTGGGAGGCGAACTCGGCGGGAGCGGGACGTTCACTGACGATGGCTACGGCGCCGCTTTCGAAGGCGGCAGGTATGAACTTGTGTCCGTCGGCTTTTTCGCCCTGAATGGCAAAGAAGAGGCTTCCCGGGTTCACTTGGCGCGAGTCGTAAGCCAGCGAGACTATCTCGGCGTCTGCGGGCGAACTCTTTTCCAGCCCCGGCACTCCCTGAAGGAGTTCGACTAACCTCATCGTTCACTCGCATTATAGCACTCGGGGTTGGCCACGCCGGCCCATGGAGGCGTGAGGCCGGGCGCTCGGCACCCCTCGGCCACACCTCCCCTTACCGTGCGAACCGAACCCACACGCGTGTTCCCGCGGCCACCTGGGTGCCGGCGGGGGGATTTTGTTCTATTGCCAAGCCAGTGCCTTGCATCACCAAATCCAAACCTAATTGCTGGGACTCTTCAGCCGCCCGTCGGACAGACAGGCCGTCGAAATCGGGCACGGCGGTCAGCGGGCCGTCGTTAATGACCACGGTCGCGCGACCGGCCGGGGAAGACGGGTACCGATAAGAAACGTTTTGAACGGGTGGGGTGGCAGCCCTGGGATGCTCAGAATCCGATGGAGGGCGATCCGCACGATCCTCTCGTTTCTGGCGGGAGGACCCAGCGGGTGAGGACGTAGCAACCTGAGGCCACCGGGAAGGGTTGTCTTGCGGCACACTCAGATAACCCAGAGTCTGCTCTGCGATGGATCTAAACACCGGGGCAGCCACCTCAGACCCGTAAATCGCCCCTACCGGAGAATCGATTACGACCAGAATCGTAACCGCCGGCTCGCTTACAGGGGCAAAGCCGATAAAAGATGAAACGTAGTGCGTTTTGGAATAAGAACCCGAAGCATCAATCTTTTGAGCGGTACCGGTCTTGCCGCCCGCCGTATAACCCGCCAGGCGCGCGGGCGTGCCGGTGCCGACTTCCACGACCTTCTGGAACATCACGCGCATCAGCTCAGCGGTTTGCTGGCTGACGACGCGCCGGCCGGCCGATGGCGCGACGGCATCGTGACTCTCGCCGCGGAAGACATCGCGCACAATGCGCGGTTGAAACAACACTCCGCCGTTGGCGATGGCGGAGTAAGCCGTCACCATTTGCAGCGGTGTTACGCCCACTTCCTGACCCATGGACATCTCGCCCACGGAAATTCCGGACCAGCGGGCGGGCGGCTTGAGCAATCCGCGCTCTTCGCCGGGAAGTTCCACGTCCGTGCTGGAACCGAATCCGAACCCGCGGATGTAGCGATAGAGCCGGTCGGCGCCGAGCCGCAGTCCCAGCTTGATGGCGCCCACGTCGCTCGAGTTGATCATGACCTGCTCGACGGTCAGGCCGCCGTAAGGTTTGTGGTCGTGGATGGTGTGCCCGGCGAGCACGATCGAACCCATCTGGCAATCGATGACCTCGCGGGGATTCGTCAATTTTTCTTCAAGCGCCGCGGCGACGGTCACGATCTTGAACGTCGAGCCCGGCTCGAAGACCCAACCCACCGCGCGGTTCAGCCAGGCGTTCGATTTGCTCTGCGAGAAGCGGTTCGGATCGTAGGTCGGCTCGCCGGCCATGGCCAGAATTTCACCGGTCGCGGGGTTCTGCACGATGACGGTTCCGCTCGCGGCTTTCCATTTCGTCATGGCGTCTTCGAGCGACTTCTCGGCGATGAACTGGATGTTCTCATCGACGGTCAGCACAACGCTCTTGCCCGGCTCGCCCTGCCACTCGGTTGAATGGAACGACTGTCGCCGCGCGTCGGTATCCACCATCACGCGCCCGGGGGTTCCCAGAATCTGCTTGTTCATCGCGAACTCGAGCCCCGCCAGCCCCTGGTCGTCCATGCCGACGTAGCCGAGCACCTGCGCGGCGAGCGTGCCTTTGGGATAGAACCGCTTCATTTCTTTCTGGAAGTAGACGCCCTTGAGTTGGAGCTTCCGCACGCGGTCGGATTCCTGGCTCGTGACCTTGCGCTTCACCCAGCAGAAGGATTTGAAGGTTTTGAAGCGCCCCTGCAAGTTGTCTTCATCCATTGCAAGAAGTGGCGCGAGGAGTTTCGCTTGGGTTTCGCGATCGGGCATTTCGGCGGGCACGGCGTAAACCGAATCCACGGCCAAGCTCATGGCCAGCGGATGCATGGTGCGGTCGAAGATGGTTCCGCGTTGCGGGGCCACTTCGATGGTGCGCTGCTGTTGCCTCTGCGCGCGCGTAAGCAGCTCCGCGTAGTTGATCACTTCGAGCTGATAAAGGCGGCCGACCAGTCCTACCATCCACACCGCCAGCACTCCGCCCAGCAGCAGGCTTCGTCGCAGCGTCCACATCCCGTTGCTCTTGGCCGATCGAGGTTGGGGTTTAGCAGGGACCATTTATTTATTGCCCCCGGACGAATTCCTCCCGGCCGGCTCCCAATGCCGGAACGTTTCGCGCCAGGACGGAATTGCCCGGATCGGCTTCCGGGCCCACGCGAATCACCTGATGCGGGCCGGGCGATGCCAGGCCCAGTTCCTTGCGCGCAAACCGGTCAATCCGCTGCGGGTCGGCCAGCGAAGCCTGTTCCAGCCGAAGCTGGTGGTTCCACTGTTCGAGCGTCGCCTTCTGCGACTTGACCTGCTCGATGCGATAGCCGTACTGCACGCACTGAAAATGTTGCCAGGCAAAGACCAGCACAAACAGAAAGGCCAGAACGCCCAGCCCCAGCAGGCTGTAGCACTCGCGGCGCTTTACCGGGTCCACTTCGCGCGACAGGCGCGAGTTGTCAATGCGCTTGATGAAGTAAAGTTCCGGAAACGATGCTTGCAAGGGCGAGCTATTCCTTCTGGTTCGCCGCCTTGCTCTCGGTAGAGTCGCTGCGAGTGTCGCCATGTTTTTAGGTTTAAGGGACCAGGGTTTAGGAGTCTGCGGAGGCGCCTAAACGGTGCCTTTCCCTCAACTCCTAATTACTGCACTTCTCCGCCGCGCGCAGCATCGCGCTGCGCGAGCGCGGATTCAAACTCACTTCTGCTTCACTCGGACGCACCACGTGCTTCGTCAATACACGCGCGCGGCCCTCTTGCTTCCAGCCTCGGAAAGCGTTCTTGACAATGCGGTCTTCCAGCGAATGAAAGGTCAGAAAAACCACGCGGCCCTCGGGCGCCACAACGTCCAGCGCCTGCGAGAGAAAACTTTCCAGGTTTTCGAGCTCCCGGTTGACCGCGAGACGCAATGCCATAAACGTCCGCGTCGCCGGATGAATTTGGTGGAGGCCCGCCCGGGAGGGGATAGCTCGCGTCACCACCTGCGCCAGTTCGGTGGTTGATCGAATCGGGCGGGCCTTCACAATGGCTCGCGCTATACGGCGCGAGTGGCGCTCTTCGCCAAACTTGTAAATCAAATCGGCCAGTTCTCTTTCGTCCGCGAAGTTGACCAGCTCTTCCGCGGTCGTTTCGGCGTCCATCCCGGCGCGCATGTCGAGCGGGCCGGAAAGGTTGAAACTGAAGCCGCGCGCGGCGTCTTCGAGCTGTATCGAGCTCAAGCCGAGGTCGGCGAGCAGTCCGTCCGCGGGTGGAAGTCCGCTGGCCGCGTGCAAAGCTCGGATTTGGCCGAAATTCCCTTCCATGATGATCAGCTTCTCTCCGAAAGTTCCCAAGCGCTCGCGTGCGAGAGTGATAGCAGCACGATCGCGGTCAAGACCCAGCAGCCGGCCGCGCTCCAAACGCTTGAGGATTTCCTCCGCGTGGCCCCCGCCGCCAAGCGTTGCGTCAATGTAGGTGCCGTCAGGACGTACATTCAAAAACTCCAGAGCTTCTTTGACCAGGACCGGGCGATGGATGATTCGGGACTCGCGACCGAATTCTTTTTTCCCTTCATCACCTGTCACCGTCCGTCACCGCTAATTCAAAAACCGCTTGCGCAATTCCGAGAGCCAGAATCCCAGATTCTTGTCCTCTAGATTCCCAGACCACTCAGCGTCTCCTGGTCGTCGTCGGTGAGCGGGTTCGTCTCCATGTGCTGACGGAAGCGCTCCATGTTCCAGACGTCGAGGTAATTCAGGTAGCCGATCACTGCGACTTCGCCGCGCATCACCGCCGATTCGCGCAGCAGCGACGGGATCAGAATCCTTCCCTGCCCGTCCATTCGCGCTGACTGCCCCCAGTAGTTGGTCCGGTCCAGAAACTTTTTCTTGGCTTTGTTCATGGACGGCAGCGCTGCCAGCTTCTCCTCGATCTCGCGCCACACCCCGAAGGGGTAAACGCGAACGAACGCTCCGTCCAGGCTCGTCACGTAAAAGTCCGGGCCCAGGTTCTCGTCGAGATAAGCCTTGAAGGCGGTCGGAATCTTCAGGCGTCCCTTGCCGTCCACCGTCGCTGGATAGTTGCCACGCAGCATTGAGCTTTGACCTTCGTCCGTCCGTCGGTGCCTGATTCGGCTTCAAAATCGCCCTGTCTTGTAACCTTTTTTACACTTTAGACTACTTTGTACCACTCTTGGCCACGGACTATAGGGGCTTCCCCACCGCGTGTCAAGAGTTATTTTCATGTTCTTGAAGGATTTAGCTTACGGAAATGATATCCATCCGATTGTGGGAGGCTCTCCCAAAAAACACTAGCTGTTGTGCTATTGGGGAGTCATTTTGCCTGTTTCATGACCTGTCCCTGGTTAATTTATTTTTGTTCCTTACCCCTGGGTACTGGGTCAGTTTGACTCAAATCGAGGCAAGATCACTTTCCGCTATCGCCTTTTTGGGACAACGACCCGCCCAGCTGACTACTCAAAGCTTACTTTCCGTGTTGGCGACGATCCGGACGGATCTGGCCCGACGCGATCTCCGAATGGCCAGCGAGGCCGCTTCAACGGGTAGGCCGTAATACGTCAATGTGGATTCTTTCCGGGCGCCCGGTCGTCAGTCAAGAATCTCAGATCAACCTTTCCCAATCAAAGGTAAACACGCTAGGCGACTCGTTACTGCTGCCGGACCCATAAGCGTCTGGCCCGCTTTTCAAGTGAGGTCGTTCCATTTTCCGGGAAGGGCGTTTCCCGGGCGGAATCCTGAAAGTTCGAACGAACCGGAATCATTACGAAGTTTCCTAGTGCGCAGTTATCCAGGCACGACCACCAAAGATGAAAATGGCACGACTTCGTCGGTTTGCCGTCTTCTTGGGCAAGTGAAGCGGTTCGGTAGCCCAAGCGGGGATGTTCAGCCTCTATGTGGATCTTCGTGGTGTGAAAGGTTGGAGATTTTTACCGCGGGAAATTCATGCGGCGCCGCAGCTTCTGGAAGCGCGGATCGCCTCGCCAAGGGAATGTGTGATCTTGCATCTCCCAGGGGAGAACATTGTCGTGTTAGTCGAACGCCGCATCGAGCGCGCGCTGCGGGCTGGGACAAAGCGGGGTCTATGCACCCAACTGTGACCAGGGCGATTTGCAATTGAAACTAGAGGGCGGGTGTGGTATCGTTTTACGCAGGGCAAAGCTCAAATCTGAAAACTTGCTGGGAAGGGATTGTCGAAGAGATTTAGGACTCCTCGTTGATACGGTCCCGGTCCGTAGTCGCAAGTCCAGGACTGTTCTCAGCCTCCTGGCGGTGTTGATCGGGACCAAGGTGGTGACCGTGCGGGGATCACCACGATCGGATTTCGAATCATGGAAACGCCCGACTGGGCGATACCTATCGCCTCCCTTTTGATCCTCATGGCCAGCCAGCTTTTCTGGCTTCGCCGCCTCATTGACCTTGGGGAGCGGTTCATCCCAGGGAAGCGGGGGCGCGCCGCGCTTAAGAGCGTCCTCGGCGTCGCTTGCGTGTCCTTTTTCGCCTACATGCTGGCCCCTTGGGAGAGCCTTGGTTGGAATAGCACGCACGCCTCGACCACGTTAACGCTGCGCAATGTTATGTTGGACATGCCTTTCTTGTGGTGGTTTGTGGGGTCGCTCGCGGGCTTGGGCCTGGTGATCGTATTCTGGACGGTAGACCGCGCGACGCGCGTCGCAGCGTGGGTTTACCG
>CAYZVR010000139.1:440-9991 GCA_964481715.1 uncultured Acidobacteriota bacterium | reverse complement strand
GGAAGGCGCGCGTGCCTTCGTTTTTATCCTCGGTCGTGCAGCACAGTCCAAACAACGTAGCTTCGAGAAACTGTCCCTCCGCTTCGCTCATTTCCATCCCGTGGTTGACCGCTTCCATCGCGAAGCGTACGGCAAGCGGCGCGTTCGCCAGAATTTTGCGGGCTAGTGACTCGGCCGCGGCCATCAAATCTTTGAAGGGCACAACCTGATTGACCAGGCCGATGCGGTAGGCCTCCTGAGCGTTCACCTGATCGCCCGTCATAATTAGCTCCAACGCGCGGCCTTTGCCGACCAGACGCGGCAGGCGCTGCGTGCCGGCGTAGCCGGGGATGATGCCGAGCTTCACTTCCGGCTGGCCAAAACGCGCGTTTTCCGACGCGATGCGCAAGGTGCAAGCCATCGCCAGCTCACAGCCTCCGCCAAGTGCAAACCCGTTGACCGCAGCAATGACCGGCTTGCCGAGGTTTTCGATCAGGTCGAGCGTGCGCTGCCCGGCAATCGACGTTGCCTTGCCGCTGATGGGAGTTTGCACGGCGAGCTCGCTGATGTCGGCGCCCGCGACAAACGCCTTCTCGCCTGCGCCGGTGAGGATCGCCACTCTCACTTCGTCGTCGCTTTGAACGCCCTCAAAGCAGGCGTGCAGCTCTTTCATCACTTTCTGGTTTAGCGCATTGAGCTTTTCGGGCCGGTTGATGGTGACGACGCCGATTCCGTCCCGTTTTTCGTATAGCAAGGTCTCGTACGACATGAATCATCCCTCGAGTTTTGGAATCCTGGGCAATGCTCGCGCGCCGGCCCGATTCCCGCCCGCTAACCTTGCCAGGAAAGCAGTTTGTTCGGTTTGGGATTTTTGGGGTCGCTGTAATCGTAAAACCCTTTGCCGGTTTTGCGTCCGAGCATTCCGGCCAGCACCATGCGCTTCATGAGCGGCGGCGGAGCGAAGCGTTTCTCCCGGTATTCGTCGAACAGGATTTCTGCAATGTAATAGGTGGTGTCGAGGCCCACGAAGTCATTGAGAGTGAGCGGGCCCATCGGGTGGCCGCAGCCGAGCTTCATGCCGTTGTCGATGTCTTCGATCGAACCCACACCTTCTTCGAACGCCCGGATGGAGTCGAGCAGATACGGCACGAGCAGCCGGTTGACAATGAACCCGCCGCGGTCGGAGGTCAGGATCGGCGTTTTGCCGACCTTGCGCCCAAATTCCAGGCCCGCTTCGACAACCGCCGGGTCCGTGACCACGGTCTTCACCACTTCCACCAGTTTCATCAAGGGTACGGGGTTGAAGAAGTGCAGTCCGAGGAACCGCGGCCCACGCCCGGTGGCCATCATCATTTCGGTGATCGAAAGGGAAGACGTATTGCTCGCGAATATCGCCTCCCGCTTGACCTTGGGGTCGAGTTCGGCAAAGAGCTCACGCTTGCGGTCGAGGTTTTCGATGATGGCCTCGATGACCAGGTCACAGTCTGCGAAGTCATCGAGTTCCAGGCTCGGCTGGAGGCGCGCGAGCGTCTGACCTTTCTGCTCGGATGAGAGCGTCCCCTTTTCGACAAACTTGGAAAGAGATTTTTCAATTGAGGCGAGACCCTTGTCGAGCAAAGGTTGGGAAACTTCCCGAATCACGGTGGGAAATCCCGACATGGCGGAGACCTGGGCGATTCCGGAACCCATCAACCCGCAGCCGACAACGCCCACTTTACGAATCTCCATGCGTTCGCTCCTTGATAACTCGGAATGAAAAGAACAGAAGTTGGGGCGAGGACACAACGACGACCGGCATCACTGGAAGAACTCCAAGACTTCACCACGCCGGGAAAGCATTCGCGGCAGGAAAGCGGTCACCGCCCGAGAGTCACCATCGCGGACGTTCCGGGTGCGATTATTCCTCGAACTTAGACATTAGAACGCGCTTCCCGCCGTCTTTGCGTGCCTGCTCCATTGCGCCATCCAGACGGTTGATGACTTCCGTCACGCCATCCACGGCGTCAAAATTGCTGCCGAGGTAAACCTCGCAGACCACCGAGCAGAAATTGAGCGGACTCCCTCCGTCCAGTTTGATCTGGCTGATGGCCCGGCGGAATTTTTCAACGGCCAATCCTCCCTGGGGCAGTGCCGTATCCGGAAAGAGGATAGCGATAGCGCAGGGGTTATAGCGAATGGCGACGTCGTTCTGCCGCATGTTCGACTGCAATGCCTTCGCCACTTGCTTCAAGTAACGCTGCAGCCCCGCATCGCCTTGCGTTTTAACGAGGGCAGAGGCGTTCTCCGGTTCGAGCAAACACACAGAGAACGGCTGCGACTGATTTTTTGCGCGCAATGCTTCGGAGAGCATGCAATCAACGTAAGAACTGCGCGGCAGCAGCCCTGTCTCCTCGTCGGTGCCGGCGAGGGACCGCACCGTCCGCCTCAACTTAGTATTATTGACCGCGATTACGACTTGGGTCTAAATGGCATTCAACAGGACGATTTCGCCGGGCATCCAGGCTCGAAGTGATTGGCACTGTTCGACCAGCAGCAAACCCGACGCCTGTTCCTTGTCCATGAGCGGCAGTGCCAGGAGCGATTTGATGCCAAGCTTCTGGATGTCGGAAATAATCGGCGCGAGAACCGGGAACTGTGACACATCCTCGATGGACCAGCCGTCGGGTTTGACCGAGGCCTGGCCCATCAAAGTCGTGAAGAGCTTCGCGGCGGAGGCGGGGTCCGAAGCAGAGGAGGCAGGCGAGCAATACTCAACCCAAAGCGCCGGCGGGCGGTCGCTGGTGCCGAGGCCCCCCCAGCAGCGACTGGCGTTCAGGGCCCGGCCGATTTCGTTGATGGCCGCCTGCATCACTCCCTGCGGCGTTCCCTCGCGATAGATGTTCGCGGTGATTTCGGAAATCTTGCGCAGGTCGTCAAATGACTGAAGAGGTGCAGCCTGCGCCGCCGGCGGGCGCGGCGCTTCGGCGGGGGGGGCCGGTTGTGGCTTGGTGTCTGCCGCGCGCTTCGCTCCGGGAACGGGAGCCGGATGGAACCCGGAGGCGTTGTAGAGATCGCGCAAGCGCGTATTCTCTTCTTCCGCGCCGGGAAACAATTTATGGATCTTTTCGAGCGTGGCGGTGAGCTTGGCCGATAGCTGGTACTGGCGAAACATCTCGCCTTCGATAATCAGGTCGTCGAGTGACTCTGACTTTGGGGCGGGCAGGCCGGGCTCGCCCGGGGCGCCGGTTACCGCGCGCCCCGAAGGCGGTTGCAGGCGCGACGCAATGTTCGCGTACCAGATCTTGTCAATGTGGCCTTCCAGATTCAGCAGCCGGTCGTAGTGGCCCTCGCCATAAGGCTCTACGTCGATGATCTTCTCGAGTGTATCGGCGGCCTTCTCGTATTGTTCCGCGGCGAGGTAAAGATTGAACAGCCGGACGAGCGATTTTCGAAGCCCGTCCTCCCGGTTCATTTCATTGTAGAGCCCGCTCAGCATCTCCAGAACCTGGAGGTTGGATTCGTCCGACTCGTAGATTTTCTCGACGATCTGGAGATATTCGTTGCGCTTTCCCTGCCGGAAGAGCGCGCCCCGAAGCTGCGAGGCAAGGCCCAGCGCTTTTTCTGTTGCGCCGGTCTGTACCAGTCCCTCGGCGAGTTTTTGGACCAGCTCCACGGCTTCAGGCTTCGCCTGATAGACCTTCCAGCAAATCGGCTGCGCTTTAGCGAAGTCGTTGGTCCGCAAGTAACCCTGGGCGAGGAGCTCGAGGACCACCAGGTCGTCCGGCTTGCTCTGGCTGATCGGCTCGAGCAACGCAACGGCTTCCGGCGCCTGGTCTTTCTTCAGGCAGACCTCAGCGGCGGCGATGGACGCAGCCTCGTCGGCGGGATCGATCGAGTGCGCTCGATTCGCGAGCTCGGCCCAGCGTTCTTCGTTGCCGGCCTGTCGCGCCAGGTGCGCGGCCCTCAAGAAGGCCGGCGTCGAGATCTTCGGCTGCCGCGTGCCGGCCATCTCTCCCAGGTCCACGTTTGCGTCCAGGTTGTTGGGGTCGAGCTTGGCAATGTGTTCCAGGCAGTCCTGGGTTTGAGCTGTCGCTCCCGCCTTGCGATTCAGTTGCAGCGCTTCGCGATAGGCCTCCAGGGCCTCCGAATTCTTTTGCGATTTTTCGAGCAGCAGGGCGAGCTTCATCAGGATGTTGATGTCCTGAGCAGACAACTTCAGAATCTTGCGGCACGTGGCGATGGCCTTGGCAACGTCGTTGCGCTGGATGTAAAAGTCCGCGAGCTGCCCCTGGTAGCGCAGTCCTTCTGCGGTCCGGTTGAGCTTCAGCGAGAGGTCGCCCAGGTTGACGAGCACTTCCTCGTCTTTGGGCTGATACTTGTAGATTTCCTGATAAGTTTCGAGCGCCGACTCGAACTTCTGCTTTTGCAGGTATTTTTCTGCTTTATCGAATAGCTTGTCAACGTCAGGCATAGGAACCGTGAGGCGCCGATTCGCCTCCGTCTCGGCTGCTGGGCAACGGTATTGAAATTGACAGCATAGCTCGCTTTTGTTAGATTTTCAAAGGATTTGGAATCAGCCTCTCGGATACTGTGGGGCTGCGTCCTGCCGCCCCGGCTGCATGGTACGTCTCCCTCGGTTCGAGACCTGCCCCGAACAGTCGCACCGGCTCTTTCATGACTGACGCGCAGTATATACGCAACTTCTCCATCGTCGCCCACATCGACCATGGCAAATCCACGCTTGCCGACCGCCTGCTCGAAATCACCGGCGCGCTTACCAAGCGCGAGATGTCCGATCAGGTCCTGGACACGATGGACCTCGAGCGCGAGCGCGGCATCACCATCAAAGCCCACGCCGTGGGCTTGCTCTACCAGGCTCGCGACGGCCACGAATACCAGTTGAACCTCATCGACACACCCGGCCACGTGGACTTCTCCTACGAGGTCTCGCGCAGCCTCTCGGCGTGCGAGGGCGCACTGCTGGTGATTGACGCCTCGCAGGGCGTCGAGGCCCAGACGCTCGCAAACGCTCACCTGGCGATGCATAACAACCTGGAGATTATTCCGGTCATCAATAAAATTGATCTTCCCGGCGCGGAAGTGGATTCTACGAAAGAGCAGATCGAGCACGCCCTGGCGCTCGACGCGAGCAGGGCGTTGCTAATCAGCGCCAAGCAGGGGATAGGTGTCGAAGACGTTTTGGAGGCTATCATCCAGCGCATCCCGCCGCCGGCCGGTTCGCCCGAGGCGCCGCTCCAGGCGCTGGTCTTCGATTCCTGGTTCGACAGCTACCGCGGCGTCGTGGTGCTGGTACGCGTCGTACAGGGGACACTTGCCGTCGGCACGCGAGTTCGACTGTGGTCGAACGGCCAGGTTTACACGATCGAAGAGCTCGGCATCCGCACGCCCAAGCCCGTGCGCGTCGAGGCGCTGCACGCTGGCGAAGTTGGGTTTCTCATCGCCAACATCAAGCGCGTCGCCGACACGCGCATCGGCGACACCATCACCGATGACGACCGCCCCGCCGCCCAGCCCTTGCCCGGCTTCGAAGAAATCAAGGCTATGGTCTTCGCCGGTCTCTATCCCGTGGACGCAAGCGACTACGAGTTGCTTCGTGATGCCCTCGAGAAATTGCGGCTGAACGATTCGTCGTTTTTCTTCGAACCCGAAAGCTCGGTGGCGCTCGGCTTCGGATTTCGCTGCGGGTTTCTGGGACTGTTGCACATGGAAATCGTTCAGGAGCGGCTCGAGCGCGAGTTCAACCTAAACCTCATCACCACCGCGCCCGGCGTCCGCTACCGTCTGACCACCAAGGCCGGCGAGGTCAAGGAAGTGGACAGCCCCGCCAAATTTCCGCCCGCCGGAGACATTGCCAAGATCGAAGAGCCGGTCATCACAGCACTTATCCTGAGCCACAGCGAATATCTGGGCGGGATTCTGGCGCTGGTCGAGGAAAAACGCGGTGTGCAAAAAGGTTTTGAATACGTTTCCACGCAGCGTGTGCTCCTGACCTACGAACTTCCCTTGAACGAAATCGTCCTCGATTTTTACGACCGGCTGAAATCCGTCTCGCGAGGTTACGCCTCGCTCGACTACCATCTCTCGGGGTTCCTAGAGGCCGACCTTGTCAAAGTAGACTTACTGGTGGCGGGCGAGCCCGTCGACGCGCTCTCTTTTATCTGCCACCGCGATCATGCCTATCCTCGCGCGCGCGTCCTCTGCGAAAAAATGCGCAAGCTCATCCCGCGCCAGATGTTCGAAGTCGCCATCCAGGCGAGTATCGGCTCCAAGATCGTCGCACGCGAAAACGTTCCGCCCATGCGCAAAAACGTCCTGGCCAAATGCTACGGCGGCGACATCACGCGAAAGCGCAAGCTCCTCGAAAAGCAGAAGGAAGGGAAGAAGCGCATGAAGCGCGTGGGCAAAGTGGATATCCCGCAGGAAGCGTTCCTGGCGGTCCTCAAAGTGACCGAGTAGGGGAGGGCTTCGCCCTCCCGCTGTAGCGGCGGTCTGTGACCGCCGAGCACGGTCCGGCAGCGCGAAGCGCTCCTCTACCTTCGTGCTAAAATGGCCCCATCCCGAAACCGCGGAGCTGTTCTTGGACATCAAGACCATCACGATCGAAAAGCCCGCGGACATGAATTTCATCCTCGGCCAGTCACACTTCATCAAAACCGTCGAGGACCTCTACGAAGCGATTATCCAGACCGTGCCCGGAATGAAATTCGGCATCGGCTTTTGTGAGTCGTCGGGGCCGGCGCTGGTGCGCTGGGCGGGGAACGACGCGAAACTCATCGAGCTTGCGCAGACTAATGCGATGAATCTCTCCTGCGGACATGCGTTCATCATCTTCATGGAAGGCGGATTTCCCGTCAACATTCTGAATACCATCAAAAACGTTCCGGAAGTCTGCCAAATTTTTTGCGCCACGGCCAATCCCGTCGAGGTCATCATCGCCGAGACCGACGAAGGGCGCGGCATCCTCGGCGTGATTGACGGCGTGAAGACCAAAGGCATCGAAACTGAAGCAGATATCAAGGTTCGGAAGGAATTCCTGAGGAAGATTGGCTATAAGTTGTAGCGCAAGGCCTGTCGTGTGACCTTGCGGCTTTTCCGTCGCGAGGAGCCGCATCGCCACAATGCGGGCGTTGCACTAAATTTTCTTGTTGCGAACCGTTGCCCCGAGTTCCCCGTGCGCGAGATGAACAGAGATTTCCTCCCCCAGTGCGACCTGCGCGGTGTCGCGGACGATGTGGCCTTGGGCGTCGCGGGTAATCGAATAGCCGCGATTGAGAATTGTCAGCGGGCTGCGCTCGCCGAGAATGGCCGTCACTTGCGCGAGTCGTGCCTTGCGGTCGTTCAAGTAGCGCGAAAATTCTGTTGCGAGCCTGGCGTCGTGCTGCGCCAACGCCGCGCCCTTCAGGCTGACGAGGCGCGTGAAGTCGAAGCGCACCACTCCCGCTGAGGCGGCGAGCCATGCCTGGCGGCTCCCCCCCAATTTTTCCCGGATCATCCGGTTCATCTCTACAATCGCATCGTCCACGCGTTGCGCGCGCTCCGCGATTCGCGCGGCGAGCGTCTGAAACACCTGATGCATGCGCAAGCCCGTCAACTGCTCGCGGGCTTCGGAGAGCTTGAGCTTCAACACCTGGCTCATGCGCCGCGCGCGGTGCTCAAGGTCAGCCACAAAATCCTGCTTGCGATGCACGACGAGCTCAGCCGCGGCCGAAGGCGTGGGCGCGCGCAGGTCGGCGACAAAATCGGCGATGGTGAAATCGGTTTCGTGTCCGACCGCTGAAATGACGGGAATCCGGGACGCCGCAATCGCCCGCGCTACCACTTCCTCGTTGAACGCCCACAAATCCTCGAGCGACCCGCCGCCGCGCCCGACGATCAGGACGTCGGCGAGCGCGTATTCGTTGAAATACTCGATGGCTTTGGCAATCTCCTGCGCCGCGCCTTCGCCCTGGACTTTTGCGGGGTAGAGAAGCGCGTTCATGTTTCGGAAGCGCCGGCGTAACACTCGCAGAATGTCGCGAATCGCCGCGCCGGAAGGCGACGTAACGATCCCGACGGTGCGGGGAAGCATCGGCAAGGGTTTTTTGCGCGCCGTATCAAATAAGCCTTCCGCGGCGAGTTTGGCTTTCAACTGTTCGAAGGCCAGTTGCAGCGCGCCCACGCCTGCGGGCTCGAGGAATTCCACGTAGAGCTGGTATTCGCCGCGCGCTTCGTAAACGCTTAGTCGGCCGCGCGCGATAACGGAAATTCCATCCTGCGGCTTGAACTTGAGATAGCGCGCCTGATTGCGGAAGCACACGGCGCGGAGCTGCGCGGTCTGATCCTTGAGCGTGAAGTAGAAGTGCCCTGAGCCGGCTGCACGGAAATTGGAAACCTCTCCGGTCACCCAGACGTCCGGAAATTTTCCTTCGAGCAGGCCTTTGATCTCGCAGCTCAGCTCAGAGACGCTGAAGATTTTTCGCTTGGGAATGAGTTGGAGAGGAATTTGGCTCACGCGACCAGCCCTCGGAAGTCGGCCAGAACCGAAAAGTTTTCAGTCGTCAGTATTCGGTCTTCAGCCGCAAAAACTATTCGCTGAAAACTGAGAACTGACGACTGAAGACAATTCACCGCTTCGTCAAGAATGAAACCAACCAAAGAACTAGCGTCAAGACCGCGCTCAGCACCAGACAACTGACGATGGGAAAGTAAAACGTCGAGTTCTTGCCCTTGTAAGTGATATCGCCGGGCAGCCGGCCAAAACCGAAAAAGGAAAATTTCGTGCCGGCCATGACCAGCAGGCCGACGGCGACCAGCACAACGCCGGTGACGACCAGGAATCTCCCGAGCTGGAACGACACACCGTTCTCCTTCGCCCCAGGGCCTTCCAAAACACTCTGGCGCTCGGTGCGGAAGTTGTCAAGGCTTCTTGCAGGGCCGGGCGAGCGAGAAACTAAACCAGTTCGAACCCCGGGAAGAAGTAGCCGATCTCGAAGGCGGCGGTTTCGGGCGCGTCCGAGCCGTGGACGGCGTTGCGCTCGATGTTGGTGGCGTAGAGCTTGCGGATGGTGCCCGGCGCAGCGTTGGCGGGGTTGGTCGCCCCCATCACTTCGCGCAGGCGGGCGATGGCGTTTTCAGCTTCGAGCACCATGGGGAGCGCTCGGCCGGAGCTCATGAACTCCGTAAGGCTCGAGAAGAAGGGCTTCCCGCGGTGCACGGCGTAAAAACCCTCGGCCTCTTCTCTCGAAAGTTTGACCAGCCGCGCGGCGACGATCTTGAAATGGTTCGCCTCGAAAATCTTGATGATGTCGCCGACGTGTCCGGCTTCAACCGCGTCGGGCTTGATGATGGTCAGTGTGCGTTCGATGCTCATGAGTCTCCACTCGATGAAAAGGTTAAAGGATAAAGTGTAAAGGTTAAAAAGCAGTATTTTGAAGAGCCGAAATTCGCCGGCGCAATTGATCCTTTAACCCTTAACCTTTACCCTTTAACTTTCATCCTTTCTTTCATCGTTTCGCCGATCAACGCGGGGCTTGCGGCCACCGCGATTCCGGCGTCTTCGAGCGCGCGGATTTTGTCGGCAGCGGATCCCCGCC
>CAYZVR010000139.1:0-430 GCA_964481715.1 uncultured Acidobacteriota bacterium | reverse complement strand
GGACGATGCCTTTGGAGTGCGCTGCGTCGAGCGCGTCGGCGATTTGGATGGCTAGCTCGAGCAGTGTGTCAATCTGTAGGGGCGTCTTCGTCAGTCCGTCAGGTGACGGAGACTGACGGACTGCGCCCCGAATGCGGGCAGGGCAAGCCCTGCCCCTACGATTCGAGCGCTTTCGCCATGGATTCACCGATCAAAGCGGGGCTTGCTGCCACGGCGATTCCGGCGTCTTCGAGCGCGCGGATTTTGTCGGCGGCGGTCCCTTTGCCGCCGGAGATAATCGCGCCCGCGTGTCCCATGCGGCGGCCGGGCGGCGCGGTGCGGCCGGCGATGAAGCCCACGACCGGCTTCTTCACGCTGGCCCTGATAAACGCCGCGGCTTCCTCCTCGGCCGAGCCGCCGATCTCACCGATCATGACGATGCCGAGCGTCT
>CAYZVR010000138.1:0-9992 GCA_964481715.1 uncultured Acidobacteriota bacterium | reverse complement strand
TCGCCGCCGCAAAACTTGGAACAATTTCGTCCGCCATGCGTAGTCATCAGTGAAGAGGCAGTGAGGAGGGTGGAATATGGCCAAGTTTCTGCTCTGGTGCATTCTGCTGATACTGTGCTGGCCGCTGGCACTGCTGGCACTGGTGTTATACCCCATTGTTTGGCTGCTGCTTTTGCCATTCCGGATAGTCGGAATTGCCGTCGAGGGCGTATTGGAATTCCTGCGAGCTTTGATCCTCCTGCCGGCTCGCCTCTTGGGGCAACCGCGCAGGGCGTGATCCGGCCTGTCGAGGGCAGGGAAATATTGGGAACTTTGTCTTGCGCGAAGACGTTATATCCGACAGGGAAGGAATGTGAGAGTCCCTAAGAGGAGCTGGTTATGAAACGAGTGCTGGCAGGACTATTCGGGATTTTCCTGGGAGCAACGGCAGCCTTCGGGCAGGCGCCGGAGCGATGGATTCACGTCAGAGTGATTGGGACGGGGCAAAAAGCCGAAACCGTTCGGGTTAATGTGCCCGTTTCGGTGGCAGAACAAGTCCTCCCTGCCATTGATACCCATAACCTGCACAAAGGCAAAGTCACGCTGAATGGCAAGGTTGAAGGAATTGACCTGCGCGCGCTGATCGCTGCGGTGCGCAATTCTCCGGACAACGAGTTTGTGCGCGTGCAGAGCCCCACTGAGGACGTTCGCGTCTCGAAGTCGGGCGATTATTTTATCGTCAAAGTTCGGGAGAACAAGCAGGGCGAATCTCCGGAGCAAGTGGATGTCAAGATTCCCATCGCCGTCGTCAACGCGCTGGTATCGGAAGGAAATGACGAACTGAACATTCTGGCGGCGCTTCAAGTTCTGAAAACCTACGGCGACACGGAACTGGTCACGGTGACGGATAAGAACGAAAGCGTTCGAATTTGGATTGATTCGAACAGCACCGCCGAATAGCGAGGTTCAAATGGATTCGCAAGGGAAGATGCCGGTTCTGGTCGCGGCCCTGCTGTTTCTGACCGGGACAACGATTGTCCTGGGAGCGGTTGTGACCTACAACGCCGGCGCCGTCAGGGTCTCGGTCGAAGAGAAGAAGGCGGGCGGTGAGCATATCCACCTGGTTGTGCCTGCCGTGCTGATTCCCCCGGTTGTCGGATTAATCCCCGCCGAGGAGCTCGAGCGGCACGCGAAGGAGCTGCGGCCGTGGCTGCCGGCCATCCGCATCGCGAGCGATGCCTTGAGCAAGACCCCGGACGTGGTGCTCGTGGAAGTCATAGATTCGAACGACCACGTGGTCATCCGAAAGCAGGGCGGCTCGCTGCTTGTGGACGTAACGTCTCCTGATGAAAACGTTCACGTGGTCGTGCCGCTCAAAATGGTCCATTCGATTGCGGAACGGCTTCAGGAAAGCGGACCTCCCGTTTAGAAGAAAGTGGGCTCACAGGTCTTCCACTCTGCGGCTTCAGAATGACAGCCCAGAATTATCTTTCAACAAAGTGCTGGTTTTTGTCGAACGAAATGGCTGCGCCATTCCACTCTCATCGCGGCTGTGAAGTTGCAGGAATGGGCATATTCATTGCAATTCGCAGCGACTCCGACGGCCATTCGCAGGGAGTTGGTCCAGAAGCGCATGGGTCAGGCCTGCTTGACTTTCTAACCCAAAACTGATAATATGTCGTTATTCACCGAATGGACGGGGGGTGCCCATGCGCGAAGAAGTCAAATCGAATACCCGAGCTTTCCGTCGCGTGCGCGCGAAAATACCTGTTGCCCTGCTCGTAGGCCGCGAGCGCGGCAAAACTCCCAACATGGCATCCATCGTTCAAACCTCGTTCCTTGGCGCTCGAGTCCGCACCGATACCCCGTTGAAGGCCGGACAAGCCGTTCAGGTTGTCCGTCTGACTGGCTCCTGCGGCGATGTGCCAACTCGCGTTGTCTGGGTTGGTAAGCGTGGATCCAGCCACGAGGGACAAGCGGGGCTCGAGTTCCTCAATCCTCTCAACGCAAGAATAACCACCTAAGTAACGGCACAAAATAACTTCCTAGGTATGGAAGTCCACAACAACCAGGACCCTGGTCGCCCTTTTTTCCAGGCGGACACCCACTCCCAGTTGGTTTTGAATGCGTTCCAGAGCTGATTCGGGTTTCTGTGGATCCCATGTCACCTCAGCGTCGTACAAGCCCTGTAACCCGCTTTCGTCAATCACCATCCGACCAATGGCAGCTTCAAGGTATCCCGCAAAATCGGATAAGGTGTGACCACGAACCGATACCATCCCAAGGCCTATGTCTTCTCGTTTTTGACCATTTGCCGGGCGGAGAAGCGGGCCCAGTTCATTTTTAGGTGGAGTCAAAATAATTACGTCCATTTCTCGCGTCTCCCAGCGCACCTTCAATCCAAGTGTTTTGGAGAGGATTTCCTGAGCGTACTGGATGGCCTGATCTTCCTCATTGGTCGCAACCCATACGCCGAACTTGTATTGGACTTTAGGTGCCTTCTTCTCCCAAACAATCCGATCTGCAGGGATTTCGTACGCAGTCGCCACCAAATCCTCAAAAGACCACTGCGGACTGCCGAATCCCGTGCGTGACGAATCCTCCAGTTTCCCACCTAATCGTTGAAGCGTTATCTCGACAAGGGGTGCTCCACTTGGGGTGGCCTCGGGGCGAGGATTTGCGATCACTTGCTGGGTCGGGAAGACAGGACTCTTTCCCTCTATGAGGCGATTCAAGACTTCTTCGTTGAGCGATCCCCATCCTGCAATCCCGGCAACTTTGCCGTTCTTCGTCACGAGGACAGTTTTGGGCCGTTCTGTAACCTGGTAGGCATCGAAGGTTCGGTGGTCAGGATCGAACCCTACCCAGCCAGAAACGGGGTGATACTTGAGGAACGCCTGAACCCATTGCTTATCTTTCTCATCGGTGATGAAGATAAACTTCACGGGCTTGCCTTTGAACATATCGCTAAGTCGGTTTATCTCGGGCAAAACGGTCACACACGCCGGGCACCACGTGGCCCAGAATTCCAGCACCAGAGCCTGGTCCGCCAGTCCCTTAGACCATGATGCGGGTGCCTGGGTCATTGCTTCCAAGTCGAGGGGCGGGGCAGGGTCACCAACCTTGATTTGCGAGACCGCATTCTGCGCAAAAAGGTATTGTGTAGAAAAAAGGGCGAGGAATAGAAAAATTCGATTCGCAATCATGAGACGAACTCCTATGTCCGATGTGCTTATTGTAAACCCGAGCAATGAGGTCTTCAAGAAGTGGAGGAGTAGAGAGGTCGATCAATCTGGTACGCCTGGAGGGATTCGAACCCCCGACCTGTTGCTCCGGAGGCAACCGCTCTATCCATCTGAGCTACAGGCGCACTCAATCAAAGTTTACCTTCTGGCGACGCAACGGTCAAGACAAGTCGGGCAGACTCGAGGGAATGATTGTGGTAACGTCCGAGGGTGCGGGATTGAGCCATTCCACCAGACAGTTGGCACGAGGCGTCCATTGAAAAAATCCCTCCCAAGGTCGCGCGTGGGCCGTTACGTCAGGGTGTTACTGCTCGGTAGCGCGATGTTTTTATCGTTTCCACGCGCAGCTCTACCCTGGGGGCGGCAGGCTCATGCGATGGTCAACGGGGCGGCGATTGAAAATCTGCCCGAGTCGCTACGCTCCTATTTGCGCGAGCGGCGGGCATTTCTCGCTGAACACGCGAGCGACCCCGACGCGCTGAGCAGTAAGGAGCCGAGCGAACGCGTCCATCACTTCACAGACGCCGAGGCTTACGAGACTTTTCCCTTCACCCACCTCCGAAAACAATTTGTCGAGGAGCAGCGCGGCCCGACCGAGCGCCAGCGGCGCGAAGGCGACTCCATCTGGCAGATTGATCTCTACACACAAAGACTCGCAGAGGCCTGGCGGCGCGGCGACTGGGCCCGGGCCGATCAGGACGCAATTTTCTTGGCGCATTACGCCTGTGACCTCACGCAGCCTCTCCACACCGTCTTGAACTACGATGGCCAATTTACCCGGCAGGCGGGAATTCACGGACGCTTTGAGAGCGAGCTTGTCAATGCCGAGCGCGAACGCTGGGCGCTGAAGGCATCTCCGGCGAACCTGGAGGCCGATGTCAGGGCGCGAATCTTTCGCGAGTTTCTGGCGAGCTATGAGGCTCGGGACCAGATCTACGCAGCCGATCGGGAGTCCGTCCGCGGACGAACTTATCTGGACGCTGAATACTTCCTAACCTTCGTTAGGCTGGCGAGTCCCGTGGCCAAGCGCCGCCTGGAAGCTGCGGTCTCGTTTGTAAGTTCGCTTTGGTATACTGCCTGGGTTCGCGCAGGGAAACCAGACTTGGGCAGCTCGCAGAGTCTCAAGTGACGAGAAGACAGATTCTGCTCGTGGCGGTAATCGTCCTTCTGGCCTCTACTCTCAGCGCCGTCGTTGCCTATCGAAGGGCGCTTCGCAGCGTAACGCAAGGGCAGGTGACAGCGCCAAGTGGAACTGCCGGCTGTGTTGACTTCCGAGACGTTGCCCCCCACGTGGGCGAAACCGGTTGCGTAACGGGACGGGTTCTGCGGACGTACACATCGAGGGGCGGTCACACGTTTCTCGACTTCTGTCCCGACTATCGCAGTTGTCCTTTTGCGAGCGTTATCTTTTCGTCCGACCGGAATAAATTCGGAGAGCTCAGCACACTCACCGGCCGAAAAATCGAAATCCGTGGCGCCATCACCGTCTATCAAGGGAGAGCCGAAATCATTATCCGTGATCCCAATCAGATTAAGTCCACGCCCTGAGGGCGCAAGCTCGCTTCAGCGGAGACCGATGACGCCGCGGGGCGCAGGAGTCTTCGCCTTTTCCGCGTGGATTTTCCTCGGGCTCGTCCTGGCCGCAGGGCCAGCTCGTAAAATGGGCGGAGCTGTGTCTCGCGCCCTGAACGATCCTCCCGCGGCCGGGCCAAGCCAGGGCGCGACCAGGCCGGGGGGCTCTGGCGAGTGCAAGTCGGCCGCCCAGGTAAATCAGGGACAAACTTATTTCGAACAGGGCGAACTGGACAAGGCTGAAAAAGAATTTCGGGAAGCTCTCGCACTCGACCCCGCATGCGGCGAAGCTCATGTCGGACTGGGCCAGTTGCGCATTTCACAACAGCAGCTGGCGCTGGCGGAAGAGGAATTCCAGACGGCCATCCAGGTGTCACCCAACCATGCGGCGGCCTATTCGGCCTTGGCGGAGATTTGGATTGCACAAGGGCAGCCGGGCAAGGCGCGTGGCCTGCTCGAAAAGGCCGTGCAGCTCGACCCCGCGGACTGGCACGGTAAGTTTCGGTTGGCGGGAATTCTGATGGACGCGGGCCAGTCCGCGCGGGGTAACGAGCTTCTCAATGAAGTCATCCGCCTCAAGCCGGATTTTCGCCCGGCGCGCGAGCAGTTGGGAATCGGGCACCTGCGACGCGGAGATCTGGAAGGCGCTTTGGGTGAAGCGGAAAAGATGATGGCGGCAGACCCGCATGCCCTCGAGGCCCATCGCTTGATGGCGCTCATCATGTGGAAGAAGCGGGACCTTGAGTCCTCGCTGGCAGAGTGTGCGGAGGCGCTCCGGAGCGACCCGGACTCGGTCTCGATGTTGGCGCTCGAGTCGTTGGAACTCTGGCAGCTCAATCGCAAGAAGGATGCGCGCGAAACTCTTGCCCAGGCAGGCAAGTTGGACCCGCGCCTCGGCAACACGGTAGTCTTTTGCCGACTTCTCTATTGTGACGCGCGGGATATCAGCGCTGTGGACGACTTCCTCCGCAAGAACCGCTGGGTTCTGAGCCCTCCGCCGTCGTTCTAACCCGGCTCGTGAGTGTCAGCCGGCCAATTGGAGGATAACTCACGGAGCCCGGAATACTTTTGCGGGAACGCCTCACTTTTGGTAGAATCCCGGCCCAAGATACGGGCCACAATCCGGTTGACCCCTGCGACCACGGATGAGGCGAGGGTGGAAACTTTCGCCAAGGGGAGAATTCTCGAATTCGAGTGCGCGGACGATTGGTTCCGCAGGAGGAAGTGCAATGGGATACCTCGACAAGCTGGACCTCGATAGTAAGCTGGAGTCCAAAGAAGAGTACGAAGACCTGCTGGAGGAATACCAGTTCAAGATGTTGAAGCTCCAGCGTAAGGTCGTCGAGAAGAGCATGGCCGTCTGCGTGGCTTACGAAGGCGCGGACGCGGCAGGCAAGGGAGGAAACATCAAGCGCGTGATCGAAACGCTCGACCCGCGCGGGTACGAGGTGCACCCCATTAGCGCGCCCGGCGCCGGCGAGCGGGCTCACCACTACCTGCGGCGGTTCTGGCTGCGATTGCCGCCCCGGGGACGCATCGGAGTCTTCGACCGCACGTGGTACGGCCGCGTGCTGGTCGAGCGCGTCGAAAAATTTGCCAAAAAAGAAGACTGGCAGCGCGCTTATCGCGAGATCAATGAGTTCGAGCGAACCATCACTGACGACGGAATGATCCTGGTCAAGTTCTGGCTCCACATCTCGAAAAAGGAGCAACTCGACCGCTTCAATAAGCGCAAGAAAGATCCCTGGAAGAACTGGAAACTGACCGATGAGGACTGGCGCAATCGTGATAAGTGGGACGCCTACGTCGAAGCCCTGGAAGAAATGTTTGAGAAGACGGATACCGACTATGCGCCGTGGACCATCATCGAGGGGAACTGGAAATGGTGGGCCCGCATCAAGGCGCTCAAGACCGTGGTCAACACCATCGAACGGCACATTTGAAGATGGCGCGAGGGCCGCTCTTCAGGCGGCCCTTGGAATTCCCGACTTTCATTCCAGCCTGGCACGCGTTTTTAGCGAAGCGGTTCCGGGGTGTGTGGCAAGTGTTAACTTGACAGGACCGCCCGCCTTTCATAGCATGAGGTTTGATCATCACGCAGCGGTCCGACGCCGCGTGATTTTCGACTGCAAATCCAAGTAAAGTCATCCACGACGAGGTTTTTCCGTGAGAATCGAAGTGCGTTTCCAGGATGACGTGGCCATCATGAATCTGAGCGGTAAATTTCTGGCCGGCGGCGATGGGCCCTATTTGCGCCAGAAGGTCAAGGACCTGATCGATGCCGGAAGCCGCCACCTGGTCATCAATTTCGCCGGCGTACCTTACATCGATTCAACAGGCCTGGGGTTCCTGGCGGGCAGCCGGGTGACCGCTCAAAATGCCGGCGTGATGATGGTCCTTTCGAATGTGAACCCTCACGTCCGAAGAATTCTGGATTCGGTGCGACTCACGCAGTTTTTTGTCGTGGCGGAAGACGAACCGGCCGCCCTGACCAGAGTCAAGGAGGGCGATGCCGATTCCGCGAGTTCTGCGGTGAAAGCTCCGAAGAAGAAGCGGCCGGCCGCGCCTGCAGAGTAGAGGGACTTCGCGCAAATCCCAGGCAGGCGCAGATTTGTCCGCCCGGGCGTGAGGGGGAATGACGCTCCTGATCCGCAGACTTCATGGGTGAAATTGGGCGCCGCCGAACAGATCGAATCCTTGCGCCGGTCCGCATCCGAGTGATCGGCAACGACGCCTCCGGGGTTTCATTCGCCGAAGAAACCATCACCGTCAGCTTCAACCAGCAAGGCGCCCGCATTAGCCTGACCCATTCGCTCCTGCCGGACGATTACGTCCTTGTCAAAAATCTTGAAAACGATGTCGAAGAAGAATTCCGCGTGGTGGGGGGATTTCAGCAAGTGTTCGGAACACGGCGCGAATGGGGTGTTGAAGCCACCAATTCCGGCAGCGATATCTGGGGCGTCGAGTTTACCCAGCCGGCGGATGGAATCCAGCCGAAGGTTTTGATCGAGTGCGCGGCCTGCAAGCGCCCCGCGCAAGCCGCACTGTCTTCGATTGAATATGAGGTAATCCTCTCCACGGGCCTCATCTCCCGCCACTGCGAGCGCTGCGGCGAAACGACGCGCTGGAAACCCAGCGAGCAGCCCATCACCGCCGAAATCATTTCCTCCAGCAACAAATCCGGTGCCGGCAAAGAGACACCGCGAAAGGCCCGCCGCCTTAGGCTGACGATGCGCATCCGCGTCCGCAACAACTGGGGACTCACGGATATCGCCCAGACACGCGACGTCTCCAAAGCCGGACTTTGCTTTGTCAGCACGCAACGCTTCCAGGTCGGCGATGAACTTCAGATCACTCTTCCATTCGCCGACTTGCAAACCCCCGTCGAAGCCCCTGCCCGGATTATCTGGTCGGCCGACGGCGCGGTCGGGCGCTTCTATGGCGCTTCCTACGTTAAGAAATAGCCGCCGCCTTTGCCTCTGCCGAATTCTCGATGACCAGCTCCGAAGTCTTGTTGCTTGCAAGGACGTTTTCAAATCCATCCGCTCGATGTTTCGCCTCCTGAAACTTGGTGACCAGAATCCAGCCCCCGCCGAAAATCGCCGGCAAGAGGGCTGAGAAGGCGAAGAGAAACATCGCCGCGTCCATCGCTACCGCTGGAGAAAAAGCGTATCGCGCGAGCACCAGGGCTGCCGCACCCTCCCTCGGGCCGATTCCTCCTACGGAAATGGGCATGCCGCCCGCAATCACAATCCAGGGAAAGGCAATCAGTGATACGCCAAACGAAGTGGGACGGAAAGCCTGTAGAATAAAGAAGAAAATCAGCGAATCGAGCGCCGTCGAGGAAAGTGACCAGCCCACAAAAGACGCCGTGCGGATTTTTGAAACCGTTTCGGCCGCGGCGCGAAGATACCTGGCGGAACGATTTCGCCAAAACTTGTGCTCGGCCACCGCGCTCATCAGTCCCGGCAAGCCCAGGACGAGGGGCAGAACCGCCAGCCACACTGCCAGAGCGAAAATGCCCACGGGCCGGAACATGGCAAGGGTTAAACTGGCCACGCCAAACGTAACAACGGCCCACGCATCGAGCGCGCGCTCAAGAATGTTCAAATGCAGGGCCTGGCTCCGAGAAGACTCGGGGAGGAAAAGGCATCGGCCAAATTCACCGAGCCTTCCCGGCGTGATGACGCTCAGCGCGTAGCCGCAGAAAAGCGAGCGCGCGGCGTCGCTCGGGGAGACGTCAAGGCCGGCCGCGGCAAGCAGACGATGCCACTTTTGGTATCGCACCCACAACATGACGAGAGTGGTCGCGAACACTGGAACAAGCCAGGCGAGTTCCACCTGACCGAGCGCGCTCCACAAAGCCACCGTGGGCACATGCCATAGAATGAAGCCCAAGGCGACCAGGGAAATCACCGCCTGTACCCAAGTTGAGATTCGCATCGGCATCGCCTCCATTTCATGGAGTCCTAAGAGCATGGCTGCTTCCAGATGGCTAGTGTTCGGTTTTGGGCTTGCCGCGCCACCTGAATGAAGTCCGAATGCGGTCCTAATTGCTTGAAAAAGCGTGGGTTAATTGTGAATTGAAAACAGACGGAAGGAGACGAGCTGGAACCGCGAAAAAGCCCTCAGCCTGATACCTGGAGAGTTTAGAAGACGGTGAGTGCAAGGGTCTTCTTGCGCTCGCGGGCAGAAGAACACCTTAGAATCAGGCCGAGTTTCTTTCCGAGGCGAGCAGTCTTTACACCTTCAACAGCCGAGCCTTTAGGAACTATCGCCCAGATGCGAGTGTCTATACCGCAAGTTTCCACGGTGCGCGATAGGCGCGGCCGAGCAATTCTCGCGCCCGCTGGTCGCCTTCAACGAGTTGCTGTTTTGCCGCGTCCCAAACAATCCGCTGTTTGCTGCGAAGCGCCACATTGCCGAGCAGGCACGCACTGGTCGAGCGGTGACCGATCTCAATATCGCTGGTAGGCCGCTGGCGTGACTTGATGCAATCGAGAAAATTCCGGACGTGATCCATATGCGAATCGTTCACGGACTCCATCTCCATCGAAGCGGTCCGGTCAACCTGCTTGTCACCGAACTTGCGTTTCTCGGGAAAAACCCGGAAGCCGCCGCGGTCAACGAATAGAGTGCCGTCCGTTCCGTGGAATTCAATCCCATAGCCTTTGCCGTACATCGAATTGCCGTTGT
>CAYZVR010000137.1:303-10004 GCA_964481715.1 uncultured Acidobacteriota bacterium | reverse complement strand
TGGGCTGATCTTCCTGTTCGGGCTTCAGTTTCCGCATTCGGGCAAGCTCGACACCGCCTGGGTGATTGTTCAGCTGCATGTTTACGGAGACCCCTTCCTCAGCCAGATCGCGCCCTATCTGAACTCGCACTGGCCCGCAGCGGGCTCGATTAGTTTTATTCCATTGGTAGGTGCGCTGGCCGCCTGGGCCGTCAAGCTGACGCTCAATTTGGGCTTTCAACGTGCGAGGCGCTTGGTGGCGCGCATGGTGCCACTGAAGGGAAAGGAAGCCGCGCCCATCGCCGGCCTGATGGGCGAGGAAGAAGTCTTGCTTGCGGCCGACACGGAACAGGCCCGCGACCAGCTCCTGAAACGCTACCGTGAAATCGAAGGAATGCTCAAGGCGGCCAAACACAAGCAATGCACTTTCCTCTCTATCGACGTGGTTGGGTCGACGGGGATGAAGGTGGGCGAGCGGCCAACGAATATTGCCGCCACTTTTCAGGCCTACGAGGAAATGCTCAAGAAGATTTTCAAGCAATACGGCGCCTGGAAGGAGGCTTGGACACCGGACGGCGTTATGATTTGCTTCCTTCAGGTTGACCTTGCCGTCGCGGCGGCAATCCGCATCCTGGGCAGGCTCCAGCGGTTCAACGAAAACGACAATAAACTGCGGACTCCCTTCCAGGTTCGTTGCGGCGTTAACGAAGGCGAAGTCCAGATCTTTGAGGATAGCAGGCTCGAAAAGGTGGCGGACCGCGCCATCGATGTGGCCGGCCACATGCAGAAGCTGTCCAATATCAATACCTTGTGGGTGGGCGCCGAAGTCTATAATCGGCTGGCGGATAAGTCGGGTTTTAAGCCTACGGACAAGGAAGTAGACGGCTACCGTGTTTATGAATGGTCCGTGGAAGTGGCCGAAGCCGCCGCCGCCGCTCCCGCCCCCGCTCCTGCGCCCGCGGCGCAGAAATAAGCTCCCGGAGTGCTTTTTGAGAGAACCGCCCGACCATCACGACGCCGAACTGCTACTGCGACTCTACGATCTGCGGCGCGAAGGAAAATTACGCCAGGCGCGCGATTGGTTTGTGCGCGAATTTCACGTCCAATCGCTCGAGGAATCGCGTGAACGCTTTCCTCCCGGCTCGCAGGAAAACGCCTACTACCGCATGGTGACAAGCTATTGGGAGATGGCCGCTTCCATCGTCAATCATGGTCTGATCAGGGAAGAGTTTTTCTTTGAGAACACCAATGAAATCTGGATCGTCTGGCAGAGGATCAAGCACCTGGCGCCGGCGACCAGGCGCGTCTATCAAAATCCATTTGTTTGGGTGAACATGGAAACGGTGTGCGACAAGTTTGAGAAATGGATGGCCAAGCGGGCGCCCGAGGCCCTCGAGACGCTTCGAAAGCTCGTTGTGGAGCCGCCCCCGCAGAAAAAATAGAGTCTCCCGCTTTTCCCTCCCGCGAACGGTTGCCCCGTTTGACATTCAAATCTACCCGTCGTATACCTAACTCCTTCGAATGAAGGAATGCAGAACTTCGGCGCGGGGTGCCGGGTCATTCATTTGCGATTCTCGTCGTCTCTTGAACATTCCGGTGGAGGGGGCTGCCCTTGAAAATTCGAATCAAAATCAATGGTTCATGGCGGGAGGACGATGTCGAGCCGAGACTCCTGCTGGTGCACTACCTTCGAGACGTGGCGGGACTGACCGGCACGCACATCGGCTGCGAGACATCCATCTGCGGCGCATGCACCGTGCTCCTGGGCGGAGCCGCGGTGAAATCGTGCACGATGTTTGCCGTTCAGGCCGACGGCGCGGAGATTACAACCATCGAGGGTCTCGCCAGCGACGGCCGGCTCCATCCGCTCCAACAGGGATTCTGGGAGGAGCACGGCTTGCAGTGCGGCTTCTGCACGCCCGGAATGATTCTGTCCGCGCATCAATTGCTGAGCCGCAACCCTCATCCCACGCGCGAGGATATCCGCAAGGGATTGGAAGGAAACCTTTGCCGCTGTACGGGCTACCAGCACATCGTGAAGGCTGTCGAATACGCGGCCGAAAGAATCGGGAAGTAGGGGCGTCTCCGTCAGCCGACGGACTGACGGACTGCGTTCCTTTTGGGCAGGGCAAGCCCTGCCCCTACGGGAGGGGAACGATGCCGGCAAAACTTCTGGGCGAGCGCATCAAGCGGAAAGAAGACCCCCGGCTGATTCAGGGTCTTGCGCACTACGTCGACGACATGAAGCTCGACGGAATGCTCCACATGGCGTTCATCCGAAGTGTCTACGCGCACGCTCGCATCAAGAGCATCAACGATTCAGCGGCGCGAGCTGTGAACGGTGTGGTGGACATCCTCAAAGGGAAGGACCTGCAGGGCAAACTGGGTCTGGTGCCTTGTGCGGCGGGCATGAAGGGATTGAAAGTTCCCGATCATCCCTGCCTGGCGGTGGACGAAGTCCGTTACGTGGGCGAGCCCATTGCGGTGGTGGTGGCCAAGGACCGTTACACGGCCCGTGACGCGGCGGACAAAATTGAGATTGAATACGAGCCGTTGCCTGCCGTAACTAATCCCGAAAAGGCGCTGGAAAAAGATTCGCCGCTCGTTCACAGCACGTTCCCCGATAATCTCGCCGTGGTGGCCAAGCTCGAAGGCGGCGACATGAAGTCGGTCGAAAGCGACTCGAGCCTCAAGGTGATCAAGCAGCGGCTGATCAACCAGCGCCTGGCGCCGGTCTCGATGGAAACGCGCGGCGTCATTGCCAGCTATTCGTCAGGAGAGGACGCGCTCACCGTGTGGTCCTCGACGCAGATTCCGCACCTGCTCAAGACCCAGCTTGCAGTAATGACCGGCATTGACGAAGCCCGCTGCCGAGTGATTACTCCCGAAGTCGGCGGCGCGTTCGGAAGCAAGCTCAACGTTTATGGCGAAGAGGGCGTCGCCTGCTACGCTTCGAAGAAGCTGGGCAAACCCGTCAAGTGGATTGAAAGCCGCCGCGAAAATATGCAGGCGACCATCCACGGCCGCGATCAGATCAACGACTTGGAAATCTACTTCAAGCCCGACGGCAAAGTGGTGGGCCTGAAGTGCCACAGCGTCGCCGACCTCGGCGCCTACCATCAGCTTCTCACGCCCGCCATCCCGACCTTTACGGCGCTGATGATTGTGGGCTGCTACACCATCCCCAATGTCTTTGTTGAGACGAGATGTGCTTTTACCAACAAGATGTCCACCGACGCTTACCGCGGAGCAGGCCGGCCGGAAGCCACTTACATCATCGAGCGCGCCATGGACCTTGTGGCGCAAGAGTTGGGCATGGACCCGGTGGAAGTCCGCGAAAGAAATTTCCCGTCGCCCAAGGATTTTCCACTGACGCTCGCGACCGGCGTGACTTACGACACGGCGAATTATCAAAAGACGCTCAAAAAAGTTCTCAAGGCGTCGGGTTACGCAAAGCTTCGCAAGGAGCAAGAGCGGTTGCGTAAGAAAGGGCAATACCTCGGCATCGGACTTTCCACTTATGTCGAAATCTGCGCCATGGGGCCCTCGTCCCGCATGCCGGCGGGCGGATGGGAATACGGCATGGTGCGCGTCGAGCCCACGGCCAAGGTGACGGTTTATTCCGGAACGTCCCCGCACGGGCAGGGCGAGGAAACGACGTTCGCGCAAATCGTCGCCGAAGGACTCGGCATTTCATTCGATGACGTGACGGCGTTCCACGGGGATACCTCGGTTGTCCAGCACGGCATCGGCACATTCGGCAGCCGCACGACGGCGGTCGGGGGCACGGCAATTTATGGCGCCATGCAGCGCTTGAAGAAAAAGATGGCGCGCATCGCCGCCCATAAGCTCCAGGTCAAGCCAGGCGAATTGGAATTCAAGGATGGGAAAATCCAGACCAAGGATGGCTCAAAGTCGCTGGCCTTCGGCAAAGTGGTCGAAGAAGCCTACTACGCCCGGCAACTGCCGCCCGGCGTCGAGCCCGGCCTGACGGAGCAGATGGTTTTCGAGCCTTCCAACTTCACCTTCCCGTTCGGCGCGCACGTTGCCGTCGTGGAAGTGGACGGGGAGACCGGGGAAGTCCGCCTGCGCAATTACTACGCCGTGGACGATTGCGGCCGCATTCTGAATCCAATGCTGGTGGACGGGCAGATTCACGGAGGCCTGGCGCAGGGCATCGGGCAGGCGTTGTGGGAGGACCTCGTCTACGACGAGAACGGGCAGCTTGTGACCGGCACGCTGATGGATTACGTGGTGCCCAAGGCGCATCATTTTCCGTGGTTCGACAATTCCAATACCGAAACGCCCACACCCGTGAACCCGCTGGGCGTGAAGGGCGTCGGCGAAGCGGGGACGATCGGGTCAACGCCCGCCATTGTCAATGCCGTCGTTGACGCGCTGCGGCCGTTCGGCGTCAAGCACCTGGATATGCCGCTCAAGCCGGAAAAAATATGGAATGCGATGAAAAAGGGGACAGCGTCGTAAAGCGCAGGCGCGTGTGTTCCACCACCGCTTTTTTCAAAGGAGTTGGGCATGATTCCCGAACCGTTTGAATATTACACCCCCAAGAGCCTGGCGGAGGCTACGCGCCTGGTCGGGCAGTTCGGCTCGGACGGCAAGCTCCTGGCCGGCGGTCACAGCCTGGTGCCGCTCATGAAGTTGCGCCTGGCCTCGCCCAAGCACCTGATTGACCTGGGACGCATCGCCGAGCTTTCCTACATTCGCGAAGACGGCGAGAAAATCCAGATCGGCGCGCTTGCGACGCACTTTATGCTCGAGTCGTCCGACCTGCTCAAGTCCAAGTGTCCGTTGCTGCCCGAAACGGGGCGGGAAATCGGAGACGCTCAGGTTCGCAACAAGGGCACGATTGGCGGGAGCCTCGCGCACTCGGACCCGGCGGGAGACTGGCCCGCGGCCATTGTCGCCCTCGACGCGGACATTCAGGCGGTGAGCGCGCGCGGCGAGCGCTGGATTCCGGCAAAGGAATTTTTTGTTGACTTGCTCGCGACGGCGCTCGAGCCGGACGAAATCCTTACGGCGATTCGCGTGCCCGTGCTGCCGGCGCGCGGCGGGGACGCCTACGTGAAGCTGCACCACCCTGCTTCGGGCTTTGCTGTGGTGGGAGTCGCGGCGCGAGTGGTGCTCGATGAGAAGGGAATCGCTCAAGAGGTTCGTGTGGGTATCACCGGCGTCGGTCCCAAAGCCTACCGCCCCACGGCCGTCGAGGACGCGCTGCGCGGGAAATCGCCCAGCGCCAAACGTCTGGCGGAAGCCTGCGCGCACGCCGCCGACGGCGTCGAGGCAAATTCCGATCTCTACGCTTCCGCCGAATATCGCAAACACCTTGCCACGGTTTACACGCGCCGCGCCATCGAGAAGGCGCTCGAACGGGCCGGCGGCAAGTGACTACGGCCAATCTCTTGCACACCCTATGA
Organism: uncultured Acidobacteriota bacterium; assembly: GCA_964481715.1. Lineage (GTDB taxonomy): Bacteria > Acidobacteriota > Terriglobia > UBA7540 > UBA7540 > JAHEKS01. The sequence goes on along the minus strand of CAYZVR010000137.1, from coordinate 4,590 downwards.
AAATTGAAGGCACCTACAGTATCCACGCGCCGCGCGAAACGGTTTGGGAACACCTGTTGAACCCCGAAACGCTGGCCAAATGTTTGCCCGGCTGCGACAAGCTCGAACCCCAACCCGACGGCAGTTACAGAACGGAGATGAAAGTGGGCATCGCCTCTGTGAAAGGGTGCTATCACGGGCGCGTGGAAATTCTCGATGCCGTGCCGCCCGAACATTTCCGCATGAAAGTCGAAGGGCAGGGGGCCGGCGGGTTCATGAAAGGCGAAGGCACTCTGACCCTCGTCAAAGGTGAATCCGATACCCTGGTCGGCTATTCGGGTGAAGCTCAAGTCGGCGGAGTCATCGCGAGCGTTGGCCAGCGACTGGTGCAGGCCGCGGCTCGCCAGATTGTCAATCAGTTCTTCCAGGCTTTTTCCAGGCAATTCAAGTAGACAGCCTCCCCAGATTTCCATTCTGCAATTTTCCAGTGGGGAATGTGTTCGGCCACTCGGTGGGAGTATAATAGTAATTGACGACTGTTCCTGCCTCCAGAGCGCGGAAGGCGAGGGTCCGACCATGGCGACTCTGCGCGACATTCTCGAAGAAAACGTCCGCGAGGGCGAGCTGTACGAAAAAATGGATCGCGGCTTTGTGCGCTGCTTTGCGTGCGGCCACTGCTGCCCCATTCCCGAAGGTCAGGTGGGCGTTTGCAAAGTGCGTTTCAACCGCGGCGGGAAACTATATGTGCCGTGGCGCTACGTGGGCGGCGTGCAATGTGATCCCATCGAGAAAAAGCCTTTCTTCCACGCTTATCCGGGCGCGCTGGCCTACAGTTTCGGAATGCTCGGCTGCGACCTGCACTGCAGTTATTGTCAGAACTGGGTGACCTCGCAGGCGCTGCGCGATCCAAACGCCGTTTCGCCGCCCCTCAACACGGCGCCAGAAGACCTGGTCCGAGACGCGCTGCATCAGGGCGCCAAAGTTCTGGTCAGCACTTACAACGAGCCGCTCATCACCAGCGAATGGGCGGTCGAGATCTTCAAGGAAGCGCGCGCCGCCGGTTTGAAAACGGGCTTCGTCTCGAACGGCAACGGAACGCCCGAGGTTCTCGAATACCTGCGGCCGTGGGTTGACCTCTACAAAGTTGACCTCAAGAGTTTCGACGACCGCCACTATCGCCAGCTCGGCGGGCGCATCGAACCGATTCTGAGGACCATTCGCAGTCTGCACGAAATGGGCATCTGGGTTGAAATCGTTACACTGGTCATCCAGGGGTTCAACGATTCGGACGACGAACTGAAGCGCCTTGCGGAATTTCTGGTGGGCGTTTCACAGGATATCCCCTGGCACGTCACCGCGTTCCACAAAGATTACAAGATGACTGACCCGGAGAATACCAGCGCGGCGACGCTCGTGCGCGCGGCGGAGATAGGAAAGCGCGCCGGGCTGCGTTTTGTCTACGCCGGGAACTTGCCCGGCCACGTGGGCGATCTCGAAAATACGCGCTGCCCGCATTGCCACGAAATTCTCATCGAACGATACGGCTATCACATTCTTCAATACCGGATTACTTCCAAAGGCGATTGTCCATCCTGCGGTTTCAGTGTCCCGGGCCGCTGGGCCCGGGAATTCCAAGGCCAGATAACCGATCACCCCTACCTTCCAAGCCTGCGCAAGCGGCCGAATCCCCTGCACATTTTGTCTTAGCGCAGAACCCTCTTCGCGGCTCCCGTCGTCAATCATTTAGTTGCCGCATCAACCGCTCCGCATCTTCTTGTGTGAGTGAATGCGGCTCAAACAAAACTTCCAAATCAACATCGGGAAATCCCCTGCGCGTCAGGCAGGCGGGAAGTTCGTTGCGAATGAATTCCGGATTGGCGCTTGGAAGCCGCGCGAGACAAGCGAAGATCGCCTGGTGCACGGGTTCGCGCCAAGCGTAGTCGCGGAGAATTCGAACCGCAGCATCACGCACCGAACCCTGCGGCGTTCCCTGGCACACGGTGCGGAGAACCATGGTCTCTAATTTCGTCTTCGAGTCTTGGTCAGGTTGCAGCGGGTTCATCGGGAGGAACTTCGGGGCGCAATCCGGAGTAGAGCGACCATTCTCCGGCCCACGCGGCCACGCGGAACCAGTATCGGCCGAACATGATGAGTTGCTGGCCGAGGAAAAGCAGGGCTAGAACGAAAGGCTCGCGAACTTGCTCGAGCGAGCCCGCCGTTCCCGTAGTGTTTACCGCCGACCACGGTACCACCAGCCGGTAAATGATGAGCAGCGCGACTCCGCCGAGCGAGGGAAGCGCGTACACGGTGACTGCCCGGCGAAAACGCGCGAGTGAGAATCCGAGCGACGCGAGAAATGCCTGGAGGACGCTGGTTCCTTCGTCCATCACCAATCGGACGCGCGCGAAGTCGAGCACGAGGTTGACGAAGCCGAGGCCCGCGAGCACCAGAGCCGTGACGCCGAGTTTGACCCAGAAGACCGGACGTTCGTCGAGCCAGTCCTCCATCCAGCGGTCGGCGCGATGGCCAAGGCCCTGATTGACGACGCGAAACACCGCCCAGTAGCACACGAGCCCGATGACCATCAGCCACAGCATGCGCCAGGCGTAGCGGCGCGCGCTGCGGAAGAAATCGCCGGCCGTGTAGGCTTGGTCGGGCGTAAGAAACCTACCCAAGACTCCGCCGGCCAGGATGGAATTGACGGGAAGTGAGAGCAGACCAAACCACAGAATAACCTGCGCGTAGCGGCTGAGCGATCCCGGGCTGTTGAAGGCGAAATCCGTGAGCCAGTCGGTTGAGAAACCTGTGGACAGGGTATCACTCACCACGCTGTGCCCCGAGAAGCGCAGGATGCCCTGATAAATCGGCAACGCCGCGAGCGCCGCAATCGCCAGGTTGACCAGAAGTAATATCCACACGACCGAGCGCGACCGCCACGCCAGGCCGAATCCTTGTTTGAGAGCGCTTCTTGCGTTCATTGCAATGCTCCGCGGCGGAATCAACTGAAAAAGCCCGCCGCAAAGAAAAGATTTTCGAGCCAGAAAATCCAGCGCACGTACCATTTGGCCGCGCCGCGATTGTCCGTGGTCACTCGCAGGCTGTCGTTGGTAAAGTTCGCCTCAACGGCCAGCTTGCGGTCGGGGTCGACAACCGCGGAGGCCACCTTGTCAGGCCGCTCGTAGACGAACTGGGTCCAGCGATACTGGCCGTCCCAGTGCTCGCGCTCGACGGCGCCGTGCTCGAAGCGCACGACGACATCCACGGGCGCCATGGTTTCGCCCAAGCGGCGGACGACGACAGTCGAACGGTAAAGTTTTTCGGCGCTCTTCTCGAAGGCCGCGTCCGCGGTCTCCTCGGAATGGTATGCGCGCTTGCCGCCTTCGTCGTAGAAACCCGTCTTGCCCTTCACCGGCTCGTTGCGGATTTCCGTCACGGCGTAATCGGTCAAATCGGAGTTGGTGAAGAACTGCTCGAAAAACCAGTTCATGTCGCGGCCGGAGACTTCGTTGACGACATCAATAAAATCTCGCGTGGTGGGATGGCGGTAGCGCCAGCGCTGCTGGTAGGTCCGCATCGCGCGCACCATGACATCTTCGCCGAGGTAGCTTTCGAGCGTGCGCATCGTCAAGGCCACGCGCCCGTAGGAATTTTCCGAGTAGCTCGAGCCGTCGAGGTATTGCCAGCCGTTGCGGACCAGGTCATCGTCCTTGGCGTTTTCGAGATACGCGCGGCGGTCGGCCGTGCGCTCAGGAATCTTGACACACGAAAAATAAGGCCCGACGCCGACCTGCTTGACGCCGGCAAAGGGGAAACGCGGAAGCTTGACGTCGAGCCACGGGTAGGCTGCGACGGGAATGCCGAAAACGTATTCGTAGCGGCAGGGCGCGCCGTAAGACTTCTCCATCACCTTGCCGGTCGAATAGGTGTTGAACCCTTCGTCGAGCCAGGCTTCCTCGAACTCGTTGTTGCCGACCAGGCCGTACCAGAACTGATGCCCGAATTCGTGCACCGTCACGCCTTCGGGACTCGAGCCGTTTTTGCCGGGCCAGAGCCTGGTGCCGACGGTAATGAAGGTCGGATACTCCATGCAGCAGGTGGTTGAATCGCGCGGTACGTCAACCACGGTGAGCGTGTCGTAGGGATACTGGCCGTACCAGAGACCGTAATATTTGAGGGCGTTGAACACCGCTCGGAAGTAGCGGTCGGCGTGCGTGACGCAAAAGTCGTCTTGCCAAATGCGGCGCAAAGCGCAGGAGATATCGCCACATTCATCCAAGGCGCGCTCGAACCCTGCGTCGAGCAATTAGG
>CAYZVR010000137.1:0-293 GCA_964481715.1 uncultured Acidobacteriota bacterium | reverse complement strand
CCGCGGGAAGTTGCAGGATCTGGCTCCAATGGACGATCTCTTCCGCCGTGACTTCCTGGTTCCAGTCAAAGGTCCGCGTATGCTTGCGGAATCGCGGGCTGGCCGTCCACGCGAAGTCGTGAACGTCTTCCTGGTAAAAGTTATAGGTCGTCGTGCCGTCGGAGTTGGCGCGCTCGTTGCGCTGGATGCCGGTTGCGCCCACGACAAAATTCGACGGCGCGGTCAGCTCAACATCGTAAACGCCGTAGTCCGCGTAGAACTCGGTGTTGGCGTGGTACTGGTGGCAATTCCAG
>CAYZVR010000136.1:0-10018 GCA_964481715.1 uncultured Acidobacteriota bacterium | reverse complement strand
TACTGCGTCGAGTGCAGCCCCGCCGGCTCCAGCGAAATGTCCACCCGCCGGTTGTACGCCAGCCAGTCCACCATCGCTGCCCTGGCTCGCGCCTTGGGCGGCGGCGTCGGGTTCTTCTCTTCCAACCCCTTCACGTCCGCCTTGCTCAATCCCTGCTGCTCCCCGTATCCCTTCGTCTCGACTGCTGACGCCGGCACTCCCTGGCTCACCAGGTAGTCTTTCACCCGCCCCGACCGCCGATCGCTCAGCCCCTGGTTGTATTTCGTCGAGCCCCGCGGGTCGGCGTGCGCTTCCAGCACCAGCCGCGCCCCCGCGTCGTACGCCACGTACTTCTTGAACGCCTCCGCCAGCCGCCCCAGCACTTCCTGCTGACTCTTCACCAGCCCCGCTTCCGGCCGGCTCGTCTCCGGATACGCCGTCGGGAAAAACACGCTCGCCAGCGCCAGCCCTACGTCCGACGCCGTCATCGTCACCCCCGACGAAATCGACCCCACAATGTGCAGCCGCGCCGTCCGCGTCTCTTCCGCCCCGCACGCGTTCACCGCCTTCAGCGTGTACGTCACCATCTGGTCCACCGGCCCCGCCTGCGTCTGCTTCACTTCCGCTTGCACTACCCGGCTCCCGCTCGCGTTCACGCTCCCGAACGGATCGATACTCACCGTCTCCGCCCGGCTCGTCGACCAACTCAGCGTCGCCGACCCTTGCTCCGTCACCTTGCTCCCCACCTTCTGGTACCGCACTTCCCGCGGCGTCACTTCCAGCGACGCGTTGATGGTGTTATCCACGTTCACCGTCGCACTCGACGTCGACTCACCCCCAGGCCCCAGCGCCTTGAACGTGTACGTCGTCGTCTGCTTGGGGCTCACGTCCTGCGTCCCCGACGCTCCCACCTTCCCCACTTCCGTGATCTCCCCTTCCACCGCTCCCGTCGACGACCACGTCAGCTTCGACGACTCGCCGCAGTTCACCGACGCCGGACCCGCCGAGAATTGTCCCGCCACCGGCGCCACCACCACCCGCGCGCTCATCACTCCCGCCGAGAACATCGGCCGCGTCCCCGCCGGCCCGAACCACTTCTCCGTCTCCTGCTGCCCCGACCGCGTGTCCACCTCCACCATCTGGTCCGCGTCCACCTTCACCGTTCCCGTCCAGATCGTCTGCGGCCCGTGCACCACCGTCACCTCGTACGTCCCCGGATGCACCAGCAACTCCTCGTGCCCCGTCCCAAACTCCTGGTCAAATTCGTCCGCGTGCCCCACCACGTAATCCGCCGTCTTCCCGTTCAGCAGCACTCCCGCGCGCGGCGTCCCTTTGATCCGTATCCGCCCCCACGGGCCCGTCTGCGCCGCCCCGATCGGCTGCAACCGCACCTTCAGCCCCATCACCTTCCCCGCCACTATCGTCACCGTGTACCGCTGCGGCACAAAACCATAGTTGTAAATCCCCACCACGTGCTCGCCCGGCGAGATCTTCGGCACCGTGATCGTCCCGTCATAACTCGCGTCCCCCATGTGCTGCCCGTCCACAAAGATCTCCGACTGCACCGGCCACACATAGACCCGCAGCTTCCCCGTCTCCGCCGCCCGCATCACCGGCACGACGCCCCCTACCATCACCATCAGTAATCCCATCCTCATCCCAGCGTGGAGTCGAGTTAGCATCCCGGTATCTCCTTTTCGTCTTTTTCTTGCCCGCCGCGGCAAAATGCGGTGTACCACTAGCCTGAACCTGGGTTCGTTCCGCGGACGGATAAATGAAATATTGGCTTCCGAATGATAAGCGTTTGATACTTAACACGCTTTTGGTGATTTCGCAATCCCAATTTGGAAGATTCGCGCCCAATCGTCAGGCGCTCGGAGAGACACGCGCCGCGCGAAGAGTTGCATTATTCCCGTCCATAATTTGCCTACTTTCTTTCAACCGGCTGTCCCAGGGCGCTGAGGCGGTCGAGCAACCGGTATCGAGCGCCACAACCGAGGCAGCGAACCTCTCCCTCAATGGACATGGTGTATCCGCTCGAAGAGTCCGGCGGGCCGGCCACACCGAAATGTCCGTCTGGGGAGCGGTAATATTCAAACATCAATTGCCCGCACCGGACGCAATACAGGCGCCGCCGCTCAACCGATGAAGATTCCGCCATAAACCTGCTCCAGCGGCCGCCGGACGCGCCACGAAAAGTTCCGGCCGGAAGCCGCGCGGAGAAATCCGCTCGTAAAGTTCCACCTGCCACCCGGGATGGGCGGTAATGATCCCATTCGAACGCGGCCAATTATTTCACAGGGCCCAGGTATCGGTCGAGCCAGTCGAGGACTTCTTTGATGAGCAGGTCATTGGGTGGGACGTGGCCCGCTTCGAAAATCACATGGCGCTTTTCGTTGGCGGGCGTGCCGAAGGACTTGAAAAGGGGAACCTGGGAAGTTTCCGCGGGGAAAAAGAAGTCATAACGGCCATTAACTAATAGAAGAGGCTGATGAACGCGGGCACCAAAGTTAAAGGGATCGACTTCCGCAAAGGTCTTCTGGAACATCAGTCCCCCGCCGATCAAAACCCCGACTTTAATCCGCGGCTCCAGGGCCATCATAATCGGCGCGAGCGCGGCTCCCCAGCTCAGGCCGCAATAGGCGAGTTTGCTGTGATCGAGGTCGTTGCGCGTATCGAGGTAATCGAGGGTTCTGGCCAAGTCTTTGTACCAGTCGAGGACGTGGTCTCGATACAGAGCGGTCGCCGCCTGATAGTCGGAGTTGAGATCGTCCCCGCGCTCGAACGTGCTCTTGTAAACGGGGAACACGAAGGCGCGGCCGCTTTTCACCATAAAGCCCAGCCGCGCCATCCGCAGGTTCTGCGGGTTGTCGCTCGAGCGCAGGTGAATGGCGTCAGACCCCGGAAAGTAAACCACCGTCTGATAAGGCGGCCGGCCGTTCTTCGGCAGGAAAACGTAGGCAAACATCCGCTCGTTCCCGTAAGCGGCGCTGAAAGTGACTTTCTGTTTCGTCCAGTATTCGGAGGTGTTGTCCTCGGACTCGATCGCCGCGTTGAGCGGTGTCTTGTCGTAAGCATAAAGGCCCTTATAGACCCTGAAGAACTCCTCCGGGGCCGGCTTTTCCTTGGCGTAGTCGCGGAACGACGCTTCCACCGGAGCGGCCGCGGCCCGAACAGGTTCAGCCAGATACTTGGCGAGCCGAAATCCGTAATTGGGCGCGCGGCTGAGAGGCGGCTGCGCGTCCGGATCGGTGAACATGTAAACCGGCTCGTTCCACGCCCCGCCCAGAATGTAGCGTTTCGTGCCCGTCGAATTCCAGCACCATTCCTTGACGTTGCCGGCCATATCGTAAGTGCCGAACGGCCCCAGGCCCTGATGGCTGCCCACGGGCTCGGGCCCCCGTCCGCTGAAGTTGCTCATCGGCCCAATCGCCGCGGTCCCCCACGGCGCGGCGGCTCGCGCCCAGTGGTAGATCGTGGGAAGGCTCTTGCCAGCGAATTCGGCGTAGGCCTCGGCTTCGTACCAGCTCACACCGGTGACCGGATAATTCGCCTGATCTTCGGGATAATCACCGAGCTCCCAGGTTGCTGGGCCCGGACGACCGGTCTTGTCCCGAAACTCCGCCATGGCTTCTCGCCACGGCAGCGTGCGGCCGTCCTTGACGATGGGCTGGTTCCAGTACTGCGAATTCTGGTAGCCGCCCGCCTCCACGAATTTCTTGAATCCCCGGTTCGTCACCTCGTACCGGTCAATCCAGTAATCGCCGAGCTCGACGGGCGGCACTTCGTCCATGCCCGTGATGTCCGGCGAGAATTTTTCCCCTTGCACACGCACCATGCCTGGCGGTGCACTTCCTTGCGGAGTCAGCACAAAGTTGATGGACTCCCCCTCACTCAGGTAATAAGACCATGGGCCCATCGCCTCGATGGTCTCGTAGCCGTCTTTCTTGATTTGCCAGCGCGAGTAACCGAACGGGATTCGGATCCGCTCGATGGGAGTCCGCCCAATGGACTGCCAGGCATCTTGCAGGCGGGCGTAGTCTTTGATGAAAATCTCCGCGCCTTCCGGCTGGGTGTGGATGGCGACAGTACGGGACATGTCGGGCCAGAGTTTTTCGAGCCGCGGATCAGCCGGGATGACCTGTTCGGCCTGCTGGGCCAGCCGAAAAGCCTGGTTGAGTTTCGTTTGCTCGATGAGTTGCGCGATTTCCGGCAACGCCTGCTCGCGCGCCCAGCGGACCCTGCTCTCGCGGCGATACCACCACGTTCCAAGGCCGGCGAGCAGCATGACGAGAACGATGGCCGGAATTGCGACCTGCGGCCGCCGGATCAGTTGCGCGACGGGAACGCCTTGTGAGCCACTGAGGTTGAGCTCCTGTTTCAGCGCGTTCAAATCGTCGAGCATCAGCCGCGCGGAGGCATAGCGCTTTTCGCGGTCCTTTTCGATGACCTTCGAAATGATGTGGCTAAGCCGCGCGGGAACCGCGGGGTTGACGCTCGTTGCCCGCTCCGGCGTGGCGTGCAGGATGCGGTCGAAGATCCCCGCCGCTGTCCCGCCCTCGAAGGCCTGCCTGCCTGTCGCCATTTCGAAAAGCACCAGGCCGAACGAGAACAGATCAGTGCGCGCATCAACCTCGTGGCCCAGCGCCTGTTCAGGGCTCATGTAGGCCACCGTGCCCATTGCCGTCCCCGGACTGGTCAGAGGACCGGCGGTCACCGCAACCGTGGCGCCTTCCCCCAACCTTTCCGGCGCGTCGCTTGCGACCCCGGCGGGGGAACGGGGCGCGGGCAAGGCGGGCAACAATTTCGCCAGCCCGAAGTCCAGAATCTTGGCTTGGCCCCGCGTGGTGACGAAAGTATTCGCCGGCTTGATGTCGCGGTGGACGATGCCCTTCGTGTGCGCGGTGTCCAGGGCGTCGGCGATCTCAATTGCGAGGTCCAGGACCACGTTCACAGGCAGCGGCTTTCCCTGGATTCGTTCCTTGAGGGTTTCACCCTCCAGGTATTGCATGACGATGAAAGGCTTGCCTTCGTGCTCGCCGATTTCGTGAATGGTGCAGATGTTGGGATGGTCGAGAGCGGAGGCTGCCTGCGCTTCGCGCTGGAAGCGTTCAAGGGCTTGATGGTTTCTCGCGACAGCTTCCGGAAGGAACTTGAGGGCCACCAGCCTGTGCAGCTTTGTGTCTTCGGCCTTGTAAACCTCGCCCATGCCCCCCGCGCCGAGTAGTTCCAGAATTCGGTAATGGGAGACCGTTGTGCCGATCATGTGAGGGAAAACCTTATCGCGCGAATACTAGGGCGCGCTGCGCGCAATGTCAACGACCGTAGGGTCACAAGCGTTAGAGGCACTGCGGACATAGCAGTGTCAGCTTCGGCATCCAAGAATTTAGGGTATCTTCCCGGGCCTGCCGACCATCTTATTACTCAAGGGCATGGAACGCAGAACCTTTATCATTATCGCTGTGGCGGGAGGCGTGGGGCTGGCCGAATACGGCTTTGTCTCCCGTTACATGAACGGCCTGCGCGCGCCGCACGGCTTCTCCGTCAAGCCCTACGAAAGGTACGGCGAGCAGGCGGCGATTGTCGCCATTACCCCCAACGAAGATTTTTTCGTCACCTCGAAGGGCGGCACCCCGCGGCTCAAGAGGGAAGAATGGCAGTTGAAAATTGACGGCCTCGTCGAGCACCCCTTCACTCTTACTTATCAGGATGTGCTGGCGCTGCCTCGCATCGAGAAATTGCTGACCCTCGAGTGCATTTCAAATCCTGTGGATGGGACACTGGCCGGCAACGCCCGGTGGACGGGCACCCTTCTCAAGCCGCTGCTCGAGCGTGCCGGGCCGACGAAAGAAGCTCGCCACGCCATCCTCTACGCCGCCGACGGCTTTACCAGCGGCCACCCGCTCGGCCGCCTGTGGAACGAAGAAAATTTCCTCGCCTACAAAATGAACGGCGAGGACCTGCCCCACACGCACGGCTATCCCGTGCGCATTTTCATTCCCGGCAAGTTCGGCATGAAGCAGCCGAAGTGGGTTACCCGCATCCAGCTTGTGGACCAGGCGTTTCTCGGTTTCTGGGAGTCACAGGGCTGGTCGGATCTTTGCGAGCGCTGGGCGCACGCGCGATTCACCGACCCCGAAGACGGCGCCAACATTTCCGGAAAGAATTTCGAGCTGACCGGTTACGCCATCGGCAATCTCGACGGCATCCGCGCCGTCGAAATCAGCTTCGACGACGGCGGCTCGTGGCTCAAAACCGATCTCTACAGCAACCCCTCGCCGCTGACCTGGAGTTTTTGGAAATACGTTTGGGTGAACCCCTCGCCCGGCACCTACAAAATCCGCGTGCGCTCGATTGACGGCCAAGGGCGCGTTCAAGAGCCCAGCCCGCAAGGAACTTTCCCCGATGGCGCCACCGGGCAGCAAACATTAAAAGTAAAAGTCGTCTGAAGCCTTCCTCAAACCTCTATTCCAGACCGCAACAGCCTCAGGCTCAGTCGCAGTGATCCGCTCGCCGGCCCGGATAGGCGGCGAAGTCCGAGCCCGCCGCGTAAAGGTGTATATTTCCCAAGACCCTTCAAGCCGGAATGGAAATTCCGTTGAAGTGGGCATGATCGAAAACGAAAGGCCGGGAACCAGGGAGTGAACCGAAGATTCACCGTTACGTTGTGCGCGATTCTCGCCGTTGCTTCTGCGAAAGCGCAGGGGCCGCTGACTCCGGAGGTCGCCGAGAAAGCGAACCAGATTCTCAATAACCGGACGGCGGGCACCCGGCTGAGATGCCGCATCATCCCGATAGATCCGTTCGTGGATTTCGAGTTTCGTTTGGATGCGGGTTTTGTTGTCCGATGCCCTTTGCGAGAGTTTGAAGGCAAGGAAAGCGTCCTGTACACCTTCGTGCGAGTCACGCCGGAAGGAACTGCGCCGGGGTTATTGGGCGCCCGCTACAACCTGCCGGCAGTGCCTGCAAAGATGCTTGTGAATCTCAAGAAGTTGAAAGACGAAATAGAGATGAGTGGTGGATTCATGGTGGGCGAAGGCCGGTATTGGGTCGAGGCAGCGGTGGTAGACAACCGGGGCCGGGTTTACTCGAAGCGGTGGAAAATCAAGGCTGCGCTCCATCGTGGAGAGCGCGCAGTCCCCGTGGCCTTGAAGGCGCGGAGCGTTGCCCCTCTGGCAGGCCACCCGTGGGATGGCACGCTGGTCGCGGGCGGCGTGCGGCTGACGGTGCTGCTGGATGCGACGCCCTTTAGTATGCGAGTTCAAAAACTGCGCGCCTGGGACCGGGCGTTACTCCTGGGGTCCGTTTCGTCCCTGCTCCGGCAAACCCCGAGTCAATCGGTGCGGCTGATGGCCTTCAATCTCGATCAGGGACGAGTCATCTTTCAGCAGGATGAATTCGACCGTGCCGGGTTTATCCGGCTATCACAGGCGTTGGAGGACCTCGAGTTGGGAACGGTCTCCTATCGTGTCCTTCAACGGCAGGCTTGGCAAGAGTTGCTGGTGCGCCTTGTCAATCAAGAGGTTATTCGAGAAGAGCCGTCGCAGGCGGTCGTCTTCCTGGGACCTCGAACCCATTTTGGCGAAAAGATACGGCCCGAGATGTTGAAGGCTCGCGAAACCCGCGACCCTCAGTTCTTCTATTTCGAGTACTACCGACTCTGGCAACGCGGCAGCGAGTTTCCGGATGCGATTGACTATCTCACCAAATCCCAGGGCGGAATGGTCTTCCCGATACATTCTCCCGGCGAATTCGCGCAGGCCATCCAAAAAATGCTGAGACAACTGAAGCAGGATGATGAAAAAGCTTCCCGCCCCTGATCTCACGCGAGGCGCATCTCCCGAAGGCGCAAGGTGACAGCAAGCGATCAAGACAACTGCGACCTGAAAAATTCAACTACCAAGACACAAAGTTTTTCTGGTTTGGCTTTCTTGGTGCCTTCGTGTCTTCGTGGTGAATTCTAGTCCTACTTGGCGATGTATTTCTCCGGTTCCTTGTCGAACTTCACTTTGCAGCCCGGCGCGCAGAAATAAATCTTCTGGCCTCTAAAATCGCTCGTCGCCGCGGCCTTGTCGGAATCAATTTGCATCTTGCAGACGGGGTCGGTGACTTTCATGGTTTCTCCACCATTGCTTCAGGCTGTGATTTGGCCCTCGAGCTACCGGCTCAGTGACGAGATTACCGCGCGGAGCGCGCATGCTTCAATCATGAAATGATCCAATGGCTCGATCGCCCGATTTTACGCCGCGTGCACGGCGCGGAGGAGGGTTTTCAGCTGGTTGCGGAAGGCGTTGCAGATTTCCGACCGGCTTGAGCCGGAAAGCGAAGCAAGCGCTTCGACAGGCGTGGGGAAGCTATCGCCCCGGTGGAATTCGCCACTCATCATGGTCGAGACAGCAAGGAGGCCGAGGATTTCTTCGTCTTTGGGCTCGTGGTCGGTGAAATAGGAAAGAAAACCTTCGGGTTCCGCCGCCGAGCGCTCGATGACGAGGTGGACCTGCTGCTCGAAGTAGTCCTTGATCAATCTCTCTTCCATGGCAACCTCGTTTCTGGTGCGCCGCTCGGAGCTTGCCCGTCGGCCAACGGGCGGGGAGCGGCGACGCCGGTCCCTTCCTGCGTCAGGGCAGGCGCCGACCGGCGCTACAGCATAAGATTCCTCAGCACGAGGCGTTGCAAACGCGCAGCGACAGATTGCGAAGGAATTCCTCTTCGCCAAGCTCGGCCTTCTGCGTTTGGCATGTCGGGCACACCAGGATAATGCTCGCGACGCGCTCGCCCTCCAAGCGCCTCACATCCCAGCCGGTCGAAACAGCTTCCTGAGCCGCAGGCAGTTTCGAGTCGCAGTACCAGCAAAAACCTTCGTTGGTGCTGCAAATCGCCACTAAAGCTTCGCGGACGTCCATCGCTCCTCCCCAAAAAAGGAAAGGGCCGCTCCTCATCGGAGCAGCCCCTCCAGACTGCCCAGCAGTCTTCCAAACCCGATTGTAATCCACAAATGCGTCTGGGTCACCCCCAAATTTTTACGAGCACCCGCTCGTCGAACCACAATTCATGCAGCGGTAGCACGCGCCGTTGCGGACCATGATGGCGCCGCAATCCGGGCAGCTCGGCGCATCGTCGGTGGATTCCACCCCCGCCAGACTTGGCTGAAAGGGCGCCACCGCCGCACCCCCGTTTTTTTCTCCCGCCGCGCGCGTAAATTGCCCGGCGATTTCCGCAGCCTTATCCACGTCCGTGCCGTTCAGCGAACTGACGCTCGCATCCTCGCGCGGCTGCGCGTCGCGAGGCAGGAACTTCATCGCCAGCCAGCGGAAGATGTAATCCATCATTGACTTGGCGTAGCGGATTTCCGGGTTGTTGGTCCAACCGCTGGGCTCAAAGCGCGTGTGGCTGAATTTGTCGCAAAGCACCTTGAGCGGCACGCCGTATTGCAGGGCGAGTGAAACCGCGGTGGCAAAGGAATCCATGAGGCCGGAAACCGTCGAGCATTCCTTGGCCATGGTAATGAAAATTTCGCCGGGCTGGCCGTTTTCGTAAAGCCCCACGGTCAGGTAGCCTTCGTGCCCGCCCACCGAGAACTTGTGGGTCACGGCGCGGCGCTCGTCGGAGAGCTTTCGCCGGAAGGGCTTGGGCGTCGGGGCCGGGGACTCGGGGCTGGGGGCTGGGGACTCGTCCATCACTGACTCCTGACTCCTGACTTCTGTCTCCTTTTTCGGCCTGGCGTCCGACGTATTGAGTGGTTGAGTGCGCTTGGAGCCGTCACGGTAGATGGCAATAGCTTTCAGCCCCAGCCGCCAGGCCTCAGTATAAGCGTTCATGACGTCTTCGGCCGTGGCGGTTTCGGGCAGGTTGACGGTTTTCGAAATGGCGCCCGAAAGGAACGGCTGCACGGCGCCCATCATGTGGACGTGCCCCATGAAATGGATGGAGCGCTTGCCCTTGGCGGGCTTGAGCGAGCAGTCGAAAACCGGCAGGTGTTCGGCCTTCAAGTGCGGAGCGCCCTCAATGGTTCCGTTCTGGTCAATGTAGTTGACGATTT
>CAYZVR010000135.1:0-10018 GCA_964481715.1 uncultured Acidobacteriota bacterium | reverse complement strand
TGCGCGCGGTCCATGGGCCGCGGCGCCGGGCCTTCAAAATTGACTCCCTCGGGCGTGTAGCCGCTGCCGTGGCAGGGGCACTTGAATTTGTTTTCGGCTTCCTTCCAGTCCGGCGTGCAGCCCAGGTGCGTGCACTTGGCGTAAATCACAAACAGGCGCGGCGGCTCCTTGACCACCCAGATGCGGTAAGCCTGCTTGAATTTTTCATTTACGCCGACGCCGAAGTCGCCGGGATAGCCAATGTTGTTGACGGTGTTGGGCTCGAAAAGCGCTCGCGGGAAGAAAAACCGCAGAAACATGAAGAAATTCGCGGCGATGAAGCCCCAAACACACGTCCAGATAATGCGTCGGCGCAGCCGGGAAGGCTCCGGTGCGGTCCCGCCCTGCGGGACGGGCGAAGGCGCCGCCGCGGGCGGCTTGGGCTTTTCCACACCCGCCCCTGGCGTCGCAGAAGTGGGCTTCACAGACGCCGGTACGCGGGCATCATCCGACATGGGCATGCTTTTGACCTTTTGAGCTCGACATGACTGACTGTGGGAGTTTCAACGTTTGCCCAGAGAAGGAAATTTATATGATGGCCGGTAAATCTGTCAAGATGGAATTGGGTCGCAAATCCCGTAGGGGCAATTCATGAATTGCCCCTACGCGTCACCATCGCGATTTCCGTAGGGGCGCACGACCGCGCGCTCTCCTGACTCTTCGTCCGCAGCTGGTAGCGCAGAGTCTCGCCTTTTGAGACTCTGCGGCTCTTCCGCATTGGGCGTCGGGTACAATCTGCCGCATGTCACGCTTGCGGCGTTTGGTATTATCCGACCGATTTTTCTTCGTTACCTGCCGGCTGTTGCGGCATCGGAAAAGACTTGACGAATCAGAGTTCGAGGTCTTCGCTCGCGTCATCCGTGACCGTCGCGAGGCGCAACGCTTTCTGCTGACGGCCTGGGTCTTGCTTCCCGACCACTGGCACGCCATTTTCTTTCCGCCTCATCCGCTCAGCATTTCCCGAGTCATGGAATCGATCAAGGTTGGTTCCACGCTTCGCATCAATGCGGGCCGAAGAGAGTCAGGCCTGCTTTGGCAGCCGCGGTTCTTTGACCGCGCCCTCAGGACCGTCAAAGAGTACGGTGAGAAGGTGGAATACGTTCACCTCAACCCGGTGAGGGCGGGGCTGGTTCGCCGTGCTGAAGATTGGCGGTGGTCGAGTTTCAATGATTACAACGGTTCGTCCGCGAGCGGCGGTCGCATTCTGACCATCGACCGGGTGCGCATGCCCGCCGAGCCGCGAGATCGGATTTGATGGACGTGGAAAAGCCGCAGAGTCTCGGAGGACCGAGACTCTGCGCTACCCGCTTCAGCGCCAGTGAGCTGGCGACCGCCCAGGAACGCCCGAACGCCGCCCGGCAGTTCGACCCGCCACCCGCGTGACCGCCACGTTCCCAAAGAAACAATTCCTCGCGCCTCTGTTCTAGGGTGTGATAACGTCCTTAATACACCCTATGAAGCCGCGCCCGCCAGTGGACTACCAATTCCAGAACAAGAGCAAGTTCGCCCTTCTGACCTTCAACAATGTGTACGTCGATCTCCCGCCGGCAGACTTTCGGCTTTCCGACAGCACCTGGGCCATGCCCGGCGTTCCGGTCGGCGACCTGGGCATCTGGAAAGAATGGATCGGCTCCATCCGGATGGAGCGCCTCGGAGAGGCCAACCTCGTCCTCTTCGTCGAGGAACCCTCGGACAACCCCGAGATCATCGACGCTGTGCACGAGCGCTTCAGTAAAGACCTGAGCCGATTGTTTTATTTGGTGCACCTCAGGAGCGGCATCGAGTGTGATGGCACCGACCTGCTGTGCGGTTCATCCGAACAGGGCGTGCCGGGCATCCGCCAGATCAGCCAGCTCCCGACGTTCTATCAGAGCAAAGGCTACCGGCGCGCGCCGATCACGAAGGAATGGCTAGAAGACGCCCTCGCGCTTCGCGACGGCGTCATGGCGATGGACGCGAACAGCGCCGAATTCAGGCGCGTCATCCGTGGTCTGAACACGCTGTTCAATGGCCTGAAGGAAACCGGGCAGGACCGTCTCCATCAGTTCGTCCGATCGCTGGAGGCACTCATCCTGCCGGATATCGGCAGCACTAAGAAGCAGTTCACGCACCGATGCCAGACATTCACGCGCGCCGGAAACGATACGCAAGCTCTCCTGCAGGAAGCGTTCGACATGCGCAGCGACGCGGAGCACCTGCACCCATGGGATGAAGCCGTACAGAATTATCCTGTGGACCAGCGGGAGGACGTGTGCTGGCACAGGACGCGCCAAATCGAGCACTTGGCCTGTGACGCATATTCACGCGTATTGCGTGACGCTGCTCTCCGGGAGCACTTCCGGACGGATGGCGCGATCGCGGCTTTCTGGAAGCTGCCGGACGATCAAAGACGCTCGCTCTGGGGCAAGCCCCTCGATATCGTGCGGGAGCCTCTCGTTCAAATGTATGACCAATGGGAAAGGGCCGTCGTATGACAACAGAAATCATCGTCTCCACCGCCCCGGACCTCCGCCGCGCCGTGATTCGATCAGTCAATGACGCCGAGGCCTTACATGCCCAAGTGCTGAGCGCAGCCGAGCGTACGGCCACTTGGCTACGGGCCTTTGCAGGCAGCCCCCTTGAGCTTTTTACTGCGCTGCGCTTCGAGACTGTGGGACATGATCCTCTGACCGGAGAGGCGCTCAACGTGATCGAGCAACTCAACCAGACCTTCACGATTTTGGTGTCGCTGCGGGCGGTCGAACGGCTGATTGAAATGCACCCTGAGGCGAACGGATTCCGCCTCGCGCTCGCTACCAGCAGCGGCCGTGATATCAAGAGCGTTGAACCGGATTTAGTGGCCGCCGAGGTTTTCTCGGCAACTCACCCTGGCAGCAACCAGAAACTCAGAAAGGACATTGCGCGCCTGACGTCGGACCCAGCACGCCACCGCTATGTGTTCTTTGCAGCGCCCAAGTACGCGATCGGTCGGCAGGCGCACTTGGAAACCGTGCCGGGGATAGAGGTGCATTGTGTCGAGCTCTGACTTTTGCAATAACGATGCCACCTTTGGTTAGACTATCGAGCCGCACCTACGATCACGAAATTATCCTCTCCCACCCCGGAGCTTCAGTCCGATCCGATTTTCACGCCGACGTCCTTATCCAATCACATTCTGAGAGCTGACAAGCGACAGTGAAGTTGGCCTCCGATGGTTACTACAATTGAATGGGCCGCGCAAGGGGGAGTAAGAGTGCAGGCACCGGGTGTCAGGGCTGGGGTTTTTGGCGCGGGCACCCAGTTTTCGCTGAGCTTGAACCCCGGCGCAGCCAGCATCGCGCCCTGAGTTTGGACCATCGAGGCGGCGCTTTGTATCAGCGGCGCGAATCACCTGCGCGCTCACTGTCTTGATGGCGCTGGCGTGGGCGGCCTGCGGCGGCTCAGGCATCCTCGCAACGCACTCGCCGGGCACACCGCCTGGGACTTACAGCCTGGTCCTCACGGCTACTTCAGGGAGCATGAGCCAGTCGGCCACCATAACCTTGACCGTGGACCCGTAAGGCGGCAGGCGCGAGGGTCCGGCACATTGGGAAACAATTTACAATTTCTTCGCTTTTTCTTCGCCCTGTAAACCCGCCAAAAGCGCGTCCGTGGCGAGGCCGATGAGACGAGCGATAAATATGACACAAATGACGCACTTTTTTTTCAGGCCCCCCAGCGCGCATGTCCGGCTTGGAATCGCCTGACGGATTGGTTTCCAAGCCTGCGCTCATTTCACAACCGGCAGGTCCAGGAAGCTCGCGTGCTCGGCGTCATGGAACACTGTGATGTGCGCGGTGCGCGCGTCCTTGCCGGATTCTTCTGCGACAACTCCGCCCGAGTTGTAGTTCTTCTCAAGCCGCAAGGTGTTCGGCGAAAACAGCACCAGGCGCAAGCGGCTGCCTTTCGCAATGCGCCGCGAGAACCACTGGAAGGTTGAGAACTCGTAGCGATTGGCCTCTCCGGATTTCACCGGCTTCGCCTCGCGCAAGGATTCGCGGTAACGCGCGCGCATCATGTCATCGGTCAGCGCAATGCTCGTGCCGTTGGGCATGATCTCGTAAACCTCGACGCCCAGGTCCGTGTCGGGCACGTCCATCGCGAGCCAGACCTCGAGCTTCAGGTAACCCGAGATTTCAGTCGCCTCGGCAAAAGGCTCGGTGTGATACACCACGCCGTCGCCGAAGAGGTTCAGCACGTGAGTCTGGTCGGTGATGGGGTTCGAGATTTCCTTGCGCTCGAGCTCGCCGGGCCGTGTGTCGAGCGGATCGTAGGTGTAGTGGTCAGCCGCTTCACGGCCGGGCTTTTCCTCCGTCAAACTTCCGGAGTGAAACACGTCGTTCGCCTGACTGTTCTCCGAGTGAAGGTAAAGCCGACGCGTCGTGTTCGAAATCGCATCGAGGCTTTCGGCATACTTCCATTCCTCGGCGCCGGGAACGTAGTAAGCAACGCGCTGCTTCAGGAACTGGGGCTTTGGCCCGCCCTTCATCGTCCAGTCGTACCACTCGCGATGGAGCTGGTTCAGGTCCACCATGCTGGCGCTGCCGAAGATGAGCCCGCCCACTTCGCGCTTCGGCGTGCGCGTACCAGCGTGGTCCCACGGGCCGATGATCAGGAAGTGCTGCGCCTTGGACTCGGGAGTTCCGTACTGCATGTGGCGGCGATAGTAAGTCATGGCGCCGCGCTGGTCGCCATCATAGTGGCCGGTGATGGTGAGGATGGGAATGTTGATGCGGCCGTAGTCGTCGGGCGTGGGCGCCATCGCGTCCCAGTAAGCGTCGGGCGTCGGATGCTTGAGCCAAAGGTCGAAAGCCGTCGTGGCGTTTCCGGCCACTTTGGCAAGGTCGGCGAAAGGCAGGTGGCGCGAGTAATAGTCCCAGAACTTGCCGAGCCAGAACGGCGACTCTTCAAACAGATGGCTGTTGGGCGTGACGCCGCTCGTGAGCGTCAGCCACTGCAGGTCGTAAGTGAAGAAAACGTTCGCGGAAAAGGGGAAGTCCACCGCGGAGTGCGCGGCTGCGGCGGGAACGATGGTCGCAAGGTGCGGCGGAAATTCCTTGAGCGTTGCCCACTGGTCGAAACCCGCGTAAGACCCGCCCCACATCGCCACCTTTCCGTTCGACCACGGCTGCTGGGCGAGCCATTCGACCACGTCCGCGCCGTCGCGAGACTCGTTCGCAAAGGGTTCGAATTTCCCTTCGGAGTTGCCGCGACCGCGCACGTCCACCAGCGCGTAGACATAGCCGTGCTGGGCAAAATACATGGCGCGCTCGTGGTAGCTGTCTGCAATGTAGGGCGTGAGCGTGAAGATAACGGGCAGCGGCTCTTTCATTACCTTCGGCTTATAAACCGTGGCGTTCAGCTTCACGCCGTCGCGCAAGGGAATCTTGACGCCCCATAGTAAGTCGACTTCAATTTTGGCTTCGGCCGGCGGCGTGGCGTTCGACTCTTGCGATCGCGCGGCAATCGGCAACCAGGTTGCGACGAGCACTGCCACGACAAGCCGCTTGCACTGTTGAGCGTTCATGGGACGAGCTCCTTTTCTTTAGGAAGAAACTTTCGCGCCGACTTCCGCAAGCACCAGGTCGGCGAGCGCCTGTATAAATTTTGGCGAGTCGTTCAGCGCGGGCATGACTTCAAACTGTGTGATGCCGAGATTCAAGGCCAGCTCGCGCGCTTCGATGTTGATCTCGCTGAGCGTCTCGACGTGGTCGGAAACAAACGCGATGGGAATTACCAGCACTCGGCGCGCCCCGCCCGCGGCGATTTCCTGTAGGGTCTCATGCAACATAGGCTGAAGCCAGCGCCCCGGTCCCACGCGGCTTTGATAGCACAGGCAGTGCGGGTTCGGCCAGCCGCCGCGCGCCATGACCAGCTTGACTGTCTCTTCGATCTGCACCTGATAACGGTCGCCCGCTTCGATCACGCTCAGCGGCACACCGTGCGCGCTGAATACCAATTGAACATCGCTTCCCTGCGCTTTAGGAGCGCCTTTCGGCGGCGGGCTTGCCGTGTCGAACCTCGCAAGCCCCTCGTTGATTTTTTCGACGATCGAATCAAGATACGGTGGGTGCGCGTAGAACTCGCG
This sequence comes from uncultured Acidobacteriota bacterium, assembly GCA_964481715.1. GTDB lineage: Bacteria > Acidobacteriota > Terriglobia > UBA7540 > UBA7540 > JAHEKS01. The sequence goes on along the minus strand of CAYZVR010000135.1, from coordinate 3,873 downwards.
AACCACTCGCGCCGGAATCGCTCTCTTGCCGGCGACGGCTTTGTATTTTCGCTCCCACTCGTTCAGGCTGCTGCCCGTCGTCGTGCGCGAATACTGCGGGTAAAGCGGCAGCAACACTAGTTCGCGGAACTCGTGCGAGAGAACCTGCTGCACAGTCTCCTCTGTCAACGGGTGCCAGTAACGCATGGCGACGAAGACGCGCGCGTCGAGCGACTTGCGCAATTCCGCCTCGAGCGCGCGCGCCTGCAAGTCCGTCAGCTCGCGAATGGGCGACTTGCCGCCGATGCTCGCGTAGTGTTCCTGCACTTTCTTTGCGCGGTGGGAAGAAATCAGCCGCGCCATCATCGGCCGGGCCAACCGAGCGAAGGGAAAATCAATGATGTCAGGGTCGGAAAAGAGGTTGAACAGAAAGGGTTCGATGGCCGAGGTGGAGTCCGGGCCGCCCAGCTGGAATAGGACGACTCCGACCCTCCCCTCACGCCCATTCCGCGATTCGTCCACCGTTCCAACCTTCCCTAGTCGCAGCCGGCATGCAGGCCGCGGTGCGCACTCGATAACTCATGAAATTTCGGAGGTGTGGCCTTCGCACCCTGGTGAAAACCTCGCCCATCCTACACGCTTTGACTTGCGAGGTTCAAGTATAACGTGCGCCACGAGCTCCGAGGCGATAGTTGCATTGAAATTAAACTATTATTAGAGCTTCTCGGCCGCGCTTCGTTGGGTTCGAAGCGGGGGACACAAGAGTTGGATAAAGTGCATTATTTACAACAGATTACACGGCCCATCGTGGTTCTCTTCGCGGCTTATATATCTCATGTAGTATAAATATTATGGTTAATTATTATGTACAAGAGTGTTTCAATAGTGTGAATCAGCTTTGCCTAGGGAATTTGGAAAAGAAGATGTTTCGACGCCGGACCTGATTGGAGGTGCGAAAAACACATTTCGGGAGAGGAATAATGAGTGTCACTGAATATAAATGATTGATAATACACAGCTTACCTTGATGTTTCACGTGGAACCAGGCTCTCAGGCTATTGACGACCCGCCTACAATCACTTCATGCTCACAGATTCCAGTATTCGCACGCTGCTTGAGCCCTTCGGGCTGGCGCTCACAACAGAACAGGTGGGCCAGCTTAAAATCTACCTCGACCTTTTGCTTCGCTGGAATCGCAGGATCAACCTCACTTCGATTCGCAATCCTGAAGAATGTGTTACTCGTCACTTCGGCGAAAGCCTCTATATTTCCAGGCTGATGAAGCTCGAGGGTAGTTTATTGGACGTGGGGAGCGGTGCCGGGTTTCCAGGATTGGCCATAAAGATAGTATTTCCAACCGTTTCAACGACTTTGCTTGAGCCTATCTCCAAGAAACGAGCCTTCCTAAAAGAAGTTGTCCGAGCTTGTGGTATGGATTCCGTGCAAGTTCGCAGCGAGAGGGTCGAGGAATTTCTTTCCGAAAACTCGGTATTTGAAACGGTTACGGCTCGGGCGGTTGGGAGGCTTGACCGGCTCATTCCAGCGGCCGCTCGTTGTCTCAAGCCAGGAGGGCGAGTTTGTCTTTGGCTGAGTCTTGAGCAGCTCCCAGCGCTGGGTAAGACTTTGGCTCCGATCCGGTGGTCAGACCCCGTCTCATTACCACTTTCCCATCAAAGAGTTATCGTGATTGGCGAAAGTCCAACACCTGCCGGCGATTGAACCCCTTGGAAACCTCATTCGTGCCCATGTTTCACGTGAAACATACCCACCACGCCATGTAGGTCCACTGGGAACATTTCCACTTGCCTCTAAGCCGCCTCTCTGTTAGCTTTCAGCATACTTTACGGGAGTTGGCCTGAAGTGGCTCGAATCATAGCCATTGCAAATCAGAAAGGCGGCGTCGGTAAAACGACGACTGCCATCAACGTCAGCGCCTCGCTCGCCAGCCTCGGCGTGAAGACCCTTGTCGTTGATTGCGACCCTCAAGCTAACAGCACCGGCGGCCTGGGTTTTCCCAAGGACCCATCAAGACGTTCGCTTTACCATAGCCTCATACTCGACGTTCCGCTCGAAACGCTGATCTTAAACTCGGTCATGGATAAGCTCTTCCTCATTCCTTCCGACAAGAATCTGGTTGGCGCCACGGTCGAATTGGTGGATCAACCCGAGCGCGAACATATTCTGAGCCGGAAACTCAATCCAATCCGCGGCCAATTCGAATTCATCATCCTCGACTGCCCTCCTGCATTGGACTTGCTCACACTGAACGCACTTGTGGCTGCCGATTCTGTCCTAATACCCATCCAGTGCGAGTATTTCGCCCTCGAGGGCGTTTCGGAACTTCTAGACACACTGATGCGTATTCGGCGCACCTACAGTTTGAAGCTGGCCGTGGAGGGGATCCTGTTGACCATGTACGATGATCGTACCAATCTTTCGCACCAGGTGCGGGACGACTTGAAAGACTTCTTCGGCGACCAGGTCTTCTCGACGGTCATCCCCCGCAACGTCCGGCTGGCCGAGGCGCCGAGTTATGGGAAGCCCGTCATTATTTACGACCCGCAGTGCCGAGGAGCCGAAAGCTACGTCGAACTTGCCAAGGAGGTCATTGACCATGCCCAGAAAGGCGTTGGGACGGGGGCTTAGTTCTCTTTTGCGCGAAGTTGAAGCGACCACGGCTGCGGGGCTCGAACAAGTCCCGGTTGGCTCCATTGACCCCAACCCGTACCAGCCCCGGCGGGCCTTTCCTGAAGAGACCCTCAAAGAGCTCGCTGACTCGATCCGCGCCAGTGGTATGGTCCAGCCGATCCTGGTGCGACGTGTCGGGGCTGTCGAGGGACGATTTCAACTCATTGCCGGAGAACGCCGTTGGCGGGCGGCCCGCCAGGCGGGGCTCGAAGCGGTTCCGGCAATCGTTCGCGAGCTTACGGACCATGAGACTCTCGAACTCGCCCTTACCGAAAATCTGCTTCGCGAAGACTTGAACCCCTTGGAAGTCGCGCATGCCTACCAGACCCTCCAACAGCAGTTTCAGCTTAGCCATGAGGAGATCGCCAGCCGGCTGGGCCTGACCCGTTCGACGGTCACCAACACTCTTCGGCTTTTGCGTTTGCCTGCCGGGGTACAGGAGATGCTTTCCAAGGGAGAGATCAGCGCTGGGCATGCCCGCGCACTGGCCGGACTTGACGACCAGCACACCGTGACCCTAATCGCCAAGCAGATCGTCGAAAAAGGACTCTCGGTACGTCAGACAGAAGAGCTGGTCTCCAGCTCCGCCCAGAAACATGAGCACCCATCTGAGAAGCCGACAACCAGGATTGACCCCAACATCCGGGCAGCGGTCCTTGAGCTTGAGCGGACGCTTGGAACCAGGGTAAGGATCGTAGGAAACGCAATTCACGGCCGGATTGAGATTAAATACTTCTCAGCAGAAGATTTAAATCGGCTTTACGATTGGATCGTCAGACATTAAATACTACTATGGTAGTATTATAGAGCGCCGTATGATATAAACTATACATGTAGTACAAACGACGCAGTCAACGCATCCATGGGTTTTCGCGGGAGGTTGTCATGTTTTCGAGTTCCAAGAAAAACCAGCGCCGGCGCCAGCTCGCAGAACTCCTCGATGACGACATGGTGGGGCTCGTAGAACCCGGTGTCGAACTGGAGGGGAAGATCAAATTCACGAGCGGCATGATTCGTCTGAACGCACATTTCAAGGGTGAGATCCAATCGGAGGGGGCGGTCGTGGTGGCGGACCAGGGGGAGGTCGAGGCGGAAATCCACGCCCGCACCGTCAGCATTGCGGGCAAGGTAAAGGGCGCCGTTCACGCCTCCGAGCGAATCGAAATTCGAGAACACGGTGTCGTGCTGGGCGACATCTACACACCA
>CAYZVR010000134.1:0-10023 GCA_964481715.1 uncultured Acidobacteriota bacterium | reverse complement strand
ACATAGACGAGAAATACTCCCAGGACGGCGGTAGGAATCAGATGCAAGAGCCCGACCGCTCCCCGCCCGAACAGCGCAAGGAGAATGCACACGCCGCCGATGACATAACTGGATTTGGGGGTGCGCGCTCCAAATTTATAGTGCGCGGTAATGCCCCCAGAACCATGGCACAACGGCGCAGCCTGAAGAAATGCCGCCAAGACGTTAACGAACCCGATGCTCAGGCTCAACCCGCGGACCGTAACCCGCCGAGACTGAGGGCCGTAAAGAATCCGGGCCGTGTTTTCGGTGGCAACGATGGAGTTTCCAAAAGTCAGAGCGAATTGCGGAATCACCAGCAACGCCATGACGCTGCGAAGTTCTTCCATTCTCGGTCGGAGTATTTCGATCGGGACGAATCCCCAACCGAGGGGAGGCAACTCATTCCAGTGGGCCAGCGTTCCCAGAACAATTCCTGCCACGAGCAATGCCAGAGCCGCCGGAAATCGCCGCGATCCCTTGAGCAACAGAAGAATCAATGCGCCGCCCAGGGCGATTTGCCAGGCTGCTATCGAAGTTCCCGTATTTAGTTCGAGACCCGAATGTCGGCCGAGCACAAGTCGGAGACCTTCGCGCGCCAGGAGCAAGCCGAGACCCAATTGAATGCCGCGCACAATCGGCAGGCTGAACAGTTTTGCAAGACGAGTGGCAAGGTTGGTCACTCCCACCACGATCAACAACAGTCCCATCAGAAGGCCGGCGCTTGCGATGGCCGAAGGCGAAAGAGACATGGCCAGGGCAATTGCGGCAACCGCCTTGAACGGTTGAACCGCGATGGGAACCTGAAAATACCAGCCCGCTAGAATGTAAGTGAGGCCCGCAGCAAGAAATACCGCGGTGGGATTCATGTTATTCAAGGTGATGAGGGATATGGCGATGGGAAAGAGAACGCCGATGTCACCAAAGGCTCCGGCAAGGTCGAAGCGCGTAAGCGGCCAAAGAAGGGCTTTTCCCGGGACACTTCCCGTGACGGTTCCCAACGCTCAAGTCCTCCGTCCAGCGGGTTGAATGATCATGACCTCTGTCGCCTTGATCAGCGCGGCGGCGGTTTCGCCGACCTTGAGGTTCAGGTCTCTGCATGCGTCCCGCGTGATGATGGAAGTAATCTTTTGTCCTCCCACGTCCAGGGTGACTTTGGTCAGCAAGCCCACGGTTTGAAGCGAAACGATCCGGCCCACCAATTGGTTTCGCCCGCTGATGATGTGTTCGAGACCGGCGACCGGCGCGAGAGGATGGCGGCGAGAAAACTCCGCCTCCGAGCTCCCGGCAGCGCCCCCCTTCCCCCGGGGTCCTTTGCGGAAGAGCACCCGTTCGAGCTCCAGGCGCGGAATTCGATGGTGTCCACCGGGGGTTTTCACAGAGCGAATTTTCTTTTGATAGATCCACTGCTTGAGCGTCGGGTAGCTGACGCCCAGCTCGCGTGCGGCCTCAGGGATGCGGAGGAGTTCCATAGACACCGCCCTCGCGTTTCTATACGAATATGGATTGGATTCTATATGAATTGATACGAAAAATCAAGAAAGGCCGACTTGGGCTAATTCCGGCGAACCGGGCTGGGAAGGCGGAGCGCACACTCCCGACGAAAGCGTTTGAGAGAACAATTCGCGCGATGGTTGACGAACGGGATTCTCTCCATTAATATCGCCTCTCTTCTGATTTCAGATCGAGGAGAAAATTCTCAAGCCGAAAATTAGCGGGTGGCCAAGCCGCCGGTCCTCCCGTGGGGGGAAGCCCGCCAGGACGCCGCGACATCGACTCATGCCACAACCACCTAAAGACCGGCGGCGATCCTCGCGAATGGACGTTCAAACCCGGGTCGTGCTGCAAGGAACCGACACTACATCCCGCCAGTTTTTCGAACGCACGGAAGCCGTTTCCTTCGACCAGCGGGGAGCTCGCGTGCGCACGCGATTTTCGCTGACTCCGGGCACTGAGGTGGAGTTACAATTGTCCACGGAGAAGAACCCCAAGCGCCTTCGGGTCGTCTGGCGGGGCGAGCCCGCGACGCTGTTTGCTGGTATGGTGGGCCTGGAATTGTTGGACCCAAGTGACAATTGGAGCCCCGCAACCCTCCGCGATCAATGGGATGCCCGGGAGTTTTAAAGGGCCAGCTGTGCGGGCATTCGGTTTTGCAGGATTCATCGGCCGAAGAGCGGCCTGGTTGCAGCGCTCTTAAATCATGGATCAGCCTGAACAAAGACGGTCGGAGCGGATCCTCCTTTCGATTCCTATCCGCGTGATCGGGATGGACGCATCGGCGGGAGAATTTACGGAGGAAACCAAGACCCTGGTCGTCAACCGGGGCGGTGCCCGGATTGCACTGCAGCACCGCGTGGCCGCTGACGACGCCATCCGAATCATCAATCTGGAAAATTACAGCGAAGCCGATTTCCGAGTCGTCGGGCCAACCCGCCTGTCCGGCCAGGAGGCCGCCGAGTGGGGCGTGGAATGCACCGATCCCGGGCGCAACATCTGGGGCATCGAATTGTCTTCCCCGCTCTCGAGCGAAGGCTCGGAAGCTGGGGCGTTGCTCGAGTGCCGCGCCTGCCACGCGCAGGGCTTTTGGCCCCTCACATTGATGGAAGTCGAGGTTCTCAATTCCACCGGCGTCATCAACCGGACCTGCACAAAGTGCAACAAGACGACCTACTGGACTTATGCGGACGTCACCCGGCGGCCAAGAGAGTTTCCGCCCTCTGAGCCGGTCGCTCCGGCTCCGCGGGAAGCCGACGTCAAGAAAGGCATCGAGAAGCGCCGCTATAAGCGAATGACGTTGAAGCTCCCCATCATGGTGCGCAACCAACGCGGCGAAGAAGAGGTCACGAAGACCGAAGACATTTCCAAGGGGGGGCTGGCTGTCTCCCTCGCCATGGACCTCGTAGAAGGCGACATCCTGTCCATCGTCTGCCCTTACACACCAGGGAGCCAGGACATCCCGCAAAAAGGCGAGGTTCGTCGTCGCGCCAAATTCCCGTTCGGTGGAAAGAGACTCTACGGTATCCAAACCATTCGCTGAAACCGTGCGCGCCAGTGCCTGCTGCGGCATACTGTTGTCTTCTAGGTAACCGGCGCGCCAGTCTCACAAGCGCCGTGACCGATAGGACAGTTGATTTAGAGAAGCGATTGCTGTACAAGTGATTTGAGGGCCGTCTTGCCCTGCGTGGGGACGAATCCCGGATGAACACGCAAACCACAGCGCCCGTCCCGAACCTCTTCAAGCCGCACCCGAATCTTTGCAATTCGGTGAATCGGAATATCATCCAGTCTGAAATCGAAGGGGGAGTTTATCTGGACAACCTCAGTGAAGGCGCAACGCTGGAAATCGAAACGCAGAACCGCTGGTACACGATCGTCAACCGCGGACGCGGCAAAGTCTTAATCTCCGGCCACCCGAAATTTTGCCCCGCTCCTACCCTGGTGCGCATTGAGGGCTCCACCTGGGGCGGCTCGATGTTGAAGTCGCGGTTTATCGGGCGCGGTATGCGCCTGGAATTTCGCCACCCCTCGTATCGAACCATCACCACATCCCGGATCATGGAAATTAGAACGGCGCAGCGGAGTGCTGCCCCTGTCTGAGAGATTTCCTCCCATTTACTCCCTTTCCTGCTGAACCTATTGTCACCGCGCAGGAGCCTGTCCGTTAAATCATCCCCGCGGGTTCGGCGGGCCGCGTCGCCGTTCGGGCTTTCCACCAGAACCAGACCACAACGGACAGCATGCCCAGCCACCCAAGTATCCGAATCGTTTTACCGATGAAGACATCCTGGTTGATCAGGCCGAGTTTGATGAACATATAAGCCCAGTCGTGTATGCCCTCGCCTTCGCCGACCGTCACCAGCGGCAAATCTTGTGCGCGTGCATCAGCCATGTACGTGCCGACGTTTAGAAAATTCTCAAACAAGAAGAAAGCCGCAAAGGCCGTCCCGCTCAGGTGCCGTTGGAATACGAAATAAACCGCGATGGCGAGTGGCACAAAAAGCTGAAGCAGCGTGCCGCCCATGACCGTGAGAGTCTGACTGCCAGAATAGCTGAAGAGCAAATGCCCGCCCTCGTGGATGGGCAAGAACACCATATCGATAAACAAGGATTGGCTCTTGGAGCGAAACGCATAAAGCAAAAACAGGCAGTACACAATCAACCAGGCCGTGAGGACGGGCTTCGAAACATGCTCCCAATCGTCCTCAAGGAGCGCCAGGAATTCATACCGTGTCCACCAGTGCTCAATCCGCAATTTAGCGCTGCCCGGGGAGATCCGGACACGCGGCGACTGCTGGCCGGTTTTTTCATCCATAGAGGGCGCAATCCAAAGTGTGAATTAACCGTGGCGCGGGTCCGCAGACGATGCTGCACCGGCCGCCCGCATCTCACCAATCAGCCAATTCGTTACCCAACGTGGCCGTAGCCAATGGCGCATGACGTCCGGCCGCGCGTGATGCTGTGCACGCGACGGGCGGCTGATGCTACAATCTCGCCGTGGGCCACCGTATCACGATTATCGAAGACGAAAAAGACATCGTAGATCTCGTGCGGTACAACTTCCGCAAAGAGGGATTCGAAGTCACAAGCTACCTGCGAGGCAAGGAGGGCCTCGAAGCGCTCAGGCGCAATCCTCCTGAACTGGTGCTTCTCGACATCATGCTGCCGGATCTCGACGGCCTGGAGCTCTGCAAGCGACTGCGAGCAGACGATCGCCTGAAAAATTTGCCAGTAATTTTTCTCACGGCGAAGGGCGAGGAGATTGACCGTGTACTTGGACTTGAAATCGGAGCGGATGATTACGTCGTCAAGCCTTTCAGTCCGCGGGAGCTAGTGGCGCGCGTCAAGGCTGTGCTGCGGCGTCAGGAGCGCCCGGCGGAAAAGCGCGAGTTGATTGAGACGCGCGGACTCCGGCTGGATACGCGCACGCAGGAAGTCACCGTGCGAGGGCAACTCGTCGAGCTGAGCGCGCTGGAGTTCAAACTGATTCATTTCCTGGCGTCGCATCCGCGCCAGGTTTTCAGCCGCGAGCGGCTTCTGGACGAAGTCTGGGGCCGCGACCGGTTTGTGACGCCACGCACGGTGGACGTTCACGTCCGGCGCGTCCGGGAAAAAATCGAGGAACAACCCGACAAGCCTCGCTACCTCCAAACCGTGCGAGGCTCGGGGTACCGTTTCAACTCCGACCCGGAACAAAGGAACGAGGCTTGAAACGGCCTCGCCCCGAAAATCCTGAGAACCCATCAAGGGGCGGCTCGAAGTAAGGCGAGGCGCCTTCGCTATGACCCTCCGCAGCCCGATCTTTCGCAAGCTCCTGGGCAGCGCCGTCCTGCTGATCGGCGTGACATTGCTGGCGCTTGACTTTTACCTGACGAGATACACGGCGCACCGCGAGGTGGAAAGCGTCAGGCAGCAGCTCGAATCCATTGCCCGTGTTCTCGCCGGCGAAATCCCCGGCGTGCAGCAGGCCGAGATGGAAAACTGGGCCAAAGACGCAGGGGAGCGTGCTCGGGCTCGAGTTACTTTCATCACTCCTTCCGGCCGCGTCCTTGCGGATTCCCAGCACGACCCCGAGACGATGGAGAATCACGCCGGGCGGCCGGAAATTCGCGAAGCTGTGGGAGCGGGAATCGGGTCTTCGATCCGGCATAGCGACACAATCAATCGCGACCTCTGTTACCTGGCCATTTCCATCAATTATCACGGCGAGCCGGGATATGTGCTTCGTCTCGCCGTACCTCTCGAAGACGTGCAGGCGTCGGTTCGCGCCGTGCGCGGGCGCATCCTGGCCGCGTCGCTCGTAGCGGCGCTGCTGTCGCTCGGGATCGCCTACTTTTTCTCGAACTCGCTCACCCAACGCATCAATCGCCTTCGGGCGTTTGCCGAAGGCTTTGTCAGGGCTCCTGCTTCAGGTGACCTCGACGCGAGCGCAGACGACGAGCTGGGAGCCCTGGCAAAGTCCCTCAACCGCACCGCCCACCAGCTCCGCGAACTGGTGGACCGATTGAGCCTCGAATCGGCTCGCCGCGAGGCGATTCTTTCGGGCATGGTCGAAGGCGTGTTGGCCGTCAACCAGGAAATGCGGGTCACGTTCTGCAATGATTTCTTCCTTCGAGCTCTGGGCCGCAGCGACCCGCCTGCAGAAAACACCCCGCTCGTGGAGCTCATCCGTGACCCGGATTTGCACAATTTAATGGAACAGGTGCTGACGACGGGAACGCCTGCCAAGCAACGCCTTCAGCTTGCCTCCGCCCACGACCGTGTCTTCGAAGTTCAGGCCGCCCCGCTGGCCGCGCCCTCCAATCGCGGAGCTATTGCCATCTTGCACGACATCACCGACCTCGAGCGTCTGGAGCGCGTGCGGAAGGATTTCGTGGCCAATGTCTCACACGAGCTGCGAACACCGCTGACCGCCATCCGCGGGTACGCCGAGACTCTGCTGGAGGGCGCCCTCGAGGACCCGGAAAATAACCGCAAGTTTCTGGAGATCATCAAGGCACACTCGATCCGGCTGAACAACATCGCCTCGGACCTCCTGACCCTTTCTGAGCTGGAATCGGGGAGATTGGCGGCGGAGGCGGAGCCTGTAGAAGTCAGCGCCGCAGTTCAGGCCGCTCTTCGCACCGTTGAATCCGAGGCTCGTCTTCGCGACGTGCGGCTAGTCTGGGAAAAAAAGGAGGACGCCGTCGTTCGCGGGGACCGCACGCGCCTGGAGCAGGCGCTGATCAATCTTCTGGATAACGCGGTCAAGTTTAATCACGCGGGCGGCGAAGTGCGCGTTGGGACGGAGCGCACAACGAATGGCCAGGTGCGCATTACGGTGGCGGACGCCGGCATGGGCATTCCTTCCGAGCACCTTTCCCGAATCTTCGAGCGCTTCTATCGCGTGGACAAGGCCCGCTCGCGGGAATTGGGCGGAACGGGTCTTGGCTTGTCAATCGTGAAACACGTCGTCGAAAGGATGGGCGGCTCCGTCACAGTTGAAAGCCAGTTAGGCAAGGGTTCGACGTTTACAATTCTCCTTCCCATTTCTCCCGAGCAACGGACCCCCCTGTCTTAATGTCCCTTTTCCCTCAGATTTAATCGGAGATTCACCCCAAGTTCACACCTCTTTAACATGTGAAGAGCACGGTGGTGGTGTGCTAGTGGCATTCAATATCACGGGCACTCCGGAATTGTGGCTAGGGGCCGCGTTGATAGTCCTTCTGGTCCTGGTCGTACTCAAAATGTTGCGGAGCCGCAAGTCGGACCCGAAGAACCACGGAGCGTATGACCACATTACGGAGTCCTTCACGGTGCCCGAAATCGTTTTTGTGGTTCGTTCCGCCATTGAAAACGCCCTTCAGGCCCGGCAGAGAGCGCAGAGGCTTCCGACTCTTACCAACTAACCCTCCCCCCCGGCGGGCAACCCTCCCCCACCCCTCTCGCCTTCCAAGCCGGCCAAAGGCAACGGAAGCCTGCTCGCGCACCTTGTAACCATAATTTCACAATCCGTTCACAGTGGTTTAATGTCCATGCCCCAATCTTGATGCTCTCAGAGTCGGTCAGCACAACCCACGGTTATGCCGAAAATCCTGGGATTGCTCCAGGCCAAGGACAAAAACTAAGCAGGAGATGAGGATGAAAAAACAACGTAGTCCATTTTGGATCGTCGCACTCGAAGTTCTCTTACTCGGAGCCTTCGCTATCAGCCCGGCACTCACATTTGCCGGTGAGTCACCCGCGACGACTCCCGGCGACGCCGCGCCTTCGTCCGTGTCGAAGCAGGACGCGTCCGAGGGTAATGCGCCGGCGCCAGCCTCCGTCAAGGCGCTCGAGGCCAAGGTCAGCGAGCAGCAAGCCCAAATCGAAAAACTGACGCGCGCCGTCGAGCTTCTCAGCCGGCGGCTGAACGAGACGTCACAGGTGTCAGCGGTTGAGACGCCTCACCCTGTCTCGGTGGGCCAAGTGAGCAGCCTTACTCCGGTCATCCCCGCAAGCACAGCAACCTCCAGTCCCGCTTCATCGGCCACTCTGGCCGTTCCTGCCGCCGGGGCTCCGGCGACTGCCGCCCAGGTGGAGGAGTACACGAAGAAGGTCGACTCGATAGGAAAGACCGTTGACACACTCAACAAAGGCATCGCCGGCTTCAAATTCTCGGGAGACCTTCGCTTCCGGACGGATGCCATTCTCCGTTCTTCCAACAGCGAGGCGGGACCGCAGCAAAACGTCCGCGAGCGCTACCGTGTCCGCCTCAATGTGAACAAGGATGTCGCTGACCAGTTTGGTTTTCATGTGCAGCTCGGCACGGGCACGGCCAACAACCCGGCCACCTACGACAGCGACTTTAGCGGGAGCAACACTCGCAACTACCTGTGGCTTACGGAATACTGGGGCGATTACCACCCCCACAAGAATTTCAGCCTCCGCGCGGGCAGGATGTCAGAAGTCTTTGCGGACGATTCCAAGTTCCTCTGGGACGATGATGTCCGGTTGAACGGCCTCCAGGAAATCGCCAAAGTGCCTATCTCCGATAACGCCAGCGTTGAGTTCCGGGCCGGGCAGTACATCTTCACCAATCCCAACAAACAGATTCTGCCCTCGGCAGCGGCCTGCGTGGGCGCCGATCCTCCGGCGGACTGCGTTTTCTTGCAAGCCGGCTTTGCGCCGGACGGCAAGGTCCGCGACGCCACCCTATTCCATCAGGGGACGGTTTTCAACTTCAAGAGCGGCGACAAGTGGACGCACAAGGTTTACGTGGACTACCAGCACTACCGCAACCCGACCGAATTCCTGATTGCCAGTTCGTTCACGAGCGGAGTTCCGGTCCTCGTCAACGGCGTTTCGGGACTCACCCTTGCCGGTGGCGTCGGCCAGCTCGGAAACGGCACTACAACGAAGGGCGGATTCATGTATACCGCTTCGGATTACCATGTCGGCCACGTGGGCTACCGCGTGGACTACGCAGGCTGGAAGACTTCGCGCCAGAGTTGGCCAGTGTGGCTGGACGTCCAGGCGGCTCGCAACTTCGGCGGATCCTTCCTGAACAACGCCTGGATGGGAACGATCAGCATCGGCAGCGTCAAGAATGCCGGCGATCTCCGCATTCTCTATGGATATTTCGTCAAGGAAGCGGACTCTATGATTTCCCAAGTGACGGATGATGATATTGGAACGGGAATCAGCACGAACGTTCGCAGCCACTACATTCGCGTGGATTTAGGGCTGACGAAGTACCTGCAGTGGCAGAACCTGCTTTATATCCAGAATCAGATTTCGTCGAGCGACCCCACCAGGAATTTTTTCGTGGCGGGCTCTCCCCCAGGCGCGAACACCCAGTACCGCATCCATAGTCAGTTCGCGATCAGCTTTTAGGCGGATGGCGGGGCGGCTATGCCCCCCGCCCCGCGCTTCATTAAGGTCATTTAACGTTGCTGTAACACGGCTGTAACATTTGAGCCGTAAATCTCTTAAGGAGGATTCTCCAGTGAAGAAATTAGCCCTCACAGGATTGATGGCCATCCTGGCTCTCGGGGTGTTAGTCCTTGGCAAGTCGGCAGTCTACAAGGCAGCCCCCGCGCCGACACCCGATGCGCTTCTTATGAACGGAGCAGGCGCCACGTTCCCCTATCCGATCTACTCCAAGTGGTTCGACGAGTACCATAAGCTCCACCCCGATATTCAAATCAATTACCAGTCCATTGGGTCGGGCGGGGGCATACGTCAGGTCCTGGCCGGCACGGTCGACTTCGGCGCCACCGACGGGCCGATGACGGACGAACAGCTCGCCGACGCCAAGGCCAAACTGAGCTGCGAGGTTTTACATTTCCCTACCGTCCTCGGAGCGGACGTTCCCACCTACAACATTCCAGGCGTTAGCGCGGAGCTGAACTTCACACCGGAGGCGCTCGCGGGAATCTTTCTCGGAAAAATCACCAAGTGGAACGATCCCGAACTCAAGAAGGCCAACCCCGGCGTGAACCTACCCGCCGACGACATCGTCGTGGTCCACCGCTCCGACGGGAGCGG
>CAYZVR010000133.1:0-10051 GCA_964481715.1 uncultured Acidobacteriota bacterium | reverse complement strand
CGGGGACGACGTACGGGGTAAGGGGGTCGGCTTCCAGCACGACCGGGCGCGGCGTCTTCGGTAACGCCACGGCGACCAGCGGAGGAACAATCGGCGTCTACGGCCTGGCGCCGAGCACCTCGGGAGTGGCGGTCTTGGGTGACGTCACGGCCACGACCGGGGCGACGCGCGGGCTGATTGCGCGGGCGGCGAGCACGAGCGGCATAGGGGCTTGGGGCTACGCGACGGCCACCTCGGGCTCAACCACGGGCCTGCGTGGTGATGTGTTCAGCGCGGGCGGCACGGCCGGATACTTCGACAACCGCGCCGGTGGCAAAATCCTGAGCGGCCGCGTCAACGGCGTCGAAAAGTTCAGCGTCAGCGGCACCGGCAGGCTGACTCTCCCGACGAATGGGCTGGTGGCCGGTACGAACCAGCTCGTCCTCAGCGGTGGCAACGTCGGCATCGGGACGGCGACGCCGGCATGGAAGCTCGAAGTGGCGGGCACAACCTCGACCATCAACAGCTCAGTCCTGCATGTGATACAAAGTGGTTCAGGCGTACCGCCTTCATCCTTTAGCACTTTTCCCCCGGTGGCTATCCGTGGAGATGTGACGGCTGTTTCGGGGGCTGGCGCTGGCGTTGCGGGAATCGTCGCCTGCTCGGACTGTATCGGGGTGATAGGCGTAAACCAATCTTCTAGCGGCGGCGGGGGCGTACTCGGAATAACTAACAGTACGTCAGGGGAAGCTGCGGTAAGTGCATCGGCGTTGGCAGGGGGACCTCTGTTTAAAGGATCCGTGGGCCCCTTTGGTTCGGAGGTAACCAAATTTTCCGTCGACGGCAGCGGCAACGTGACGATCTCGGGGACTTTTACCGGCAACGGCTCGGGGCTGACCAACGTTAGCGCCGCCACGCTGAATGGTCAGGCAGCAGGTTCTTTTGCAACTTTGGGCGCCAACAACTTTACCGGCAACCAGAGCGTCACGGGCAACATCAACCTGAGCGGCTCGCTCAGCCTCCCCGCCACGACGAACGCGTCCACAGGGGTGATTAATCTGGGAGGGACTGCTTTCATGCACGACTGCTGTCCCAATTCCACTCAGAACACTTTCGTCGGGACCAGCGCCGGGAACTTCACCGCGGATGCCACAGGGAGTAGCAGCGGGAATGGCCAAAACACAGCCACGGGCTTCCAAGCTCTGCAAGCGTTAACCTCGGGTTACCAAAACACCGCCAACGGCGGCAACGCCCTCCATTCCAACACCACGGGCAACTCCAACACCGCCAGCGGATTCTATGCGCTCCAGGACACCACCACGGGCAGCAATAACACCGCCATCGGCACCTTTGCGCTCTACTTCAACACCACGGGCAGCTACAACACCGCCAGCGGAAACCAGGCCCTCCTGAGAAACACCACGGGCAGCTACAACACCGCCAGCGGCAACTACGCGCTCGTATCCAACACCACGGGCGCCAGTAACATCGCCGACGGCAACAGTGCGCTCTACTCCAACACGACGGGCAACGCCAATACCGCCAGCGGCACGAGCGCTCTCGTTTCAAACGACACGGGCGGTAGTAACTCGGCCTTTGGAAACTGCGCTCTCTGGAATACCTTTGGGACGAGCGCCGGGGCCCTGACGGGTTTTTGTCCCAGCAGCCTCAGCCTCCCGCCATTGACCGCGGGCAGTAATGACACCGCTATAGGAAGCTTTGCAGGTAGGACTAATACGACAGGCCAATTAAACACCTTCCTGGGGTGGGCAGCTGACGCCAGCTCGGGGGGCTTAACCAACGCCACCGCCGTCGGCGCGTACGCTGTGGTGGGGCAGTCAAACGCTTTGGTCCTGGGCAGCATTAACGGTGTCAACGGCGCAACGGCCAGCGTGAACGTGGGCATCGGGACAACCCAACCGGCGAATATCTTAACTGTGCAACAGAGTTCCACCACCGACCCCATTGCCGATGCCTGGACGGTTTACAGCTCGCGCCGCTGGAAGACGAACATCCGCACCATCGGCGACGCCCTGGAAAAAGTCCAGCGCCTGCGGGGCGTCTATTACGACGCCAAGGCCGACGGCCAACCCAATATTGGGGTGATCGCCGAAGAAGTCGGCGAAGTACTCCCGGAGGTTGTGGCCTTCGAAGCGAACGGCCAAGACGCCAAGTCGGTGGATTACGCCCGTCTGACGGCGCTGCTTATCGAAGCGGTGAAAGAACAGCAAGCGGAGATCCGCGAGTTGAAAGCCCATGTCGAGCGGCTGACGGCTGAACTCGCGGGCAGATTCGAAGTCGCCCAGAAGTGACATACGGCGGGCCCATGGATGGGTCCCCTGGCGCAGGATTTCTTCGCCGCCTTCGGATTGGGTGAGGACGACAAACACATTACAACCATCGATGCCGATGGCGTGGCCCTGGCCGCCATCCAGGCTCTCTATCGGGCAGAGCCTGGAGAAAGACGAGCAGATCCGCAAGCTCACGCAAAAAGTTGCGGAGCTGCAGAGGCTCGAGGCGCGGCTGGCACATCTTGAGGCGCAGGCGAGCGCTGCCCAGCCGCCGCTGGTTGCCAGCGTTGCGGCGACTCGCAGCAAGGTGGGCGGAGTTGGCCTTTACCTTCGCGGCTTTCCCAGCGCGGCTCACCAATCCTTGATTCCCTCTTTGCCGAGGATAGGTCAGAGCGTTCCGAGCGAGGGCGGGTTTGACCAGCCTGCGGCAGGCAGGAACCCGCCCCTACGGGTGCCACGGGCGAGGCGACCACTAAAGTGGCGGAATAAATCCGCCGCTACAGCGCTGCGGTTTTCAATAGGGTCACCGCTCCCCGACCGTCAGCCGACGGGCAAGCTTTGAGCGGCGCTGCAGCTTAGGGGAGACATCGCTGCTACAGCCTCGGCCGCCCGCTGCCCATGGATCTCCCACCGTGACCGCACGCTGGGCATAGGACTCCCTGGATGGCCCACTGCGCGCGCCCTCGAGAATTTACAATTTGTTCGCTTTTTGTTCGCCTGCCAAACCCACGCCCGGCGCGGGGGGGGCGGAGGCCAGGGATAAGAGTGACAAATGTGACACAGTTTTTTGGGCCGGCTCATGCTCGCGCGAAAGTCGAGGTTCAGGAGCCTGCCTTCGAAGTTCGGACTTCGACACCAGCGAGACCTTCGAGAAACGTAACGACCGCCGCGTAGTCGAGATCACCTTTGCCTTGCGCGCGCGCCGCGCCGTAGACTTCCTTTACCGCCGCGGCGGCGGGCATGGGAACTCCCTGCGCGAAGGCCGCTTCCATGGCGAGCGTCACGTCTTTGTGCATCCACTTGAGAGGGAAGTAAGGCGTGAAGTCGCCCGCGAAGATGAACGGCGCTTTGAAATCGGTGAGCACTGAGCGCGCCATGCTCGACTGGATAATTTCAAACATGGTTTCGGGCTTCACGCCGGATTTCGCGGCAAGCACGAAGCCCTCGCAAAAAATCTCAACCATAGTGGATTGAATAACGTTTTGCGCGAGCTTGGCCGAGAGTCCCGCGCCATGCGCGCCGCAGTAGATGTGCTTTTTCCCCAGGACATTCAGCACCGGAAGGGCGCGATCAAAAGTTTCGCGGTCGCCGCCGATCATGAAAGTCAGCTCGCCCTTTTCCGCGCCGTGTTTCGAGCCCGTCACAGGAGCGTCGAGAAAACTCGCTTGCTTTCCGGCGAAGTGACAGGCGAGCTTGCGGCTCACCACGGGGCTGATGGTGGCCGAGTCAATCACGATGGCGCCGGGCTTGATCGTTTGAAGCACGCCCTCCTTGCCGAGCATCACTTCTTCCGACGCCGCCGAGTCGCTGACGATGCTCATCACAAAATCGGCATCCCGCGCGGCGTCCGCAGGGGTTGCCGCAACGCGCGCGCCGGCGTTCTCGAGCGCCGCGGCTTTGTCGCGCGTGCGGTTGAAGACGGAAACTTTGAAGCCTGCCTTGACCAGGTTCATCGCCATGGGCTGGCCCATGATTCCGAGGCCGATAAAGCCGATGCTTTGTGACACGGTGTGCCTCCGTCTGAAAGTTATGAGTTAAGAGTTATGAGTTGAGGGTTAAGAGAAATCTTCAGTGGCTCCCCTGGACTCTCAACTCTTAACTCATAACTCTCAACTGGTTTGCCCGAAGTCCATCCACAGCCGCAGGTCGCGGACGTTGTTGTCCGTAAAGCCGGTATCGAGCGTATCGCCGAGCGAGCAAAAGAAATGGTAAGAATCGCTTTCGGCAAGATAGCGCTCGGGCTCAAGTCCGTGGCCGCGCGCGCGTGAAACGGTTTGGCCGTCGGCGACGGCGCCACACGCCGGGCTGTTGCCATCCCGTCCGTCGGTGCCCGCGCTGAGCACCACGCGTTTCTCGCCGACAATTTTCTCTGCCGCGTAAAGAACAAAAGCCAGGTTTCTGCCGCCCGTGCCGGGGCCGGTGACGGGGCAGGTAACTTCTCCGCCCACGATCAGGCAGACGGGCTGAGCCGGGTGCTCGCGAGCCAGCGCATCGAGCGCAGCCAGATTCGCATCTGCAACCTGGCGAAAGTCGCCGTCGAGCGCGCCGGAAGCGATTTCGCAGGTGAATCCAAGTTTTTCCGCCGAGGTGCGCGCTGCATCGGCCGCATCGCGGTTCGATAGCAGGCAAAAGTATTGAGAGTTGTTGAAGCGCTCATCCGAGGGCTTGGGCGTTTCTTCGAGAGTGCGCTCGTCGAAACGCTTTCGAATGTTTGGAGGAAACTTCGCGGCCAGCTTGTGCTTTTCGACGAGTGCATAGGCTTGTGCAACGGTGGATTCATCCGGCATGGTGGGGCCGGAAGCGACCATGGAGGGCAAATGTTCCGGGACGTCCGAAATGAAAATGGTCAATTGCCGCGCCGGGTGCGCGCGAAGCGCCAGGCGGCCGCCCTTGACCGCCGAGAGATGCTTGCGCAGAACGTTGATTTCTTCGATGGGAAGGTCGGAAGTCACAAGCACGCGGTTGAATTCGAGCAGGTCGGCAAGTGTCACAGCCGGGTCAAGCGGTAATTCGAAAAGCGCCGAGCCGCCGCCCGAAACGAGAAATATCACGAGGTCATCTTCCGTGAGGCCGCTCACGAGATCGAGCGCGGCTCGCGCTCCTTCAAGCGAGCCTTGGGCGGGATAAGGATGTCCGCCCATGACGTAGCGGAAGTTTCCGAACTTCTTCGCGGGCTCGGAGAGAGCTACACACACTCCGGCTTGGATCTTCCCGCTCAGGATTTCAAAAAGGACGGCTGCCATTCGATTCGCGGCCTTCCCGAATGCCACCACACATGGCGGGCGCGCGAGCGGAATGGAAACGCTCCCGGCGACGAACTTGTCATCTTCCCATTTGAGTTTGGCGAGCATGGCGTGGCGAACGTCAATCGCTGCCATGGTCTCGAGGAATATTTGCTGGGCAAGCTGCTTGCCGTTCGGGTAGGAAGGCTTCGCGACGCTCGCGGTCTGCGTATGGATTCCCATTAAGCAAACTTCTTCAGTTCGTCGACGCCCGCTTGCGCCACCGAGACGTCTTCGTCCTCCGAGCCGGCGCTTACGCCGATCCCTCCCACCACCTGATCGCCCACGACCAGCGGCAAGCCGCCGCGAATCGCTGTGAGCTGGTTGTCCGTTGCGAGCGAAAGGCCGAGCGAAAGAATGGCGCTCGGCTCACCGGAAGCGGGCGAGGGTCCCGAGGGCGATCCGCGCAGGGCGGCGGCACCGGCTTTGGTCAGCGCGACCTCAATGGAAGAAAGTTTGGCTCCGTCCATGCGCGCAAAAGCCAGCAGATGGGCGCCACCGTCCACGATGGCGATGTTCATCGGCACGTTGATGGCGTGAGCCTTTTTTTCGGCCGCGGCAAGAATCGCCCGCGCGCCTTCCAGCGTCAATTTGGGATGGTTGCGAGTGAGCATGGTTCCATTATTGGTAAGCCACGCGAGAAAGGCAAGGGGAGAGAACGGTACAAGTCAGAAGGCAGAAGGCAGAAGGCAGAAGGCAGAAGGCAGAACTCTCATCTTTCGTGGCCGGATTCACGACTGAGCGAAGCTCATTGGCGACCTGGCGGGTTCAACCGAAAGCTTCGGCTTGACATACTTCACCGGGATTTGGCTCTCGAGCGCGTTGACGATTTTTGGCGGGGAGGCGAACTTGCTATGCTATGGTATCTTCCAGGTCGGATTAAGCTGACCTGCGAAACGGAGGCGCAACGTGCCTATTGCGACAGAGGACAAGGTCTTGAAGCAGATCCTGGAAAAACTCGATCTTGCCATCAACCTCCTAGCGTTTCTGGTAGCAGGGGAGAAGAGTATTACCGAAGGAGCTCGCGCGCTCAAGATGGCGGGACTCGACAACCGCACCATAGCAGGCGTATTAAATACGACCGAAGGTACGATTAGAACAGTGACGTCAAACCTTCGCACGCGCGTTAGCAGAGGGAGGTAGCAGCATGGCAGTGGTTCAGGACAGAGCCGAACGCTTATTGGCGATCATCCTGCTTGAGTCGATGAAGGGGGCAAGTCAAAGAGAAAAGGCAGTCCGCCTGAGCTTGGCCGGATTCACCAACGTCGAGATTGCGAACCTACTCCAGACGTCCGCGCAGGTCGTCGCTCAGCACCTGTACTCGTCCCGCAAGGGCACTAAACGCAGAAGGTCGTGATGCCGTTCGTCCGAGATTTTCGAAACTACAGCTTTAATCCGGCTCGGATCGACCGATGCGGAAGGTATATCGGTCGCCGCTCTTATTGGAAGCTATACGCCGTGGAAAATTTGCTACGGGTCTTCATCCACTCCGCCCTCTCAGTGCAGATCAGCCCTAGGTGGTGGGATGTAGCGGTCGACCCCAAGATTCGAAAGAATGCCGAAAAGTTTAGGAGTCACTACGCCAAAAGGCCCTGGCACACCCTCCCAGGAGCACACGCCATTTACTATGTGTTTCTTTCCGACCTCAACAAAATCATTTCGGCAAACAGCAATTTGCTCCTCCCCGTTTTGCCCGACGTAGATGCGTGGATAGCGAAAATCGAGGAAGTCAGGGTCCCGCGGAACCTCGTCGGCCACATGAATTTCCCGAACAAGCCGGACCTGCAAAGAATCGACGGGGTCTATTCAGAGATACCTGCACTCATTCATCAGTTAGAGGCACACGGGCTGCCGGTCCAAATACCTTGAACACACCATCTGGCACTGTTGGAGGCGGAAAATGGCGAAAAAAGGGATGGGAGATTTGCAAGACATAAAGCGCTTGCTCATACTTCTTTTGATGAAGGTAGGCGCATCGTCTGAAGAGATTGGAGCGGCGCTTGGGGTCGACTCATCCCGGGTACGGCAGATGTTACCCGCCAGGAAGGTAAGAAAGCTCACCTTTGGGGGCTCAAAGTAGGATTAGGCCCGTGCGCGTCTCGGGACACGGGTGCCGTCGAGGAATGCTCATCAGAGATCACAGCCTGAGCGAATGGGACCTTCTCTTCAGAAGCTTGCCGAGTCTTTGAGCCTTTCTTCCCCACGCGAAGGATCATCGATACACTTCCGGGTTAACCACGTTCGCAGGCCGGCGGCCTTCGAGCAGCGCGGCGAGATTCTCGGCGGCGAGTTGCGCCATGCGGAAGCGCGTTTCGGTTGTAGCGCTGCCCACGTGCGGCGCCAGAACAACGTTCGGCCGGTTTACGAGACCCGGGTGCACCTGCGGCTCGCGCTCGAAGACGTCGAGACCCGCTCCGCCCAGCCTCCCTTGCTCGAGTGCTTCGACGAGGGCCCCTTCGTCCACCACTTTGCCGCGCGATGTGTTGATGAGGAAAGCAGAAGGCTTCATCAGAGCGAATTCCCCGGGCCCAAACGCGTGGTGGGTGGCCGCGCTCAACGGGACGTGCAGGCTGACGAAATCTGACTCACGTAGAAGCGTTTCGCGATCAACATATTGTGCGCCGATTTCGCGCTCGACAGGTTCGGGCGCGCGATGGCGCTGATGATAAAGGACCCGCATGTCAAAGCCGCGGGCGCGCCGCGCCATCGCCTGTCCGATGTGGCCGAAACCGTAAATGCCCAGCGTCTTGTGGTGGACGTCGTGGCCGTGCAACAAATTCCACTGCCAGTGATGCCAGCGGTCTTCGTGGATGTGGCGATGGCCTTCAACGATGCGACGCGCGACGGCCATGAGCAGGGCAAAGGCCAGGTCGGCCGTCGTGTCCTCGAGCACTCCGGCGGTGTTGGTCACGGGAATTCGCCGCGCCGTGCACGCGGCAATGTCAATGTTGTCGTAACCGACGCCCGCGTTTGATATCGCGCGCAGCTTGACGGCCTGCTTCAGGACGTCTTCGTTGACGTGCGCCCCCGCAAGAAGCAGTCCCTCCACTTCGCGCAGCGCCTTGGCCAGTTCTTCGTGTGATATTGGCGAATCCTGCGAACGGACTTCGATTTCACAATTTCGCGCTAAAACTTCGAGCGCGGATGGCGGAAGAGGCCGGGTGACGAAGACTTTGGGTTTCACGATCTTGGCATCCTTATCGGGAAAGTGTGCCGAAGCTGAAACGCAGTTGATAACACAGGGCGCGACAGGGCGTCAATCATCGCTAGATAGCGAATGGGAAACGCGAATGATGCGCATCCCCCCGGTGAAAATAAAGTGTGTCATTTGTGTCAGTTGTGCCCACCGTGTCAGTTTGGTCTGGTAGGCTGGGAGAAACGAATTCTGAATGCTGAATTATGAATGATGAAATCGGAAACTGGAAATTGGAAATCGTAATCCTCGAGGCAGGCGCTGCAATGTACAAATGGCAAATTGACCACGAAAATTCAGCAAGCCACACAGCGGCCACGTCAGCTGTTTATGCGGGTGCGGACGAGGTCGGGGCTGCAGAAAGCGGGAATTTAGAGACGTTAAAATTGTGTGAACGAAGCCACGATGTCATTGAAAACAAAGGGCCGAGGTCGGAATGCGAACCCAAAACGAACTGTGATCGAACCCTGAGCGAAGTTATGAAAAGGCCGACCGAACCTCGCTTAAAGTCCGTCAGTCGTCCAATTCCTCCTCTCGTGCGATCACACGGACGCGGCCTCAGAGAAGTCTCGGCCCTACAGTTCGTTCATAGTCCCGGTAGACTATTAATTATTCATGTGCCCCCTCCGCCATCCTTTCTTGACTAAATTTTTTTATCCGTGTTATAAGATAAAGTTTTGCAAGTCTGCTGTTGAGCACATCTTACAGTTCCTCCCGAAGACACAGGGTTCGAGCTTCCGGCCTCACCCGCCTCGGGGGACCGAATAAAGGATTGGGTCGGAGGACAGTTGACGTTTTACGCCACGCACCTTTTGTCGGCGGAGAACTTCCTTCCCGTCCTGTTGGCGATCAGCGGTTTTGCTCTGATCATCGCGGCGCTGGTGGCGCGGCATGTGTTCAGCATTGAAACGGGGAATAAGTCCGTGCGCAAAATCTCGTATCCGACCAAAGAAAGGGCTTCCGTGCTGATTCGGCCAATCTCTTCCAAATTTTCCCGTGCAGGTTCGCTGGGGTTCTCGTGGGGCAAGACCATCGTGGCGGGAATTACGCTGACCCTGTGGAGTGTGCCCCATGCCTTCGCAAGACCCTCCGAAGAAACTGCCGGCGAAGCCAATCTGAGACTTCCGGACCTTTCTCAGGTTCAATTCCTTGGCGTGGGCGGTCATCAATTGCTGATGGTGGGCATTCTGTTTTGCATTTTTGGTTTGCTTTTTGGCCTGGTCATTTACGGCCGTCTGAAAAGCCTGCCCGTCCACCGCGCCATGGCGGAGATTTCCCAGTTGATTTGGGAGACCTGCAAGACGTACCTCATCGCGCAGGGAAAATTTCTGCTTCTGCTGTGGGCTTTCATCGCGGTCATCATCGTGCTTTACTTCGGCGTGCTGCTTAAATACGAAGCGGTGCGGGTGGTCGTCATCCTTTTGTTCAGCGTGGTCGGAATTGCCGGGAGTTACGGCGTCGCATGGTTCGGCATTCGGGTCAACACCTTTGCCAATTCCCGCACCGCCTTTGCCAGTCTCCGGGGAAAGCCTTTTCCGCTCTACCAAATTCCCCTGCGCGCCGGCATGAGCATCGGCATGATGCTC
>CAYZVR010000132.1:0-10067 GCA_964481715.1 uncultured Acidobacteriota bacterium | reverse complement strand
CGTCAACGGCGTCAACAACGATCAGGTCGGTCCCATCATCAGCTTTGCCCGCGAGAATCCCAAGAAGATCGCGTTCATCGCCTTCCAGCCGGTTTCGTTCACCGGCCGCGACGAGAACGTGACCACCGAGCGGCGCATGCGCCAGCGCTACACGCTTTCGCACATGGCGCAGGACGTCAAGAAACAGCTCGGCATCACTGAACCCACGCGCGACTGGTTCCCGCTGTCGCTGATGGGCGCCTTCGCCGATTTCGCCGACCTCGTCCACGGCCCGGAAGCTCAGTGGGGCCAGGTGAGCTGCGGTTGCCACCCGAATTGCGGGGTGGGAACGGCGCTCATGATCAACAAGGAAAACAAGGAATGGGCGCCGGTGCCTCAGTTCCTGAATATTCCCGGCTTGGTCAAGGACATGCAAAAGATCACCGACGCCGGGCGCGGCAAGTGGTTTTCAAATGCCATGATGGGCCTGGCGCTGCTCAAGAATTACAACCCGTTCAAAGCTCCTCCCAGCCTGGCGCTGGTGGACCTGTTCAAGAAATTCGACAAGTCGTTCGCGCTTTCGGGCGAGAAGCGCGCGGACAAGGTTTACGGCGCATCACGGCCGGAGCGGACGCTCGAAGACACGCTGAAACGCCGGTCGGATCCCTGGAACTTCCTCTTCATCGCCGGCATGTGGTTCCAGGACCTGTTCAACTACGACTTCCGGCGCACCGAGATGTGCATCATCCCGTACGCCACGCAGCAGGGCGAAATTTCCTTCTGCGCGTACAACACCGGCATCGGCTGGCGGAACATTATCGAGAACATGCACAAGAACGCCACCGTCGCCGAGTGGTACAAGACGCACGGGAAGCACGAGATTTACGCCCGGGGCAAAGAAGTGCAGCTCGCCGACAAGAGCCATGCGCTTTACGTTGACGCGAACGATGCCAGCCGCGTTCGCCAGCGCGAGCACGATGTCCCGATGACCGCGGCGGAAGAAGAACGCGCGCGCCGCAAGGCCGATTACGAAGCCAAGCAGGCGCGGGCGATCTACGAGGAAATGGTGCTCAAAAAGAAGCCCGAAACCCTCGTCCAGATCGGCGCGCCCGCAAACGGCAATGGTAACGGTAACGGGAATGGAAACGGCAATGGGCACGGGAAGCCCGTGACCGAGCAGGAAAAGGTATCGGTCTAGTTTTGGTTCGAGATACTTTGATTTCAAGGCCGTTCGTCATCTGACGGACGGCCTTTTTGTTTTCGCGCGCCTGCCATCGAGGATGCCCCATCCTGGTTCAGATGATTTAACCAATCAGTCGTGCTAGAATCCCGCCGAATCCGGCCCTTGAATGCAAGCTCACTTTTTGGCGAGGCAATCGCCACGCCGGTTGAATGTCCGTGAGGTCCTTCATGAAATCATCGCGGCTAATCAACCCTTTCCGAATTTTCTGGAGGTGTGAGGTGAAAAACTGTTTCAGGTTTCATCGGATCTTTTTGCTCCTCGTTCTGGGTCTGCCGGTCATGATGGTGGCAGCCGGAAACTCTACAGCGGCTGACGACGAGCCGACCATCGCCAAGGATTCCATCCGGGTCAAGATCGCGAACAACGCGGGCGGGACCCAAACCACGCAGACGGCCGCCTGGCTGCCTTTCATCGAATTCCGGGTCAACGGACCGATTGCCAGCGGTAGCCAGCTTTCCGTGGAATTTTCGCTCCCCACCAAACCCCACTGGATTGAGTTCGATTGCCAGACGGCAGAAATCAAGAAGGGCGAGTGGTGGAGCACCTCGTGTGGCGGGGGGCCGAAGGCAAAAGCCGTCTTCTACTCGGGCCCGGTGGGATTCACCATCCGCATTCGCAACGAGATGCTCGGGACGAACGCAACCCTCTTCACCGGCAAGGCAAAGGTGGTGAAGGAACCTCAATTCGCAGGATCCAAGGATTTCAACTATTACGCCGACGAGGACTGGAACATCCCCATCGGCTACGTGTTTTTCGGGAGTGACGGGGGCTACGGCGCTTCTCTTCACGTCGGTTTCTGGTATCGAGGCAATCCTCCGGAAATCGCGGCTCACCTGTTTTATAAGGGCAAAGACATCGCGAAATACACGAGCGCGGGGAATGGCGCCGATAGGTGGAATCCGGCCGAGCGCCAATGGGGCTTCGTGGACTGCGAATTTCTGGGCGTCTATCCGACCACGCCGGCGGCGGGCGCCCAGGGTTACGACCCGCGCTTTGGCGTGCGCGACAACCCCGGCGACTACGAGGTCAAGGTGCTGATCGTCAACCGCTTGGCGCGATCCATCAAATTCACGGTGGGCGCGGACGGAAGCTTTGACAACGGGATCGCCACCGCCAACAAGCTCGGCAGCGACAGGGTCATCGTGCCGGTGCAGGTGATCGGAAACCAGGGCCCGTGGGACCGGCTGGCGTGGAAGACGGGCGCATTCTACGATAACCCGCTCACGGGCTTTACGCCTATTCCCTGAACTGACATTCAGGGCTCAATCCCGGCTAACTTTTTGAGATTCACCCATCCGGCCGTCCCGATCAAATCGGGACGGCCTTTTTGTTTTCCTAGCCCGGCAGCGCCATGGATGATTTGATCCGCGACTCGTGGTAGAATCCTGCCGGTCTGCGCACAGAAATCCAACTCACTTGAGTCAAGCTGGCTTATGCGAGGTCAGAAGGGCGTGGCCCCACGGTAAAACCTCAGCGGACTAAACCTGCGATAAGGAGGCACACGATGGAATACCGACTTCGAGTATGGACGCCGATTCTCTACCTGGTATTGAGCCTTCCCCTGACGGGGGCATTTGCGGGCAACGCCACCGCGGCCGACGACGTGCCGACCATCGTCAAGAATTCCGTCCGGGTCACCGCCAATTACAACAGCAAGGACCCCGGGGGCTGGGTGCCCCAGATCGCGTACTGGGTCAACGGGCCCATCGCCAGCGGAAGCCAGCTTTCCGTGGAATTTTCACTCCCCACCAAACCCAAATGGGTTGCATTCGATTGCCACACGGGAGAAATCAAGAAGGGCGAGTGGTGGAAGGTCTCATGCGGCATTGGGTACGACGAGTCCGTCTCCTATGCCGGCCCGGTCGGGTTTACCATACGCCTTCGCAACGAGCTGCTCGGGACCAATGCAACCCTCTTCACCGGCAAGGCCAAGGTAGTGAAGGTTCTGTCATATCCCGGATCCAAGAGTTTCGACTTTTACGTAAATGACGATTGGACCATCCCCATCGGGTACGTGTTCTTTGCGAATGACCCGGGGCACAGGGTCACGTCCCTTCATACCGCTTTCTGGTATCGGGGCAATCCCCCGAACATCGAAGCGCACTTGTTTTACATGGGCAAAGACATTGCGAAGTATACGAGGGCGGGAAACGGCGCAGGAGACTGGGACCCGGCAAAATACCTATGGGGCTTGGCGGAATGCGATTTTCTGGGCGTCTATCGGACCCAGAAGGAGGCCGAGGACGGCTACGATCCGAAATTCAGCCTGGAGAAGAATCCCGGCGACTACGAGGTCAAAGTACTGATCGTGAACAAACTGGCTCGCTCGATCAAGTTCAGTGTGGATGCGAATGGGATCGTGGATAACGGCATCGCCACCGCCAACAAGCTGGGCAGCGACCGCATCATCGTACCGGTCAAGGTCATCGGAGACCAGGGCCCGTGGGACAAACTGGCGTGGAAGACTGGGGCGTTCTACGGCAACCCGCTCACGGGTTTTACGCCTATTCCCTGAACTGACATTCAGGGCTCAATCCCGGCTAACTTTTTGAGATTCACCCATCCGGCCGTCCCGATCAAATCGGGACGGCCTTTTTATCTTCCGGACCAGTCTGATGATTTGACGCACAACTCGTGTTAGAATCCCGTTTCCGCCGCTGAGCCATAAAATCCATTCCAGATTCTCAGGAGGTGACTTGTGAAGAATGACTTCAGGATTCTTGGAATTCTCACGCAGGGCGTCTTAGCCATGATCCTGGCAATGGGCGCGACCGCGAACTTGGGCGCGCAGGATGACCAGCCCACGATCGCTAAAGACTGGGTAGTGCTCTCTACTGTGCGCGTCAGCTCGTATCGCGGGAATTCCGCCATTTGGAGCTGGAAACCTAAGATCAATTTTCGCGTTAATGGACCCATCGCCAGCGGCAGCCAGCTTTACGTGGAATTTGCGCTCCCCGGCTCCAAACCGTGGCTGACGTTCGACTGCAGTACCGATGAGACCGCGAAAGATTACTGGTGGAACGTGAGGGAATGTGGCGGCCAAATTACTGTTCCGGATGAAAAGAGCGTGACTTTCACCGGCCCGATCGAGTTCAAGATACGCATGCGCAACGAGCTCCACGGGGCCGACGCAACCCTTTTCGCCGGAAAGGCGAAGGTGGGGAAGTATCATGACGGAAACAGCCCGGGCCACTTCACCTTTTACGTGGACTATGATTGGAGTATTCCGATCGGCTACCTCTTGTTCAAAGAGGCTCTTGGGGGTGAAATCCTGGGGGTAGCTTTGGCGCATCGCGGCGACTCGTATGATCTCTCGGCCCACGCATTCTACCAAGGCAAGGAGATTGGTAAGGATACATGTGGTGTGATGGAGGTAGAGAGCGGGGAGTCGAAATTTACGTGGACTCGACACCTATGCGAGTTCAGTGTCGTGTATCGCGAAAGGCCCTCCGAAAGTTACTTCGCGAAGGATGTGCCACTCCATGTCGTGACCCAGAATCCTGGCGACTATGAGATAAAAGTGTTGTCGAGGGGCCGCCTGCGGCGAGTCTTGAAATTCACCGTGGCGCCCGATGGAAAATTCGACAACGGCATCGCTACCGCCAACAAGCTCGGTAGCAACCGAGTCATCGTACCGGTGCAGGTGATCGGCGACCAGGACGGGCTTTGGGACAAGCTGGCGTGGAAGACCGGGGCGTTCTTCGGCAACCCGCTGACGGGCTTTACGGCGGTGCCTTAGTCGGAAAATTTCGGATGTCGTCCCGATTGGGTTGCCGATGAGTTTTGCAGTTATTGATGCCTAATCGTCCTCGGGCTCGGGAGGCGTGGGTGTCATGGGTTCCAGGTGGAGGGTGGCGCAAAGACTTCGGATCAGTTGCAGGCTTGCTTCGCCGAGAGAAGGGAAGGTCAGTCCCACATCGCCTCCCGGTTTTTTCCACATGACTTCGACCGTGTCCTCGAACTGCTTGCCCTCCCATTCAAAAACCAGCCGGCACTTTTGCCCGACCGCCGGTATGCTCGAACCCTTCACGCGGCAGCCGCGCACGCTCAGAGTGGTAAAGCTGACTTCCGAAAGGGTTTCGTTCGATAGGGAAATCAGCCGCCCGGTTTGGTGGAACTTGTAGCGGGGAACCTGACGGCGCTCGCGCATGGCCAGCCAGTTTATCCTTGCGGTCTCTCAAACGCAAGCGGGCCGCAGCTTGTCCGCTTGCTCCGCGTAGGTTAGAATGAAGGCGTACTCTGAACAAGGCGACCAATTGCCCCGATGCTCCTCGACACCCTCCAGCGGCCGGTGAAAGACCTCAGAATATCCGTGACCGACCGGTGTAACTTCCGTTGCACCTACTGCATGCCCTTTGAGGAATACGAGTGGATTGACCGCAGGGAGCTCCTGACCTACGAAGAGATTACGCGCGTGGCCGCGGTTTTTGCGAGCCTCGGGGTGGACAAAATTCGCCTGACGGGAGGAGAGCCCCTGGTGCGCAAGGGCCTGGAAGAACTGGTCGCCCGGCTTTCCGCGCTCGAGGGCCTGAAGGATATCTGCCTGACGACTAACGGGGCGCTGCTCCCAGAAAAAGCCCGTGCCCTCCGCTCGGCAGGGCTTAAGCGAATCAACGTGAGCCTGGATTCGCTCGACTCGGAAAAATTCCGCCGGCTGACCCAGCGCGGAGAGCTTGCCAAGGTGCTCGAAGGGTTGACGGCGGCGAGGAACGCCGGCTTTGACCGCATCAAGATCAACGCGGTCATCGAGCGCGGTGTGAACGACGATGAAATCATCCCGCTCGTCGAATTCGCGCGGGAGAATGGTTTCGCCATCCGCTTTATCGAGTACATGGACGTCGGCAACGCGAACAACTGGACCTCGGACAAGGTGGTATCGAAGAAGGAAGTTCTGGAACGCATCAGCCAGCGCTACCCGCTGCGTCAGGTTGGGCGCGAAGACGGCAGCGCTCCTTCGGTGGATTACGAATTTCTGGATGGCAAGGGTGACGTGGGCGTGATCGCTTCTGTCACCGAACCTTTCTGCTCCGACTGCACGCGCGCCCGGCTCACCGCCAACGGAAAGCTGGTGACCTGCCTGTTCTCGCAGGAAGGCCACGACCTCAAAACCCTCATCCGCGAGGGCGCGACCGATGAGAAGCTGAAAGAAACGATCGCATCCGTCTGGGGGAAAAGGAAGGACCGCTACTCCGAGGAAAGGCTCGAGGCGATGCATTCGGCAGGGGGTTATCAGGCCAAGGCGCACAAGAAGCTCGAAATGATCGTGCTCGGCGGCTAGCCCGTCGGCTGACGGGCCAGCCCGGCGCCGGCCGCGGAGTCAACGGACATGGCACAGAAATTCTTCAAACTTCACGAAGCACAGGAACTTTTGATCTTCATCGGCCCGTTTCTCGAGCAGGCTCGCGAACTGAAGCAAAAAATGGACAAACTGGACGAGGAACTCTCTCGCGCCGCAGCCCAGATCATGGTCCTGGGTGGCTCGATCCCGCCGCGCACGGAACTGGCGGCGAAAAAATCCGAGCGCGACCGGATCGCGGAGGAATTGAAGGATTGTGTCTCGAGAATTGTCCAGACCGGCTGCCTCATCAAAGACCTGGACGTGGGCCTGATCGATTTCCCCACCCTCCGGCACGGAGAGGAAGTGTACTTGTGCTGGAAGCTAGGTGAGGAGCGCATTGAATACTGGCACAGCGTCCAAGAAGGCTTTGCCGGGCGCAAACTCCTCGATGAGACCCTTCCGGATGACGAGCCGCCGGACCACGACCCCCGCATCCACTGACAGGTGTCCTCGAACGCGCCCGCCGATTGCAATTTCCGAAGAACTCGCAGCGACTCTTGCACACTCGTAACCAATTAATCTCACCGGAAACTGACAACCGGCAACCGACTACTGGAGTTTCGCGTATTCGGCTTTGGCTTCTTTGAGGATGGGAATATCCGGATCGGCGTCTTTCCAAAGGGCAAAGAAATCCTGATAAGCGGTGCGGGCCTTGGCTTTGTCTCCCTGGAGCGCGTAGGCGCGGGCCAGACCCAATTGCGAGAGAGGAATCAGCGGAGCATCAGGCAAGGCGTTTTTCAGGGCCAGGACACTTTGGAATTCCTGGGCGGCATCGCTTCCGCGCCCGGCGCGCAAGTAGGCATTGCCTCGAACAAGTCGTCCTTCGATGTATGCCCGGTCGTAGGGCTCAGCAGTGTTCAGGAGCTCGATAGCATTTGCAGGGTCACCGTGGTTCATAGCCCCGACGGCGCGGACGGTCGGAACAAGTACAGACAAAACGAAATCGTCTTGTGGGCGAATTTTTGCCAGCTCGTCAGCAACCTTCAAGCCTTCCTGATCTTTTCCGGCCAGCCCCAGCGCCTGCGCCGCGTCAATTAAGACGGTCGCTCCGCGGGAGATGGCTACCGCCGCCGCGGCATCTTCAGCGCCTTGCGCGCGGAGCCCGAGTGTCGCCTCGATTCTCCCCTGACCTGCCAGCACGCTCGCCACGCCCTCCTTCAGGTTCTTCCGGTCGAACGATTCTCGCAGCCTTGCATTCAGCTCCCGCGCGCGGCGGACTTGTCCGTGCTGAAACGCCAGGCGTGACTGGAGGCCGAGCAGGGCAAGCTCACCTTCCGGGCTCGACTTGACCAAATCGCTCTCGCGCTCGAACGCCGCCTTGTCCTGCTGGGCCAGCGCGAGCTGCGCAAGTATGAAGTGAATGGAAAAGCCGCCAACTTTTCTGTTCACAGCGCCGTCCAAGATGGCTTTAGCTTCATCGATTCGATTCAGGGCTGCATAGGCAAAGGCGAGGTTGGTTATCGAGTTTGCATGATCGGGGTCCAAGCGGTTGGCTTCCAGGGCGTTTTGCAGGCATTTGTCGAACTGTCCCAGAATGCCGTACGTAACCGCGAGGTTGTTCCAGGGGATCATGTCCCGCGGGTAGGTTTGCTTATACAGCTCATAAGCTTCAATCCCTTTTTCAATTTGCCCATTATCGCTGTAAAAGTGAGCGTTGATATAGAGCCGCTCACGCTCGCTGGCCCGGTCTTTCAACTCAAACGCTTTCTTGCGGTTCTGTTCGGCGAGGCCGCTTTGGCCCAGGTTGTTGTAAATGGTGCCGAGTCGCGCATAGGCCATGGCGAAATTCGAATCGAGCTCGATGGAGCGCTGGTAAAACGGGATCGCGGCCAGCTCTTCAGCAAGATTGTGCTGCTGATCGCCGAGGGTAAAGGCTTTGAGTGCTTCGAGCGACGAGGTCGTCGCCTGCTCGAGCGGCTTGTCGAACTTCTGGATGGACGCCAGCGACTCTCCGAGCTTGGCGCGCAGTTTGGAAGTGGCGCTGCCGAGAGCATTCAAAACCTGCTCTTTGCTCGCGGCCTGTTCTTGCGCTTCCGCAAGGTTGTCCCCCGTGCTGGTGTTCACGGCGTCGAGCGTGATGACGTATTGGCTGCCAAGGCTCGAAATGGAACCGGTCAGCATCGCCCTGATGCCGTTGCGGAGGCAGATTTCTCGCCCAATTTCATTTGTAACGCGCGTATCCGCCGGGCGGCCCATGAACTGGAGCGCCTGCTGCACTTTCTGGTCGGGGTAGACGTTCAAAAAAGGCGACTGGCCGAGGTCAACCGCCAGCGCCTTCTTAAGCGTGCCGTCAAAAACCGCATCGCCCGTGGTGTTGACGAAGTCGGTGACGAGAATGGAATCCTTCTCGGTCAAGGCTGGCGCGCGATGCGTGTACCAATACGCCGCAATTCCTCCCAGGATCACGAGCGCTCCGGCTACGACGATGAGCGGCAAGCGATTTGGTCGCAGCGTGCCGACAGCCGCCTCGCTCGCGACTGCCACGGAAGCGGACGCAGTGCTGCCCGCCGCAACCTGAGCCGAACCTGAGCCAGAAGACACCGCAGGCATCGGAGCCGCCGGAGTTGCTCCTGAGCTGCCCGGCGCGGCGATTCCTGCCGAGGCCTGTTGCCCGCTGCTTTCAGGAGCAGCAGGAGGAGGCGCGCTCGGCGCGGGACTGGCCGCCGGAAAATCCATCCGGCTCGCCGCCTGAGTCTTGGCCGAGTCCAACTCGCGCTTCAATCGCTTCAGGTCGGCGCGAATTTCGGCCGCCGTCTGGCTGCGCAGGTCGCGGTCTTTCTCGAGCGCCTTCGAGATCACGCGCTCGAGTTCCACCGGCACGTCCGGATTCAGCCGCACCGGTGCGGTGGGAGTTTTGTGCAGGATGGCGTCAAAGATCGCGACGGTAGAGGTGCCGCGGAAGGGCAGCGTTCCGGTGGACATTTCGTAAAGAACCACGCCGAAAGAGAACAGGTCCGAGCGCGCGTTGAGCTCTTCGCCCAGCGCCTGCTCGGGCGACATATAGGAAGTGGTGCCGACGGTGCTGCCCGGGCTCGTCAAGTGTTCTTCGGCGGCGGTGGGGAGCGACGTTACCTGGGACGACGTGGAAGTTCCTCGCAGCGGCGAAACCTTGGCCAGCCCGAAGTCCAAAACTTTCACTTGCCGCCGCTTGGTGATGAAAATGTTCGCCGGCTTGACGTCGCGGTGGACAATGCCGGCGCTGTGCGCGGCGTCCAGGGCGTCCGCAATCTGAATACCGAGTTCCAGGACTTGCTCGACCGCCACGGGCTTTGCGCCGACAACGTGTTTGAGCGTCGTACCCTCGAGGTATTCCATGGCGATGAACTGCTGGCCCTCGAAGGAGTCCATATCGTAAATCGTGCAGATGTTCGGGTGGTTGAGCGCAGAGGCGGCGCGCGCTTCACGCTGGAAACGCTCGAGCGCCTGCGGGTCGCTCGAAAGTCCCTCGGGCAGAAACTTCAACGCCACGCGGCGCCCCAGGCGCAGGTCTTCGGCGAGATAGACAAC
>CAYZVR010000131.1:0-10069 GCA_964481715.1 uncultured Acidobacteriota bacterium | reverse complement strand
GCAGCCAGTGGCCTGTGCGCCGAAAAACTTCGTCGGCTCGGGCTTCAACCATCCGAGCTTCTGCAGCTCCTCGAAAGCCTTGTGGATTTTTGTGATGAGCGAGCCACCGGCCATCGGCACCACGATATTTTGCGGCACGCGCCAGCCGAGTTGCTCCGCCACCTCATAGCCGAAAGTTTTTGAACCTTCCGAATAGTAGGAGCGCAGGTTAACGTTGACGATTCCCCATGAATATTTCTGGGCGATTTCAGAGCACAGGCGGTTCACCTGATCGTAGTTGCCGTTGATCTTGACCAAACGCGCGCCGTAAATCTGCGTGGCGACGATTTTTTCGGGCTCCAAATCGGCGGGAACGAAAATATAAGTTTGGAATCCTCCCGCCGCGGCCTGTGCTGCAACGGAGTTTGCGAGGTTTCCGGTCGAGGAGCACCCGACCGTATCGAAGCCGAACTCGCGCGCTTTGCTGAGGGCCACGGCCACCACGCGGTCCTTAAACGAAAGGGTGGGATGGTTGACCGCGTCGTTCTTGATGTAAACCTCGCGCGCTCCCAGCGCCTTCGCGAGGCGCGGAGCGGCAACCAGCGGCGTAAAGCCGGTGTGCTGGCCGACGCACGGGTCGCCTGCGAGCGGCAGCAGCTCGCGATAACGCCACATGTTGGGAGGGCGGGATTCGAGGTCCTTGGGGCGAAGGTCCGACCAGATGCGCGTGTAGTCATACACCGCTTCGAGCGGCGCCCAACATTCCTCGCAAGCGGCAAGCGGCTCGGCGGGATAAGTGCGTCCGCACTCGCGGCACTTCAAATGAAGCAAGTAGCTCATTCCAGGATCACCTCGTTAACTTTTCATCCAGGAAGGGCCGCGCGATGGGACGGGCTAGAAGCCGGGTGCGAGAGGCTGAAACTAAAAAAGCCTCATCCGGTTGGGAAGAGGCTCTAAGCTGAACTTAGTTGCCCTCTCTCATCTCCCCCATTACCGGGTAGGAGTTGGCACCTGACCCCGCCAATTGTTTTGGCGGGCGGTTGCCGTGGCGTCTTCGGGCCCGTCCCTCGGCCACTCTGGATGAGATTCAGGGTCGCTGAATCAAGTATTCAATTGTAGATTCCAATCCTAAGAAATTCCGGCTCGCGTGTCAATCAGATTCTGGCAGGACTCGAATCGGGTTTCACACTTTGAGAATCCCTTTTACCCCATACAATGGCTAGTCTTTGGGCATCCAGAATCGCACTTCGATTACCAGCTCGGTTGGAACAGTCTTCCCGCCGCAACTCGCCGGACTATATCGCCATTGAGCTAATGCTGACCCGATTGCCGGCTCAAAGACGCTCCCGGGAGAACGTATCAAGGTTAAGTGGGAAAGTGTACCGTCCGGCTCGACGACACAATAAACCAAAGCTATTCCTTCCAGTCCCTTTTCGCGAGCCAAGGCGGGATAAATGGGCGAGGGTTTTGAAATTCCTTGAAGAGGCCTGGGGTACTCGCAACCAGCCCACTCACGAGCACCCGAGGGAGGTGTAAAGTCGGATGGATGCGCCTCGTTGAGGGGAATGAGTTCCTCGAGGTCCCATTCCACGAATTCTCTCTTCTTATGAGTGGGGTCAGCGTCGAACGCCCACCAAACACGTATAGTCCGAGGATATTTCTTCTTGCCCCAATAAATGTGTCCATCGAATTCATAAGACGTCGACCCACCGTCTTCCCACTGCAAGTCATCTGATTCCGGTTCAAAGCAGACCTCGCGTTTCACGGAAGCCTTATGCTTGACGGCGACACAGAAATTCAGCGCTTGCCTTGCTTCTTTCCGGTCGGTTTTTTCAAGCGATTCATCAGGTTCCACTTCGCCGAGTCGTCTTAAGTCAAGTGATAGCGAGAGAAAGTAAATTTGGGGAAGCTCAAAGGGCACGGTGCGGCTCAGCCAGACACGACCATCGCCCCCGACTCTCACCCTCTTATAATCGGCAAAGGTAATCTCCTCTCGCCAGCGCTCGGGAGATGACCAAAGCAAAGTGTATGAACCATCCGCTTCTTTGCCCTTGAAATTTCGTACTTTCAGCCGCGCCCGCAGACAGAAGGCCTTCCCCTCAGCGCGGATGTCGTACGCTTCGGAGAGACGGTTGAGTGCTGTTCTCAAGTCCGTCGGCGATTCTTGAGCGCCGCAGGGCCGATGTGCGACCGAACCGAGGACGCAGCAAAACACAAGCAACCAAATCGACAGGCGACCAATTTGGATGTTCATAGACTGAAATACAATTTACCGGCCACCTTACTCTACAACAATCAGCCCGTGCGGCGGCAAGTGCATGGTCGCGCCGTCTGAGGCGAGAAACGCCCCGGCGGTCGCAAAGACCTTACGATACCGGCTCGACATGCCGCTCAAACCCGTCAACCGGCACGCGACGGTCAGCTCCGTGAAGTTTACGACCGCGGCGCGGCCCGCCATCGGGAAAATGGCCACGCGCGGCGGCGCGTCGAAGGAAGTCACTTCAAAATCCGCCACTACCTTTCGCAACGAGTCGAGCGCTTCGCGCTGCGCTGCGGTCGGCTGCACAACTTTGTTTTGATTGTCCACGTAAGCGAGCTTCGGCAGCGCGTCCGAGAAAACCACGATTTTCCCAGCGCCCTCCGGAATACTTTCGAATAACTTCTCTTTCGGAAGCGCCACGGAACTGTTCGGAATCACGCGAGGGTCACCATCCAACTGATGCGCAAGCGATTCGCTGACGAGGGCCGTTCCACCCGCCTCCAGAAACCGCACGAGCTCCGGCACAAATTCGGGGTCAGCGAGCGCGTGCACGGTGAAAAGCGCAACCCGGCTTTTGGAAGGAAACTGCGCGGTCGGAAGCAACGGAATGCCCAGCATTCCGATCTGATCGAATATATAAGCCTCGTTCCCGGGATCACTCGAAAGCGGCTTGTAGGCGGGAATGCCCGCCCAGCCTCCGGCGAATTTGGCGAGAGCTTCGAGCTCGGGCCGATGTTCGGCAAACCTTTCCGCCTGGGCCTGAAATTGCGGCGAAACGAGCGCGCCATAATGGAACAGAAAAACTTCCTGTGCGCCGGCGAGCACCGTCACGTAAGCCTGGTCCATGAAAGTCACGGGGTCGGTGCCGTAGGGATCGAACCAGCCGCCCCCGGTCTTCGCGCCGCCGATCTCCGAAAGCCAGCGAAAAAGGAAAAAACCTTCGTACTGCTGTTTGTGTCCCCACTGGTCGGAACTCGGATCGCGCAGCTCGGTGCCCACCCAGATGCGGTCGTAAAGCGCCGTCTCTTTGTCCACGATGTACCCGCGGTTATGAAAGTTGTCATACCACTGCGGATATTTCAGGATGATTTTGACCTTGGGATTGACCTCGCGCGCCGGGCCGAGCACGCATTCGCGGCTCATTTGGAGCATCAGTTTTTCGCGATAGTCGCGCCAGCTCATGGCGCCTTTCGCCGCCGCGCACTCCGAGCACTCGCAGTCGGTGAAAAAGAAATCGTCAATCATAAGTTCGTCAAAGATTCCCGCCGCGAACCGGAAGACGGATGCAAGGCGATCCTGGTTTGCGCGGTTGGTGTAGCAGGCGGCGATATTCCATCCGCTCGACGGTTTGCCGAGGCCGGTGGTAGTGACGCACCCGGAAACCTTGAGGCCCGCCTGCCGGAAATAATCGCGCGCGGTCTTGAGAGTCCCGGCGTCTGCCTGGTAGCCGTCGCGAAAAGTTTCGATGTAAACCTTGGAGAGACCCGTGCGCCGGCAAAACTCCAGCGCCTGCGCGCGGCCTACGTCGGTCGCCAGGTGGTCGCGTACATCTTGCGCAGTGAACAGAGTTTCCCATTCGACCGCGCGGGCCGGAAGAGGGCCGAGCCACATCGCGATGAGGCACCCGAGCGACGCGGCCACGGCGTGCATTTTGTGATGGAATGAATTCACAAGTCTTCACCTCAGACGGGAATCAGAGATTTCTACATCAGCTTCAATCGAAGGAAAATCATGGTGGATACGGGAGTCGAGCCATAAGCAGGCCTCAACGCTTCCGGGATAAACGCCAGGCTCACGAGACCGCCCAAGCCAATGGCGAGATTTCCGAGCTGGGCGAAATCGTAAACATACCCGAGCGTCGCCTCGCCGACGTTGAACGATTGCCCGGCCAACGGATCGGTGTCCGCAAAAAGTTCGCCCTTGGCCACGCGTTCCACGCGACCGAAAACCGTGTGCCGTTTTGCAAACCCCAGGGTGGATTCGAGGAGATAGGCATTCAGCGCAAGTCCGGGCTTGTTGATGTTGCGGCCCCAGGCGAGCGTTGTTTGCCAGTCGTACCTGGAACCCTTGCGGTTGTAAGTGGCGGAAGCGGTCACGCGGTCCTGATTGACTTCCGGCTCAAGCTGCTCGGGACTTCGCAAATGCCCGTAACTGGTTTGGAACGACCAATTCTTCGCGGGATTGTAGGAAACCCGGAAGGCGTAAGAATCAAAGCGCGGCCGGTCGAAATCGTATCGGTGCTGGTTGGGCTCCCTGCCGGTGAACAGCGACCCTTCAAGCTTCACGTTCTTCCGGACCACGCCGAGCGTCGCAACGCCAAAAGAAATGTGGGTCGAGTCGAGCCAATGATGGGCGATGGGCGCGGAGGGAATTTCCTCGCCCGAATAGCGATGCATAAACGCCGGTGGGCCGAGGGCGGGTTCGCCCGGCAGGCCAAAATAGGCGAAGACGGAGGTGGACTCCGCGACGGGGCGGCTGTAGGTCACGGCAAGCTCCATCAGCATGTCGTGCGGGTGTTGGCGGTCGGTAAGCGGTGTGCGGCCGTCGGCGGTCTCACCGGTCTGGAGGAGCAGCGGGTAACCCCCGCGACCGAGAGTCAGGGGTTCCGCGGAAAGCATGGCGCGAAAGCCGAAGGTTCCCTCACCCGCCGCGCGCGTGCCCATCAGCATCAGCATATTGGAGCTGAAAGTTTTGTCGGCGCCCCTCGGACCACCCTGATGGTCGTAAATCAATTGCGCATACCCGTGCAGCATCAGAGTCCATTCGCCTTTCATGAAGTGGAGGCCGCTGTGAAGCGAGGAGTCCGGCTGCCACGAAGTCCCGGTGGCTTCGCGGCCCATGGGGTAATCGCCATAGAACGGCTTAAACATGTCATGGTGATGTTCCGATTCGTGCGAGGTGTGTTGCGCCGGCGCGTGAAAATGCGTGGCGCAGGATGGGCAATGAGAGCTGGGACATGCGATTCGTACAACCCTCTTCCCACAGGCACAACTTGTGAGGGCCGACGCTTCCGCCAGCCGGCTTGCCGCGCGCGCGAGACCGCAGGTAAATAAGAAGAGCGACAATGAGAACGTCAATCCAACGATTTGAGGCCGCGAGCCCATCTCGAATTCAAACAGCATATCGGCTGCGCTCGTTTGATGTCAACGCGGATCGAGTCACGGTTCCACGCCCTCTGCCACGATTCATTCGTTTCAGGAAAATGTAAATCTCTACTAGCTTCGTGAGGTGTTTTTTTGTTATAAGCGAACTTCGTTTTCGGAAGGCACGCGCATCTAAGCGACGGGGGGGGTAACTTGCGAATCAAACTTATTACACTAATCCTGCTGTTTATCTTTTCCCTTTCAGGCGCCCGAGCCCAGGAGAAACCGACCCAGGCGGATACACTGGTCGAGCGCGTGGGCGACACAGGATTTCTCCAGCTCTACGCCCCAAGCTTCAAGGATCTATCGCTTCGCGAAAAAATCCTCGCTTACTGGCTCTCGATGGCGGCGATCGCGGTCAACCCCATCGTCTACGACCAGAATTCCGCCTACGGGCTCCGCGAGAAACATCTGCTGGAACAGATCCTGAAGCACCCGAAGGGCATCGACCCTGCCGCGCTCAAAAAGATCACCAACTACACCAAACTCTTCTGGGCGAACCGCGGCAATCACAACGATTTTACCTCGCGCAAGTTTCTGCCCGAGTTCACTCCCGAGGAACTCCGGGCCGCGGCGGAACAAGCCTTGAAAAACGGGGCTCGCATCGGGCCGCGCTCGAAGCTCACCAAGGAACTCGAGGACCTGCAACGGCCATTTTTCGACCTCGAGTTCCAACCCATGCTGACGGATAAGAACCCGAAGAGCGGAGAAGATGCGTTGCTCGCGAGCGCGAACAATCTTTACGCCGGTGTACGCCTCAGCGACCTCGCGGGATTCCAGGAAAAATATCCACTCAATTCACGCCTGGTGAAAAAGGACGGAAAGCTCGTCGAAGAAATTTATCGCGCCGGAACTCCCGACGGGAAAGTCCCTCGCGGTCTATACGCCGACGAGCTCTCCCGCGCAAACCGCTATCTGGCCCAGGCGATCCGCTACGCGCGGCCCGAGCAAAAAAAAGTGCTGAGCGACTTGATCCGCTACTACCAGACGGGATCTCCCGAAGACTGGCGGCAATTCAACATTGACTGGGTTCGGAACAACCCCGAAGTAGATTTCACCAACGGCTTTATCGAGGTTTACAAGGACGTGCGCGGATTGAAAGGGGCCTCTCAGGCGTACGTAACCGTTGTGGACGAAAAGTTGAACAAGCTGATGAAGGAGTTCGCCGCGAACGCCGCCTACTTCGAGCAGCGCGAGCCGTGGGAGGACAAATATAAACTCGATAAGCCCAATCCCCCGCTCGCCAACTCCGTCGAGGCGCTCATCGAAACCGGCGACTTTAACGTGACGACCATCGGCGAAAACCTCCCCAACGAATCCGAAATTCACGACCAATACGGCACCAAGAGCTTCATCTTCACCGGCTCGACGCGCGCCTTCGCCGCGGCGCGAGGGGACAAAGTAACGCGGGAGTTTGCCTACACCGAAGAAGAAGC
The DNA here is from genome assembly GCA_964481715.1 of uncultured Acidobacteriota bacterium. Taxonomy (GTDB): domain Bacteria; phylum Acidobacteriota; class Terriglobia; order UBA7540; family UBA7540; genus JAHEKS01. The sequence goes on along the minus strand of CAYZVR010000131.1, from coordinate 3,251 downwards.
CCAGCGCGCTTTGAAATACGGCGACCTCGCCGAGGATCTGGTCACCGCCATGCACGAAATTCTCGGACACGGCTCCGGCAGAATGGATCCCAAGGTGACGGGCGAACCGGCTTCCTACATCAAGGAGTATTACTCGACACTCGAGGAAGCCCGCGCAGATCTCGTGGCCTACTGGAACTTTTTCGATCCCAAACTCATCGAGATGGGCGCGATCCCCAGCGTTGAAGTCGCCAAAGCAGCGTACGATCGTGAAGTGCGCGCGGCGCTTACACAGCTTCACGAAGTTCCGAAAGGTGAAACGATCGAAGAAGACCACCGCCGCGGCACGCAGCTCATCATCAATTATGTCCGCGAAAAAACCGGCGCCGTGGAACCGATGGAGCGAGACGGGAAAGTCTACATGGTCGTGAAAGACTACGAAAAGATGCGCCAGGGCGTCGGGATGCTGCTTGCCGAGCTGATGCGCATCAAGGCCGAAGGCGACTACGACGCCGCCAGGGAACTCATCTCGAAGTACGGCATTCGCTTCAACACCGCCTGGCGCGACCAGGTGGTGGAGCGCTACAAGATGCTCGACCTTCCCTCATACTGGGCCGGTATCAACCCCACGCTTGTCCCCCGTTACGGCGCGAATGGGAAAATCTCCGACGTCGAGATTGTTTATCCCAGGGACATCGTGCGGCAACAACTTCGTTACTCGGAGGTTGCAGGCAAGTAAGCCGTTGCGTGGATCGGGCGCCGGTCGGCAATCGGTGCCGCCTCGCCGACTCCGGCATGTGAATCATTCCGCGCAGCCGTTTGCCCGAGCGATTCCGAATCTGAATGAAACTTTCCATGCCGGAAGTGTTACTCGGCCTGCTGGCATTCACGGTAGGGGCGGTTGCAGGCGCACTCGCAGGTTTCTTCGAGGTCGGCGGTTTCCTTGTCGGACTGGCAGTAATGTTGGCAGGTGAATTTATAAACCCCCGCGACTTTTTTGGGCTTTCCCTTCCCCGATTCGACCTTGTAGCCTTTTTCTTTCCACGAATCGAGGCGGCAGAACGAAGTCGTGTTAAATCCCATTTTCTTGAGCTCGACGGCGGCTCGCGAGCTGCGACCGCCGCGGTCGCACACGGTCACGATCGTGGTTTCCTTGGAAAGGTTCATCTCGCCAATCTTTTTGGTGAGTTCCTCGATGGGAATATTAATCGCGCCCGGAACGTGGCCCGCTTCGAAATCCTTGGGGGTGCGAACGTCAATCACCAGCAGCTTTCCGTCAGCCGTCATTTCGTCGTGAAGGCGCGCGGCAGCGGTTTCCTTCGCCTTGGGATCGACCGGCGCGTGTTGCGCGGCCGCGGGCAACAGGGCGCCGGCAAAAACCAGCGACAACAAACCCATCAAGAGGTTTCGCATCCGCGCACCATTCCTTCGTGTCGAAAATGACTTCGTGGGAATTCTACCGTAGCCATCCGGTGCTGTAAACGGGGCCGCAGCGAAGCCTCATGCCGGCTCAATTCTGAGACCGCCGGCGTCTAGCCCTTCGGCACCGCTTTGGTAGCGCTCGAAAGGTATTCGAGAGACGCCGGCTCCACCAAGCGATAATGAATGCGATTCCGGGCCTTAACGGACTGGCGGGCGATGGAATCGCAGAACACCAGGTCAGCGGCGCGCAGCACGGCGGGATTTTCGAGTGGGAGCAGGTATTCCGCCAGAGTGTGCCGCCGCCCGACTGCGGGCGCAAACACACTGAGCGCGGTGTTTAGGACCGCCCGGCTGACCGACACGAGAGCAATAACGGAAGGCTGTTCGAGTTTTCGAATCCTCTCGACGTGTTCATCCGCGATGCAAAAGGTAACGGGAATGGGCGGCCGGTCCTTTGGAACGAGCGGCGTGACGTCTCCCACCGCATAGTGCGGCGTCACGACCAGCGCGCCGATGACAAGGCCCGGATTCCGCGCCAGTTCTTCGCGCGAGCAGCCCTCCGTGGGGCAACCGAGCGCGGCGTGAATCTCCTCCTGAAGAAGCCGGCGCAGGCCCGGCTCCTCTTCAACCATGAGTAAATGGTCCACCGGCTGGGCCATCAGCCGTTCCCGCACTCGTTTGCGCAACGCCTGCAACGTATAGCCGCGCTCCCTGGCCACTTCGAGCGCTGCATTGATCAGGTCATCCAAATCCTGCTCGCCGGCAGGCCGCGACCCCACCTGAGGTGCACGGACTACCAGATGGGTTCCACGCCGCCGCGTCAGCCAGTTGCGCCTTACCAGGTCCTGATACGCCTCGCTGATCGTGTTGTGGTGGATCTTGAGCCGGCGCGCCAATTCACGCACGCTGGGTAATGCCTCGCCGGGTTTCAGCTTTTTCGTGGCGATGAGCATCACGATCTGCTCCGCGAGTTGCTGGCGAAGTGGAACATCGCTCTCTTTGCTGATGCGGATATTCATATAGCCGCCGAAAAAATTGTGGCTAGAAGGAATACCTGGCTTGCACGCCTTTGCCCTGGGACAATTCTACGCCAATCGAGCCTCTGTGACACCTTGAAAACCGTCATACGCCTAGTGGCGGGCGGGCCTCCTCCCGGCTACTGTGCTGCGTCAGAGGTTGATTTCCTTGAAGACCATGTCTGTCGCAGGCGACTTGAAGGGGACTCTGCAGACCCAATTTTCCAATTGCCCAGACGGAAGGAGGGCATCGCGGCCGGTGCCCGCGTCGCGTGCTCGGGAGCCGGCGAGGTCTCTCTATCCACTCTATACCGAAGGCGCCACTGTTGTTGAACCGGCGCTGGAGGGCACATGGGGTGCAGAGGATTTCACTCTATCATTTGCAAAGTCGGTCGAAAGGGCTTACGGCGTTGTGCTGTCCACTAACGACCAGGGGCTGAATTTTAGATATTCTGCGCATCTGACGCGTCTGGGGGGTTGGTTGTTCTTAGACGTTGCCCTCGAAGAGATTAACGTAAAGGGAGAAAAGTTAAACGACCTCGAAGATCTACTCACTTGGTTAATTCCGGCACATACATTTTATCGAACCCGCATCGAAGGGAACACGCTCAGGCTCGAGTGTCTTGATGAGTATCGGGTCAGGAAGATGATTGCCGGGAGGAAGTTGAAGATCGCGCACGCGCAAATTGGAAATTCCTTTCTCTTGACAGCGCCCACCCAAAAGCTCCGGCAGTTTGCCCGCAAATACGCCGCGAGCGATGTGTTTCGTGAACTCGCAGAATTTCATCGCAAGAAGTGATGCCGGGCCGCCGGCACTCCCCCCGCATTTTGGCC
>CAYZVR010000130.1:0-10200 GCA_964481715.1 uncultured Acidobacteriota bacterium | reverse complement strand
CCGTCGCAGCTCGGTGGCGAGCGGCGATACGAACGTGCCGCGGCCGACCGTGCCCTCGATCAGGCCGTCAGCCTCAAGCTCGGCGTAAGCGTTTGAAACCGTGGTGCGGTGTACACCCAGGCGTTTGGCCAGCTCGCGGCTGGGCTCCAGACGCTCGCCGATAGTCAGGGCGCCGGAAATAATACGCGCGCGAATCTGGTCGCGAATCTGAGCGTAGAGCGGCTTATCGAGGCTCGTATCAAGAGTAATGAGCACGAGAGTCAAAACCTCCTGGCCTGTGCTATCAGTCCAATATCACTCTACTATCGTTAAAAGTAAAGAGCCAAGTAGGCCAATCCGGAGACAGGCCAAATCCCGCCCGACGGGTCTGAGGACACAGGTGATACAGGTGACACAAGTGACAGGCTTTTTTGGGGGTTCCCTACTCTGCCGCCATTTGGCGCATGCGCGCGCGCAAGCGGTCGCGCAAATCCGAAGGCGTCGAAGGGTTGCACGCCACGAGAAACCAGAGTGGCTCGTTTTCCTCCTCCGCCAATTTGCGCAAAACTTCCGCCGGGGTTTGAGGATGGCGCGCTACATTTTCGCGGACGGCCGCGTAGGGATGAAGCGCCAATCGTTCGAGAAGTTCGGGAGGAGCTTCCGCGTGCTCGGTGAGGACGCGTGCGGTCAGGTAGTCATCCGGCGAGAGAGATGAGGCAAGGCGCAACAGGTCTTGCGCAGAGGATTTGGGGTCCTGCGCTTTCTGGAATTTTTTGTCCCAAGCGGGGGTAATCCGGTTCAACTCTTCCGTCCGCGTGCCAATTAGTTTCGTGAGCGTCCGCACTTCGCCCTGTTTTTGCGCGCGCGGCATCCGTGCGCTTTGAATGGAGCGCAGGACCTCCTGCAAGTGTTTCCGCTCGCCAAAAATTACCTGCGTGCCCCGATAGGTTTTTCGGGCCACGAATTTTTTCGTGCGAACGTCCGCAACAGCCATAGCTTGAGCCTCAGGGCGGGATTATATCATCCAGTCACACCGCTTGCAGGTGCCGCTCCCAGGCGCGCGTCGCGAGAATTTCCGCGATCTGTTCGAGCGCGAAATCGATCTCCTCATCACGATTGTAAAAATGCGGCGAAAAGCGAATCCCCGCCTTCGGCCGGTAATCAACCAGGATGTCGCGCGCCAGGAGTTCGCGCATCACCTCGTGGGCGTGAGCACATTCTATCGAAACCGTACCGCCCCGTTCGGCAGGGTCGCGCGGAGTGTTCACGCGCCAGCCGAGCGCCAGGGCGCCATCGATAATTCGCTGAGTTTGCCGCAAGGACTTTGCACGGATTCGCTCGACGCCGACTTCGCGGATGATTTCAAAACCTGGCTGGCAGGCGTAAAGCGCCGGAATGTGCGGCGTGCCGTTCAGGAATCGGTAAGAATCGTCGCGGCGATCGATGGGCCCGACTTCGAAATTGAACGGCCGCCGGTGCGCAAGCCAGCCGGTGAGCGTCGGCCGGAGTTTTGCGCCGAGGTCGGAGCGAACGTAGAGGTACGCCACGCCCGGGCCTCCGCAAAGCCACTTGAGCAGGCCACCCACGGCAAAATCCACGCCTAATGCGCGCAAATTGAGAGGCACAGTTCCCGCCGCCTGATAGACGTCGAGAATAACCCGCGCGCCGACGCGATGCGCGCGCTCGACGATGGCCCGCGCATCCTGGATGCACGCGCTGCGGAAGAGCACGTAAGAAACCGGCACAAGGAGCGTCTGCTCGTCAATCGCCGCGAGCAACTTTTCAAGTGGCACGCGAATGCCGTCTTCGCTCCTGACCATTTCCACTCGCGCTCCGCGCCGCTGCTGCTCCTGGTAGAAATAGAGAATGGACGGAAATTCCATGTCAACCAGCACGACCTTGTTGCGCGGCCCGGAAAAATCAAAGCAGGAAGCAATGACCGCCTGCGTGAGCGTGACGTTTTGGTGGAGCGAGATGTCGCCGGGACTTGCTCCCAGAAGCTCGCCGAGGCGATCGCCGACGTTAGCTGCGAGATCCCACCAAACTTCCTCCCAGGCGCGCACGCCGCGTGTGTCCCACGCGTGTGCATAGTCGTGCACGCGGTCGTACACGGCGCGCGGCATCGCACCGAGTGAGTTGGAAATCAAATACGTCGTGCGCTCGAGGATGGGAAATTCCTCGCGCCACTTGAGCAGTTCATCCATTCTCGCCAGCCTTTTCCTGATTCCGCGATCACTGAACCCGCGTCCAGACAAGATAGCACAGCGAGATGAAAGCAAGCCACGGCAGACCGGCTGCGAGCGTGATCTTCATTCCAGGCACCCACCATGTGGAAACGGTAATCGCCAGGAGCGCAACCAGGCCGCAAAGGGAGGTCCACGGATACCCCGGTGCGCGTACCTTCAGGTCGCCTTTGTATTTCCGGCGAAAAAACAAGTGCGTCACAAAAATCATGATCCATGCAAAGAGGCCTCCGAGAAACGCCGCGCCGAGCATTTGCAGGTAGGCAGATTCCTTGAAGTTCAATTCCAGAATGAGCGCCACGACCATCCCAAGGCTTGAAGCTATGAGCGCCGCCACGGGCGTTCCCCGCTGGCTGAGCCGGCCGAATAGCTTCGGCGCGTATCCGCCGCGCGATAGCGAAAACAGCATGCGCGTGCAATTGTAGAGGTTGGTGTTAACACTCGAAAGTGCGGCGGTGAGAACGACAAAATTCATCACGCCCGCGGCGGCCGGAATGCCCACGCTGTGAAACACCCGCACAAACGGGCTCTCGGTCAACCCGGCTTCGGTCCACGGCATGACGCCGACCAGCACGGCGATCCCACCGATATAGAAAAGCGAAAGCCGCCCGACCATCGAGCGCAAGGCGCGCGGCACTGCGACTTCCGGCTCGCGCGCTTCGCCTGATGTGATGGCCACGGTTTCCGTGCCGAGATAACTCCAGATCGCCATGGCGACGCCCAGGCCGACGCCCGCCCAGCCGTGCGGAAGAAATCCGCCGTGTGCGGTATAGTTCCCAAAACCGAGAGGCTGGAAACCAATTCCGGCCAGCAACGCCCCGCCCAGCACCAAGAAGATGACAATGGTCACCACCTTGATCATCGCAAACCAATATTCAAACTCGCCAAAGTTGCCAACTGTGCGCGCGTTGACGTACATTAGTCCCAAGGAAAATCCTGCGATCCAGATCCAGCCGGGCACTTGCGGAAACCAGGCGTGGCAGTAGATCGAAGCCGCAACCAATTCGCTGCCGATAGCGACCGCCTGCGCCAGCCAGTAGGAATACCGCACCGTGAAGCCGGCCCACGGGTGCACATACATCTCCGCGTAGACGCCAAACGAGCCCGCGACCGGATGCGCCACGGCCATCTCCGCGAGCGCCCAGGCGATCAGCCATGCGATGACCGCGCCCGCCGCGTAGCTCAGAATCACGCCCGGGCCAGCCAGTCGAACCGAGACAGCGCTGCCGAGGAAAAGTCCTGTACCGATTGCGCCGCCCAGCCCAATCATCGAGAGCTGGCGCGTCGAGAGCTGCCGCTTGAGTCCGGCTTCGCGGTTGAGGATGTCAGCGGGCGGCGCGTCGCCGCAGGGACGATCGTTAAGTGCAGTCATGATGATTGCAATGGCAACCGGACGGAAGCGACATTTTGCTGCGCGGCCGGCCGCGAAGAACTGCTATCATACGCGCTAGAAATGAATTCAAACTCAAAATTGGTCGACCGTCATTCGGCGGCGCTTGTCGTGATTGATCTCCAGGCCAAACTCATCCCGGCGATTTTCGAATCGCAGAGATTGATCCGCAACACACAGCTGCTGCTGCGCCTGGCAGAGATCTTGCGTCTTCCAACCATTCTCACCACACAGAACGCCGCAGGGCTGGGCGGCACAGTGCCGGAAATTGGCACCCTCGTACAAGGCATTGCGCCGATTGATAAAACGAGCTTCGGGTGCTTCGGCGAAGGCGAGTTTGCGCATCAAGTGAAAAAGCGCGCACCCGGTGTGAACACTTTGCTCGTGGCGGGAATCGAAAGCCACATTTGCGTCACGCAGACCGTGCTCGGTGCGCTCGACGCCGGGTACCTCGTCCACGTCGCAGAAGACGCTGTCTCCTCGCGCACGCCGGAAAACTGGCGAGTGGGTTTGAAGCGCATGGAGCGCGCCGGCGCCGTCATGAGCTCGACCGAAATGATGGTCTACGAGTTGCTCGGCCGAAGCGGCACGCCGGAATTCAAAGCCATGCTCCCCTTCCTCAAGCAGACGCAGGTTCGCCGCTAAAACACCATCCCGCAGGAGTGATTCAGTTTGAAGAATTCCCGCCCGATTCGGACAGGCGAGCTTCATCTTCCAGGCCGAGTTCCCGGATGGCCTGTTCGCGCATTTTGTATTTCTGCATTTTTCCCGTGACGGTCATCGGAAAGGAATCCAAAAACTTGACGTAGCGGGGGATTTTGAAGTCGGCAATCTTGCCTTTGCAGAATGCCTGCAATTCTTCCACGGTGAGAGAAGCGCCTTTCTTGAGTTTCACCCAGGCCACAACCTGTTCGCCGTACTTTCGGTCGGGAACGCCAATGACTTGAACTTCGCTGATCGCGGGGCAGGTGTAGAGGAACTCCTCGACCTCGCGCGGTGAAATATTTTCGCCGCCCCGGATGATCAGGTCCTTGATGCGGCCGGTGATGCGGCAATAACCGTCCTCGCCGAGCGTCGCCAGGTCGCCCGAGTGCAGCCAGCCCTCTTCGTCAATAGCCTTTCGCGTGGCTTCGGTGTCGTGGTAGTAACCTTTCATCACCACGTAGCCGCGCGCGCAGAGTTCTCCGGGAACTCCGACGGGCACGGTTTTGCGTGTGTAGGGGTCCATGATTTTGAGTTCCGTGTGGGGCATGACCTTGCCCACCGTGCTCACGCGCAATTCCAGCGGATCTTCGGGCGACGTTTGCGTGATCACAGGAGAAGTCTCGGTGAGACCGTAGCCGATGGTCAGCTCGGGGCAGTGCATTTCGCTCACCACGCGCTTCATCAGCTCAATCGGGCAGCTCGAACCCGCCATGATGCCCGTGCGAAGCGAGGTCAAATCAAATTGAGGGAATTCAGGATGCTCGAGCTCGGCAAGAAACATGGTGGGAACTCCATATAACGCCGTGCACCGCTCCTGAGCAACCGCCCGGAGCGTCGAGACCGGATCGAAATGCGTCGCGGGAACGACCATCGTCGCCCCTCGGACCGCACATAAGAGGGTTCCCATCACCATGCCAAAGCAGTGATAGAAAGGCACCGGGATGCAGATCCTGTCCCGCTGCGTGATCTTCATCACGCCGCCGATCAGATTCGCGTTGTTCACGATGTTGTGGTGTGACAGCACCACAGCCTTGGGAAAACCGGTGGTCCCCGAGGTGTACTGAATATTGATGGCGTCGTGCGGGTCGAGAGTGGCTTCCCTGTTCCTCAAGTCCAGCTCGGCAATTTTACTGCCCGCCGCGCGGACCGTTTCCCAGGGAATCATGCCGGACGGATTTTCGCCGCCGGCAAAAATCAAATTCCTCAGATGAGGAAAATGTTCCGAACGCAGCGCGCCCGGCTCGGCATCGCGCGCTTCCGGGCAGAGTTCATAAACGATGGAGACGTAGTCGGCGTCGCGGAAACCGCGGATCAGAATCAGCGTCTGGCACTCCGACTGGCGCAAGACGTACTCGAGCTCTCGCGCCCGATAGGAAGGATTGACGTTTACCAGAATGGCGCCGATTTTTGCCGAGGCGAATTGCGTGACTACCCATTCGTGAACGTTCGTGGCCCAAACACCCACCCGGTCGCCCTTCTTGATACCCAGGCTCAGGAAACCGCGCGCTACGAGCTCGGCTTCTGCGCGAAACTCCGAGTAAGTGAATCGCTTATTCTGGTGTGGAACGACGAGCGCGAGTCCCTCCGCATGAAGCAAAGTGGTCCGGTCTAGCGCGTGGCCCACCGTCCAATCAACAAGCGCCGGCTCGGAGGGGCCACGTCGAATGGACAGAGGACTGCTTTCAGGAGGCGCGGAGTCCATTCTGAAAAATCCTCGCGAATTCCGGCCCGCGCGCTGAGAGCCGTGGTCTCCTCACTGGAAAGGGTCCGCCTGGGTTGGATCTATAAATCACGAAGGAATGGATTGTGCGCCCGCTCATCGCCGATGGTTGTCCGAGGTCCGTGACCCGGAAACACGGGAGTCTCGTCAGGAAAAGGCAGCAGGTTCTCATGGATGGATTTGAGAATCTCGCGTAACGATCCTCCCCACAGGTCCGTGCGGCCGATGCTACCACTGAACAACGTATCGCCGCTGAAGATTCTGGCGTGCTCGCCGGCGAGATGCAGAGAAAGGCTGCCGGGTGAATGTCCCGGCGTATGCAAAACGTCGAGCGACATCGATCCCCAGCGAACCTTGTCGCCCTCCTTCAAGAACTGGTCCACATCGACGACAACCGGCGGCGGAACACCCAGAAGAGACGCAAGCCCGCCGAGATCGCGGTACATGGGAAAATCCGCTTCGTGCATCATCGCCCGAGCGCCGGTCGCACGCTTGAGTTTTTCGAGACCGCCGATGTGGTCAATGTGCGCGTGCGTGACGATGATGGTCTTCACTGCCAGTTGATGGCGGTTGAGAATTTCCTGAATGCGCTCGATCTCATCGCCCGGATCGATCACCACCGCTTCACCACTCGACTCGTCGCCGAGGATCGAGCAGTTGCATGCGAGCATTCCGACCGGAATAATTTCGTGAATCATTTTCTGCCTGCTTTGCTCCCCTACGGAATCATTCTAACCCGCCGGCGCTCGGAGAGAAATCGAAGAGCGAAGGGCCTCTCCCATGCCCTCGTTGACTTGACGCATCGGGCTTCTTATACTCGATTTCGTCCCGGGCACATTCGGTGAGGCTTGATGAACGCGGTTGTCATCGGTGGGCATTCTCGAAACATCGGCAAGACGGGGGTGATGGCGGGGCTGATTCGCGGCCTCGAGCCGCTAGGCTGGACGGCCGTAAAAATTACGCAATACGGCCACGGTATCTGCTCACTCGACGGCGAACCTTGCGGCTGCGCGCCCACCGAACACTCGTTCGTCCTGTCGGAAGAAACCGACCCGAATGGCCGCGGCGATACTTGCCGGTTTCTGGCGGCGGGCGCCAAACGCTCTTTGTGGCTGCGGGTGCGGCAGGGCCAGCTCTCCGATGCCTTTCCGGCTCTTGAGTGCGCCTTGCGCAAGAGCGAGTGGGTGATGATCGAAAGCAACAGCGTGCTGGAGATGATCAAGCCGAAGGTCTACGTAGTGGTGCTGGACAGCTCGCGGCGCGATTTCAAGCCCTCCACGGAAAAGTTCCTGGACCGCGCCGACGCGCTGGTTCCCGTTGGGCCGCGAATCAACCTGCGCACCTGGCCGGCGGTCGATGCACGCCTTCTCGAAGGCAAGCCCCATTTCCCCGTGACTCACGGAGAATACACTTCACTTGACCTTTGCCGGTTCGTCCGGCAAAAACTTGGCCTCCCGCAGGCGGAATCGCTCGCGGGGGTTGCGTCCCGCACGACGGGACAGAAGGAGCGCGTGTGGCGGCACTGAGCAAAGCGGAGATTCAGGAAAAGCTCAAACAAATGCACGACTGGTCCCACCAGGGGAAATCGATTCACAAGCGTTATACGTTCAAGTCCTTTATGCAAGCCATCGGCTTCGTGAATAACATTGCCACTGCAGCCGAAAAGGCCGGCCACCATCCCGACCTCACTATAAATTACAGCGTGGTGGGCATTGTCCTTTCGACGCACAGCGAAGGCGGGGTCACCGACAAAGATTTCGATCTGGCCCGGCTAATCGACGAGATCGCCGGCGCAAATTAAACTCGCTCGCCGCCGCAACCCAGTCAGAATCACAGACCATGCAGGGAGTGTGAATGTCGACGCTGATGCAATGGGTTCATGTGAGCGCCGCCGTCGTGGGCGTGGGGGGAATCGCTTTCCTCCTTTTTCTGCTGATTCCCTCCGTTCGCGTTCTCACCCCCGACCAGCGCGACGTGCTGATGAAAAAAGTGCAGGGGAAATTTCGCTGGGTCAGTTGGTCGGTGATCCTCCTCCTGACCGGCTCGGGCCTTTTCAACGTGCGCGCGTACTACTGGGAACTGGCCTGGGGACGAGCCTGGATGTTCTTGACGGCGAAAATTGTCCTCGCCATCATGGTCTTCGCCGTTTCGCTCGCGCTCACATTGCCCCTTCCGCTGTTTGATAAGGTTCGCGCCCAACGCAAACGATGGCTGTCCGTTGCGTTTACGCTTGCGATGATCGTGATTCTCATCTCCACCTATCTGAGGCGAAGCTAAGTGCCGGAACCCGTCCCCAGCCCGCTCTTCGACCTTCATGTTTCGCGGGGCGCGACGCTCGGCGAATATCACGGCGCGCTTGTGCCCGCGCGATTCACGGACCCTGTCGCGGAGCATCGGTCCGTGCGCGAGTCAGCGGGCCTCTTCGATTATTCCTTCCGCGCCAAATTCGCAATGAAGGGGCAGGACCGCGCGCGCTTCCTGCATCGGATTGTTTCAAACGATGTGAAGAACCTCACACCTGGGCAGGGCACTTACGCGATGCTTCTCACCGCGCAGGGCCACATCATTGCGGATTTTAGGATCCTCTGTGAGGAAGATTCGTTGCTGATCGACACCGACGCCGACCTTCGCGACAAAACGATGCAGGCACTCGGCCGGTATATCATCGGCGACCGCGTCCAAATCGAAGCACTGGAACTTTTCACGCTGGCCCTCCAGGGCCCGCGCGCGCGCGGCGTCCTCGAAGAGTCATTGCACGTCGAACTGCCGGACCTTGCCGAATACGGCAACTTTTCGACGAACTGCGGCGGCATTCCCGTGAGGGTTGTGCGCACATCGAGCACGGGCGAAGAAGGTTACGAAATCTGGGCTGGCGCAGAAGGCGTGAAGAGGATTTGGGAATTGGCGCTGGCCTCGGCGGACGAGATGCTCTCATGCGGGACCGAGGCGCTCGAGAGCCTGCGCATCGAAGCGGGTATTCCGCGTTACGGGCCCGACTTCGGCGAGGACACGCTGCCGCTCGAAGCGGGCCTCTTGAATGCTTTGAGTTTCACCAAGGGTTGCTACGTCGGGCAGGAAATCGTGGAGCGCGCGCGCAGCCGAGGCCACGTCAACTGGAATCTCGTCGGCTTGATCGTGGACTCGCCTCAGCCGCCTTTGGCTGGGGAGAAATTCCTTTCGGAAGGAAAGGAAATCGGCGAGGTCACGAGCGCCTGTGTATCGCCCACGCTCTCGAAGACTATCGCGCTCGGCTACGCGCGCCGCGAAGTTTCCGAGCCGGGGACAAAGCTCAGGCTCGCTTCGGGGGCCGCTGTGGAAGTTGCAGCCTTGCCCTTCTACCGTCCCAGTAACGCAACCAACGGTTGAGCTCGGAGCGCAGCGCTAAGTGCAGACTTTGAGTGCGCTCTCAGCCGCCGACCTGCCCGTTCGGATGCAATCTGAGATCCCAATTCCCGAATAAGCGTTGCCAGCGAGAAATACGCCGGGGAGCTTTGCCAGCTCCGCGTAGATCGCCTGCAGCCGGTCCTCGTGTCCCACAACATACTGCGCCATTGAATCGGGCCAGCGATGTAGGCGCGTAAACAGCGGCTCCGCCGTGAGGCCGAGGATCTCGCGGAGTTCCCGTCGCACCAGCGAGACAACTTCGCCGTCGGCGAGACCGAGCACTCCCGGGTCTCGCGAGCCCCCTAGGAAACACCGTAGCAACGCTCGTCCCTCCACTGTGCTTTCGGGAAACTTTCGATGAACGAACGTGCAAGCGAGCAGCCGGCGTCTTTCCTTCGCAGGCACGAGAAATCCAAAGCCGGGAGGAAGGTCCGTCACCTGCTTGGCATCGAATCCTAAACTGACGGTCATAGCGCTGCTATAGGGAATTTCGGCCAGGCGCGCGGCGAGCGTCGCGTTCAGCTCCGATAAAATGCGGGCGGCCACTTGGGCAGGAATGGCGAGGATGACGGCCTCGGCGTCGAGCGTTGTTCCTCCGTTCAGTCGCACGCCATAGCGCTCGCCTTTTTCGCCGGGAATGCGCTCGATCGTTTCCGCGTATCGCCCGAGATGAACACGCGCCGGGTCGAGTTGCGCGGAGAGATTCTCGACCATCTGTGTAAGCCCGCCCTTGAGTGTCATGAACAAGGGCGGCTGCGGACCAGCGCTTCCTGCGCGGC
>CAYZVR010000129.1:4512-10241 GCA_964481715.1 uncultured Acidobacteriota bacterium | reverse complement strand
GCCGGCGGGGCTGCACTCGACGCAGTACTATCCGCACGGAGCGGCGGACTCGAGCCTGCTGTGGCAGGCGCCCAAGCCGCGCTGGCGCATGATCGAACGGACGCAGTAAGCGTCGCGCCGCGAGTTGCCGGCGGCGCGAGCGGCGATGGCGATGCCCACTGTCACGCCCAGCAGCAGACACAAAACTCAAGCCACGACGGTCCCCGTCAGCTGACGGGGACCGCCGTGGCTTTTTGGTTTAGGGATCGAAGTCAGCACGGAAAAAACCGTGGAGCTCCGGCGGAGGGTTTGCAACGAATTGATCTCTCAGCGGGGGGGGGCGAACTTCGGCTTTCAATAAGTCAAACCGTAGCCGAAATGGAAGAGCGTTTTGTAGCCGGGATTGCCCAGATGGAAACTGGTGGAGGTGCCGCTCGGCCATGTGAATGACAGCTTGCCGAAGGGTTTCCACTGGCCGAAGAGCACGTCGGCGACGCCGTCGCCTTCGGTGCCAGGAAGCCACGCGGCGACAACGGCGTCCGCGTCGGGCAGAACGTCGTCAATGACAAGTGGGCGGCCAGAAATCAGAACCACGACGACCGGGATCCCCGCTTGTTTGAGGCTTTTGACTACGGCGACATCTTCGGAAGAGAGATTCAAATCCGTGCGGTCGCCTTGCATCTCCGCGTAAGGCGTTTCACCGATGACCGCGATCCCGACGGTCGCGCCCTGGGCGCCGCTCCCATCCCGTGAATAAGTCACCTGCGCGTCTCCGACAACCTTGCGAATGGCTGCCAGAATCGTCGTGCCGCCGCTTGTGACATTGCCGCTTTCGCCCTGCCATTTAATGGTCCATCCTCCGCACTGATTGCCGATGTCGTCGGCGTTCTTGCCTGCCACGTGCAGCCGGGCGCTCTTCGAGAGCGGCAAGGTGGAGCGTTCGTTCTTCAGCAGCACGAGAGACTGGCGCACGCACTCTCGCGCGACGGCACGGTGCTCGGCCGAGCCGAAGGCCTTGTGCAGGCTGCGGTCGGCGATCAGCGAGCGGCCGCGATCCATCAGGCCCATGGCGAATTTGACCCTCAGGATGCGCAGCACCGCGCCGTCAATGCGCGACATCGGCACGCGTTTTTCGTTGACGAGTTCAGTGAGAAGCTGAATGAACTCTGTGTAATTGTCGGGAACCATCACCATGTCCATGCCGGCGTTGATGGTGGTTTCGACCTGCTGTTTGGTGTTGCCGGGAAGTCCCTTTTGCGCGGCGTAGTCGGAGATGAGAAAGCCCTCGAACCCCATCTCTTCTTTCAGGATTTCGGTGAGCAGGACGTGGTTGGCAGAGCATTTGACCCCGTTCCAACTGCTGTACGACGGCATGACCGTGCCGACGCCGGCGGCAAGCGCCGTAATGTAACCCTGCAAGTGTATTCGGCGGAAGTCCGCGTCGCTTAACCGAGTGTCGCCCTGGTCGAGAGGATGGTTGCCGGACCCATCCGATTTTTTCATGCCCGTTCCGAATGCGGTTCCACCGTCTCCGGCAAAATGCTTGGCGCAGGCCAGGACGCCCCGCGCGTCGTCGAGGCCGGAACCCTGCAGGCCGCGGACCGCCGCCTCGCCCAATTCTTTGACGACTTCGGGTGATTCGCTGAAGCCTTCGTAGGTCCGTCCCCAGCGAATGTCCTGTGGTACAGCTACGCATGGGGCGAAGGCCCAGTGGATGCCCGTGGCGCGGATCTCTTTAGCGGTGATGCGGGACGCCTTCTTGACCAGCTCGGCGTTGCGCGTGCAGCCCAGGCCGATGTTGTGCGGGAACACGGTTGCGCCGATCACGTTGTTGTGTCCGTGAACCGCGTCCACGCCGTAGAGGATGGGAATGCGCGGTTTTGTCTGCATCGCGCGCGACTGGTAACGGTCATACATGTCCGTCCAGGATTGGAGATCGTTGCCGCTCTTCGGGTCGGAATCGCCGCCGCTCAAGAGCGACCCCAGGTGATATTTTTCGATGTCGTCGAGCTCCTTCAGGTACATCTGGTCTGGCTGCGTCATCTGGCCGACTTTTTCCTCAAGGGAAAGCCGCGCGAGAAGTTTCTTGGCCTGCGAATTAAATAAAGAAAGAGGTTTGGGAGCAGATGGCGGACCTGCGGCCGCGTTTATTGCCCGCCGCGCCAGAAGTGACGCTCCAACGGCGGCAAACGATCCGGCAAGGAATTTACGGCGGGATGTCCGCATGGGAATTCTCTCCTCCGTAAGATGCAATTATGCTGCTCCGCTTACTGGGCTTCCTTTTGGAAAAGAAGCGGTGCGAAGGTGGCCAGGTTGCGCCGCCACACTTGCCACGAGTGCGCGCCCGACGTTTCAATCCAGGCAAGCTCGATTTGTTTTGACTTCAGCCAGTCACGGAATTTCTGATTGGGTTCAATCAGCCGGTCATCTTTTCCGCAGGAAATCCAGAGCAGGCGCAGTTGTGAGTTGACCTTGGAGTCAAGCCCGGGGAGAGATTTGTCAAAGTCTTCGCCCAGCCCGCCGGAGCTGAAGGCTCCGATCCAGGCAAAGCGGTCGAGCGCATTCAGGCCGACAATGAGTGATTCGGCGCCTCCCATGGAAAGTCCAGCGATGGCCCGCGAGTCGCGGTCCTTCGCGATGCGGTACGTCCCCTCGACAGCCGGGATGACTTCCTGAAGCAAGGCGTCGCGGAACCGGTCAAAGTTGCGCTGGCGGAGGCTCTCGTCCCTGAACGCGGCGGCGAATTGGGGCGTACGCTGCACGATCTCGGGCGCCCCGTAGCCGAGCGGCATGACGACGAGCATCGGCTTTGCTTTGCCCTGCGCGATCAGATTGTCGAGAATCACATTGGCGCGGCCGACGGCAATCCAGCCACTCGCGTCGTCGCTGTAACCGTGAAGAAGGTAGAGCACGGGGTAGGGTTCTTTGGCATTGGGATCGTAACCCGGCGGAGTGTAAACGTAAAAGTCTCGCGCGTCGCCCACAACCTGCGACTTGTACAAGTGGTGATGAATCACGCCGTGCGGTACGTCGTTGATTTCCCAAGGCAGCGAGCTTGGGCCGGGCACTTGCACCATGCTCTGGGTGTTGAGCAGGTTGGGTTTCATCAGGGGATTCAACGGATCAATTAATCCGACGCCGTCGGCGACGAACGAGTAGCCGTAATAGTCGGGCTCGACCGGGTCGGTGGTTACAGTCCAAACGCCGGCTGCGTCCTTTTGCATGGGGAGCGGCTGGGGGTTACCCTCGAGAGTGAGCTTTACTTCTTTGGCGTTCGGATCCTGAAACCGGAAGGTGACCCGGTTGTCGGAGCGAACTTCCGGAGACACAATCGGCGGCGCCTGTTGCGCCATTCCGGGAACGGCAGCAACGACCAGCAAGACAAGGGCACGCAATCCGGCGATCGACGTGAACATCCGTATTTTTGAAAACTCAAGCATCATGGGCCTCCAGGCGGTCCGCCAGTATATACCCAGAGTTACAAGGGTTTTCATTGGAAAAATTCACCAGGGCTGTTTCGAGTCGAGCGCGCGGGGTGCTCGAATTACCACTGGGGATATTTGCTGCGGATTTTTTCGTATAAAGGCGAACTGGATTTGTTCTTCTTGTGGTATCCAAGAATCTGACGCTCGCGCGGGGTGGGCCAGGTCTGTCCCGGCTCGACTCGTTGAGGGAAAGCGCCTTCGACTTCGCGCAGGTTCTGGATTCGATCGCGTGAAAGTGATATTTGCAGACCGGAAGGCGCTACGCGCATCAAGATGTGGTTCCCCTTTCGAACCGCCGTTTCGGCATCAGCGGTGAATGTTTGCTCTTGCCCCTGGTGGTTCTTGTAGAGAAATGTTGTGGCCCGAGCGGGTGTGAAGCTACCAGACCCTGGAGATTTTGTTTCGGCTTGGGGAACGCTCCCGCCCTGGCCGCCGCTCGCGTCAAAGTAAGCGCAGGAGGGATTGGGACAAAGAATCCGCCCTTCCGTTTCTCGCGCGCCTGATGTTCCGCATTGTGGGCACCGAATCTTGCCCGTCACCCAATCTAGAAATCCCATCGCAATTCTTCTCTCAACGAACCCGCGAACAATCAGGGGGACGGTCGGCAAAAACGAACCTCCGCTTTAGCGGCAGGTTCTTCCATAACGCCCATCGACAGGCAGCCGCCCTCTCTCACGGGCGCTTGCTGGCTGCTGCTTCTGGGTGCGGAGAGAAGGCCGATCCGGCTCGTCGAGCGCGGCCCGGCCTGACAACCGTCCCCCTGAATGCTCGGGTGGCTTTCTGCTTCTGCCAAATGAAAAACGGACTCTCGATTCGTCCGCTGCGAATCAGCCGACGCCGGTGCACGAGTGATGGAAGTCCCAGGCATCTCAGCCGCTCGAAACTGATCCGTCGAAAGTGGCCTTTCTTGTGCCCGCCAAATACCAGGCTCAAAACCTCCTCGGCCAGCCAGCGGTCGAGAAGGCGCAACTGCGCTTCGTTGTCGACGTGCTTCAAATAGTAGTCGAGGATGGCCACGTTGCGCACACCTTTTTCCGCCGCCTCTGCGGCGATTCCGACGAGCGTCTGCGCCCGCGCCTCGGGATCAGTGACGTTCATCCATCGCCGCCGTCCACGACGAAACGCAAAGCGAAACAAATTCTGAATTTTTCGCCGCTTGTCACGAGACAGCTCCACGCTTCCGCCCGCGCGGAAGAGCAACCCCAGGTGCCGGAATGCTAGGGCTTCCGCAAAAATCGCATCCGGCGCCGGACGGTCGGAAATCGCAAGGTCCGCCTGGTGGCTGGTCTTCATCTTCAATCGCAATTGAGCCAAGCCGTGCTCAAGCTCATCGCGCGCCCGGAGGGCCGTTTCTCGCGTGCGCGATAGGACGAGGAAATCGTCGGCATAGCGAAAGTAGCTAACACACGCGATGTCTTCGATCCGGCGGTCCAGGTCGGTGAGATAAATATTCGCAAGGACGCAGGCTATCGCGGAGCCGAAGGGAATTCCCACGGCCGCCGTTTGCGCGCCCGTGTCATCGAAGTAGGAAAAGCGAACTCGCTGCTCGAGCAACTTGAAAAGATAATCCTCGCGTTCCACCAGCATCGCCAGTTTGTCGAGCAGAATGTCGTGATCCACAGAAGCGAAATAGTCAGCGATATCCCGTTTGACCAAATAAACCGGCGCATCTCCCGGCCGAAGCGCCCGCGCGATGCGCGCCTGACAACGGTCGAGGCCGTAAGTGCGGTCACGGTAGGCGTAGGAATGGGGAGAAAACCATCCATGCAGTTTTTGATTCAGGGCGCGGTAGAGCAACAAATCAACGATGCGTTCTTCCCAGGGCGAGATGTAAAGCGTCCGGCGTTTGCCGTTGAAGTTGTACTTCAGCGCAACCGCCGGGCGAAATTGAAACCTTTCATCCTGGAGTGAGCCGTGGATCGCATCGAGGTTGCGCAGCCCGCCGCCGGCCAAATCGTAAAGCGTCCTTCCGTCGGTCGAGACAGACAGCGCCTTGCGCCAATGAAAGAGGGGTTTGGTGTAGAGACGGACGGCCGCTTTGTACAATTCCGCCTCGCGGTAGATATCATTCCACCGCAATGGACGGCCGAATCCGAAGCCCTGTGTCGGAGTCATTTGTTGGCCTGGTGCCACGTTGTACTACGAACACCTGTTTCATTGCAAACGAATGGTGTGGCGGAACTGTGGAGGCAAGCGAAAAAGAGGAACTGGTCGGGGCGCGCGGATTTGAACCGCGGACCTCTTGCGCCCAAGGCAAGCGCGCTA
>CAYZVR010000129.1:0-4466 GCA_964481715.1 uncultured Acidobacteriota bacterium | reverse complement strand
CCAGGCTGCGCCACGCCCCGACAGGTCGGGCTGAACTGGACGCGTTCCCGTCGCGCCCCTTTCCGATGACGGGCGCGCAGAAATCGTCCCCATCACATTCTGCCAAGCTTCGGTCTACGTGTCCAGCCCGGCAGCATCCAAACAGAATTCCAGCGGGTCGTGTTGGAGGTTGGGGCTGGCTATTGCCCGGTTGCTTCAGACTGCACGGAGGGAAGCAGCGACTCCAGCCTTTGGGGATTTTTGTAGTGGTGAACAGTTCTTTTCAGGCCGGAATCTTCGGAGCTGAATTTGTAATGAAGCGCTTCGTCCAAAGCTTCGTGGTACGACATTTCATTGAACAACATGCGGTACAGCGCAATCACGGCTCCCGTGCGGTCACGGCCGTAATAGCAATGAATGAACACCGGCTTGCGCGCGCTCTGAATCAAACGGAAGAGTCCTTTCACGTCGCCGTTGGAAATGCCGGTCTTTTCGATTTGATTTTGGCTGACGGGGAAAGAAACGAAATCTATGCGCTCCTCCGGCTTGAGAGTGCCGTTGAGCCGTGCAATCACCGCGCGCTCCTGTTCACCAACTTCGGCTTCTTCCAGGTTGATAATCGTCCGGACTCCCAGCTCTTGCAGTTTAGGATAGGCGCTCGCGCGGGGCCGGCCGCCCCGGTACATCTGTGGGTCCACCTGGTGGAAATTACAAACGTCTTCGTCGGTGATCGCCGTGGGGTTTGAGTCGTGCGGGAAATCAACGCCGCAGGGTTCCTGCGCGGCCAGGGGGCGAGCAATGAGAATTAAGAGCAGCACCAGCTGGGGAAGTTTCCCTAGCGGGCGTGGAATGATTCGCAATCCTTTGCGCTCCTCGAAACTTGACTGGGAGTAATTGTGTTCGAACCCATTGCCCTGATGAGCCGCTTCCCTTCGACCGGGCAACAGCATATCAAAAAGCGGAATGACCGTCCCGCCTTTTTTGGGCGGGATTGAGCTCCGAGGTGGATACGCCTTGCCCGAGATTAGCGACTTGGTGCAAACTGAATTGCGGAAGTGCATGCGGGCTGGTGTTCGCCCAGGACTTCAAATCCTGTGGTCCCGACTCTGTCGGGACGGTCGGTTCGATTCCGACACACTTCCGCCAAATTCTCTTTCGCCGATCGCCGCCGACCCGGGCTCTCACCCGGATTCCATTTCGGGGAGGAGTACA
The DNA here is from genome assembly GCA_964481715.1 of uncultured Acidobacteriota bacterium. GTDB lineage: Bacteria > Acidobacteriota > Terriglobia > UBA7540 > UBA7540 > JAHEKS01. Next base: position 3,275 of record CAYZVR010000129.1, on the reverse strand, counting down.
GGACTCGGGCCGGAGGCCGGTCCTGTTTGCTTTTGGATTAATGACAGCATCAGCGATTGAATTTAAAACGGCGCCGAAGTAGGATGGAAAGTGAATCGCAGTTCCGATCCCGGCACGGCGCGTACTCGAGGCCATCATGGGCATGTCCAATTCGATGTCTGAATCATCCGCGCGCCGTCGGAGCGGGCGCGTGGCGTCGCGCCTGAAGGTGGTTCTTTCCGGGGTCAACGCGCAGTCTCAGGATTTCGAGGAGCGGACCGAGACGATTGAGGTTTCCAAGTACGGAGCCAAGATATACACGCGCCAGGAGCTCAAGACCGGCGCGCTCCTTTCGCTGGAACGCCCGGATGCGGAGCGCGTCTCAAAATTCAAGGTGGTTTATCAAGGCCCGGCGGAACCCGAAACCGGCCGCCGCGAAACCGGCATCGAATTCGTCGGAGTGGACAGTTTCTGGGGCGTTCAGTTTCCTCCCGAAAAAGGCCCGTGGAATTGACAGCACGCTTCGCGCGTCATTGTCGCGTAACCCGTTCAGGTTTCCTGCCATGAAGTCCCGCAAGCGCCGCGCTCCCAAACCCTTTCGCGCCTCCAAAGAAGTCCGGCGCCTCGCTCGAATGCGCGTCGGGTCGCCCCCGCCGGTCCTTCGCCACGAAAGCCCCAAAGACAAGCCACCCAAACATAAGAGGCGCGAGATTGACCAGAACTTCGACGAACTCTAGCTCCACTTCTCACGCCACGTTCAAGTCGGAAATGGAAATTTGATTTGCGCGGCTTGGACCAAGCCTAGCTCTTCGAACCTCAGCCCGGCTTGAATTCCGGAACTCGATCGGAGGGTTGAAAGAGCGCCGGAGGCTTGACAGACGCCCGCTCTGCCAGCCACTTGTGGATGGCCAGCAGGTCGGACTTGGAGAACCCGTCGCTGGTTATTTCAACCTTTCCGTTCGGCGCAATCAGGAATAGCGTGGGGACGTAGCTCAGCCCGTACGACTGCGAGAGCTCGTACGGCTCGTCGTCGATGAGCAGAGGAAAAGTCACGCCGTATTCTTTCGCAAACCGCTGGGTATTTGCGGCGTTATCCTGGGAAATGCCCCACACCTGGAGGTTCGCCGCACCCGCGGAGCGAAGCTGCTGGTATAGGCGCTCGATATATGGAAAGGTGTATTGGCAAGTGGGGCATGACACCTTGAAAAAAACCACCAGCAGCGGGCCGCGCGCCAGGGCTTCCTGGAACGAATACTTCTTCCCGTCCGTGGCGCTCAGATTGAAGGGCGGCGCCGATTTTCCCGGTCCGATTGTTTCCCGATTCCTTCCCATGAGCCTCCGCAGGATTTTACCAAACATTGTCGGTCCCAATCACGCCGCAATGTTCTAACGGCGAAATTCGCGCAACATCTCCTGCGCCGCAATCAAGACCGGATCCCACACGGTCGAAAATGGCGGGGCATAGCTTAGGTCGAGCTGCGCGACCTGCTCGACGGTCATGCGCGCGTGAAGCGCTGTGGCGAAAACGTCAATGCGCTTGGCCACACCTTCCGCGCCCAGCATTTGCGCGCCCAGCAGGCGGCCGGAAGCGCGGTCGGCGACCAGCTTGACCAGAATTTCCTTGCCGCCCATATACCGGGCGCGCGCCGCGGCACGGACGGTGGCAGCGCGAGCGGAAAAACCCGCTTCGCGGGCTTGCGCAAAGCTCAACCCGGTTCGCGCGACTTCCAATGAGAAAACTTTCACGACCGCCGTTCCCACGATACCCACAAAGCGCGCGCGGCCGCCGGCGGCGTTTTCTCCCGCCACGCGGCCCTGCTTGTTGGCTGTGGTGCCGAGTGGAAAGTAAATCGCGCGCCCGCTGACCAGATGCTGCGCCTCGGCGCAGTCGCCCGCCGCGTAAACCGCGGCCTCGTTCGTTTCCATGAACTCGTTCACGGCGATCGCGCCAGTCGAGCCGAGCCTGAGTCCAGCTTCTTCCGCAAGCTTCACACGCGGGCGAACACCCGTCGCGAGAATCACAACATCAACTTCCGATTCGCCGCCTTCCCACACCACGCGGCGCACGCGTCCTTTGGGGTCGCCCACCAGAGCCGCAACCGGCGCGCCCTTGAGCAGGCGGACGCCGTGCGTTTCCAGTTCCTTCTCGATGGGCGCTGCTACGTCTTCGTCCACGGCCTCGAACAGACCCGCCGAGCGCTCGAAGAGCTTTACCTCGATGCCCCGAGTGGACAGCGCTTCGGCCATCTCGAGGCCGATGTAGCCTCCGCCGATGATGGCCGCTTTGCGAGGACGATTGGACTCGAGGTGTTTCTTCAAAGCCAGGGTGGATTGCAAATCGTTGACGTGAAAAACTCCGCCAAGGTCAATGCCCTGGATGGCGGGCCGCGCGGGTTCCGCTCCGGTCGAGATGACCAGGTGTTCGTAGTGGACTTCCGCAAAGCCGCCGCCACTAGCCGTCACCGTCACGCGCCGCCGCCCGACGGAAATTTCCGTGACCTCGTGGTTGGTAAACACCTGAATGTTTCGGCGCGTCTGAAAGAATTCGGGAGAATAAACGCGCAGCGAGTCGGCCTCGCCAACCAGCCCCGCGATGAAGTAGGGAAGGCCACAGGCGGAGTAGGAGATGTCCGGCCCCTTTTCGTAAACCAGAATCTCCAGGCGCGGATTGACACGGCGCGCGCGGCTCGCCGCGGATAGCCCCGCCGCCACACCACCGATGACCACCAGTCGCTCCGGCTTCATTCTGACCTCATCCTCCGCGCTTCGGGTTGTAGCGGCGAGCTATGCTCGCCGGTTGAATTTCGGCGGCCGCAGGTCGCCGCTACCGGCGACGGTCGGGAAGGGGGCATTCTATCGGAAAATAACGCAGAGGGGAATTCGTCGCCAGATCTTTGACTTGTGATTGCGGCTTGGCGAATTAAGACCAACGCCGAATATGATGACCGCGATCGTCAATTGTCCCCGGCGCCTGGCCTTTGACCCCATTCTTCGCTTCGTTTCAGCTCGTTTCAGCTTTCGTTTTCGCTTTGTCTTTTTTTAAGTCCTTTGTTTTTCACAAGTCTCCCGCTTCGTTCGCTCAAAAACGTCCCTACAAATTTTGCGCGCCTTCGTTCGGTGGTTTGCTTCGATGGCGCGCGCATTCACCTCGTGCTTGATCAGGGACATGGGAGCCTCATGGATAGCTGTCGGCGGGCCAGAGCGCTGCCCGCTGTCACAGAGTAGGCTATCACACTAGGCTCTATTTGTCAACAGGAGGGATTCGTAGCACGGGCGTCCCGCCCGTGTTACGGCGG
>CAYZVR010000128.1:0-10243 GCA_964481715.1 uncultured Acidobacteriota bacterium | reverse complement strand
GGCGGCGCGGGCAGCAAAATCCTGAAATAAGGGGATCCGAGCGGCGCGAGGGGACTTGTGCCCATGGCATTGAAGCCCTTCAGCTAACCGTCAAAGAGTCAACGACTTAGAAGATTGGCCCGTAACCATCTTACCTGTTAAGATATAGATCCTAAGGAACTTAGCGTTAATCCTGACATGCAAGTGGTTTTGCGCTAATTTCTCGGGAGAACCCTCCGGAATTCCTTGATTTTTCTCTGCACCATTCGTTAAGCTATACATAAGCAAAGATATGCAAGCTATTTTCCGAATCGCACTTCTGGCTGGAGATGGCGTTGGGCCCGAAGTAATCGCCGAGGCCGTCAAAGTCCTCAAGACGGTTGAAGAAGTTATCGGGCCGCGCTTTCGGTTTCAGACCGGACTCATTGGCGGTTGCGCCGTTGACGCAACGGCCGTGCCACTTCCTGCCGAAACTATTTCCGTTTGCAACAATGCGCAAGCCATTTTGCTCGGCGCCGTGGGCGGTCCCCAGTGGGACAACAAGCGTCCTGACTTGCGGCCCGAGCAAGGTTTGCTTCAGTTGCGGCAGCGACTGGGTCTTTATATCAATCTCCGTCCGGCCAAAGTTCTGGATTCGCTGGTTAATATTTCTGCGCTCAAGCCGAACGCGGTGCGCGGCACAGACCTGGTGATCGTTCGCGAGCTGTTGGGCGGGATTTATTTCGGCAACCCGCGCGGGATTTTCACCAAGAACGGCGAACGGATGGGCATCAACACGGAAGTCTATCGCGAGCACGAAGTGGAGCGCGTGGCGCACCGCGCTTTCCAACTCGCGCGCATGCGCCGCGGCAAGGTGACTTCGGTGGATAAAGCCAACGTGCTCGAAACCTCCCGGCTGTGGCGCGAGGTCGTGAATCGCATCGCGCGTTCCTATACCGACGTCGAGCTCGAGCACATGTACGTGGACACTTGCGCCATGCAGTTGATCGAGCGACCCACGCGCTTTGACGTGATTCTCACCAACAACATGTTCGGCGACATCCTGAGCGACGAGGCCGCCATGCTCACGGGCTCGATCGGCCTGCTGCCCTCGGCGAGTTTGGGAGAAGGCCCGGCGGTTTATGAGCCCGTGCACGGTTCGGCGCCCACCCTTGCCGGACGCAACCGCGCGAATCCTGTCGCAGCCATCGCCTCGGCGGCCATGATGCTGCACCATTCTCTGCGAATGGAAAGGGAAGCGCTTGCCATCGAAACGGCGATTGAAAAAGTTTTGAAGCGCGGCGTGCGCACTTCGGATCTTCCCGGAAGGAAACGTCCCACCACCACTTCCCACATGGGCGACCTGATCGCCGCTGAAACCAAAAAGCTCCTCAAGTCTTCCAAGTTCCACAATCAGTAGCGCCGTTTCTGGTGCGGCGGTCTGTGACCGCCGGGGAGTTCGACCCTCGCCACCTTTGCATGAACGTCGCACATTTGATAGATCACGGCACGCGAAACAACCCACAGCAGATAACCCATGCTGTGCCCACCCGTTTTATGCCCTGTAGATATTTCTCTTGACAATGGATGTCGTAGAGAGTACGCTGCCCGCGCCGATATTGCCCTCGAATGTAACCATATCGGGAGGCGCTCCGTGCGACGCCGACTCCTCCCTCTCACACTCCTTGGGCTCATCCTCGTTGCTGGTTTTGGGCTTCTCTGGAAGGGCAAGCTCTACCCCGCGCAAGGCGATAGCCCAAGTGCTTCCGACACGGCGTCCTCTGCAATCAGCGACTCCGGCGAGGTCACGACCCACAGCCTCTTCGCAGGCCTTTGGCGGGTAGACGGCGGGTTCGTGTCAACAATTCAGGTCAAGAATTCTCTCGTTGTCGCGCCCCTTGAGGTAACGCCCGTCATCTTCTTTGCCGACGGGACTGAATTCGACCTCGCGCCGGTTCAACTGCCCGAGACCGGAGTCACAACCATCAATGTTAACGAGGCTATCGCCAACGTTTCGCCCGAAATGGCGAGTCACCTATCGGAATTCGGCAGCGCCGCGCTGCGTTACCAGTACACCAGCCCCGGTCACGTCCTGGGTGCGATGCAAATTTTGGATATCCAGCAAAGTCTGATTTTCACGAATCCCTTCGGCGATTTCGCGGACAGCGACGCTAGCGTACAGACAACTGAGGGCCTGTGGTGGCGGCGCGACCCGGGCGTGGTTGGCTTCGTGGAGCTAACAAACATCACCGACGGGGAGATTTCGGTTTCGATTCAGCCGACCGGGTCTCGGGGGACCGTTCTCAGTGCCAGAAGCCTCACCGTCCGGGCGCACTCAACCCGGATGTTTGATCTGGATTCCGTCATCGCAGGTCTTTCCGGTCTGGAAAACCAGGCGGGGGGATTGCGACTCCAATACAATGGAATTATGGGGGCGATTATTGCAACTGGCGGTCTGGTCAACGAAAGCGAGGGATACTCTGCCAATATGCCGTTCTGGATGCACGACACCGGGTCTTCCGATCCCACATCTGTCAAGTACGCCAGCGCTGGGGTCATGGTGGGCCAGCCGGATCCGATGATGGGATTTCCTCCGGCCACGCGATTTTCCCCTTACGCTATGCTGCGTAATTGCACCTCAAGCACGCTTGCGGTGTCCGGGAGGCTGAATTACATGGCCTCGGGCCGACCTGTTTCACTGCCACTTCCCACCCAGCAACTGCGGCCATTTGAGACGCGCGAGGTGAACTTCAATGACATTTTCGACTCGCTCGGTTTGGATGGATTTAGCGGGGATGTTAACTTGGGTCTGTCTTTCACTGGCCACGCGGGAGACCTGGTGTTCGCCACGGGCAGTGTGGACCAGACCGGAACTTATGTTTTCCAAGTGGAGCCGCAAGGCGTCGGCAAAAGCATGAGCAAGGAGACGGGCTATTGGACGGTCGCGAACGGCTTCGACACGATGTTCAGCCTGTGGAATCCCACGAGTCAAGCGCAGGATTTCATGGTGGTTTTCCTCTACGGCGACGGCTCGGGCAAGTATACGCTTCCCATCCATTTGGAAGGGCAAGCTTCGACCATGATTGACCTGGCCATGCTGATCGCTGAACAGCAACCCGACCCCGATGGAAACCTCATTCCGTCCGGAATTCAGGAAGGCAGCGTTTCCTTTTCCAATGCTGACGGAATGACCGAGTGGATGTCGCTGGTTGTGAGCGGCGGGATCTTTAACGTGCAGGCCGCCACCTGCGGTAGCACTTGCATTTACTGCTGTGGCTTTTCTTCTCCCAGGATAGAACCGAACCCTTTGACTGTCGCTGTGGGGAATACGGGTCAGATGAATACCAAGGCCAACTTCTGCACCGGAATACCCTACATCCTAGGATCTACCTGGTCAAGCAACCCCACCTCAGTTGCCACCGTCAGCGGGGGCACGGTTACCGGCAAGAGCGCTGGTTCAGCCACGATCACCGCGGTCTTTCTGCCGATTGTGTTGTACACCGGAACGATTTGCTCGCAATTCAATCCCGTCTGCCCCGCGGGCACGCCAAGTGTCACTGGGACGGCGACTGTGGTCAAAGCCACCATAAGTAGTGCTAAATCGATCACGGACGGGAGGACCGCTAGCTTCACCGTCACTCCCTCTGGGGCAACTCCCACCTCATACGCATGGTCTTTCACGGCGCCGCAGGGCGCGGCAAACAGTCCCAACGTCACCTTTACTCCAAGCAACGCCGCGAGCACAACCACCAATGGACACTGGTTCGCGCTCCCAAACGACGCTTGCGCGGCATCGGCTAACTCGGTCTACACGATTATCGCGACGGCCAATTTCTCTGGCGGGGTCCAGATAAAGCCGCAGACTACTCTCACGGTCAATCTTCTCTCTCTAGCTGGGATCACACCGAACCCGTTAGTTCCTGGGCTCCCCGCCACCGCATTCGACACTTCTCGCAATCTGTGGGTTGTCACGGGGCCGGGCTCTCTCGAACGCGACGTAGGGAGCGTGATAATCTACTACACGACGAGCAGCCAGTTCTACAACAAGACGGCAGCGCACGAAAACAAGCACGTCGCGCAGTGGACTTCGGGCATGTTGTCGGACCTCTATTTGGTCTCCGACCTGATGACCCAGCTCTCCCCGCTCACCGACGCCACGCAGGATGGGCTGAACGCCAAAATCAGCAACACTATGACTAGTTGGCGACAGGGCCAATCCAGCATCTTTCAAAGCAGAAGGGCGGCGGCAGAAGCCGAGGCCTATTCGGTGTCTGACCCTATTCCACCGCTGTACTTTTACCAGAGTAGTTGCGGCGCTACGCTGTGACGCACCTGCGTAATGCCAGGAGGTGGCTCCGCATGCTAAGCGATATTTATAAGATGTGCACAGCAATGGTGGTGTCTCTGCTCATAATACTCGCCAACACTTCCACGGGGTGCTGCCAAGTTGCCCCTCTCCCGCCCTGGAACGTGTTAGCCGAGGAAAGCCTTGCGGTGATAGTCGGAGAAGTTGTAGAAGGCGACCTGTGGGTAATCGATCGTGACAAAGCGGTCAAGGCCAGCAAGACCCCTGACGGCAAACCTACGTTCCCCAACCCCGAGGAATTTCTGATCGGGATTCTGAGTCGCGTGCGTATCACAGAAGCTATCAAAGGAGGCGGAAAGATCAAAAGGGGAGATACTATCAACGTGTTTGACTATGGAGGTTACGGATTCCACCTTCCGCATGTGCTCTCGAAGAATGACAAGTGCGTGCTTTTCCTCCGCCAGCTCGATGCGAAAAGGGAAGAATTTGCAGATGCAAGTATTCTACTTCCCGGAACCTCTGCTTATCCCAGTAAGCAGCCCAAATTCGATCCAAAGGGCTGCTACACGCCTGTTAGAGAGGGTTACGCCCAAGTAATTCTGACGCCCAAAGAGGCGAAGATTCTCGACGAAATTAGGCGCGCCGTTGGCAAACACCCCTAGGGGGAACTTTGCAGTAGACTGCCTTGTCCCTCCCCTTGCACCGCCTGAACGTAATCAACCTTGATCCCGATTTTAAGCTCCCCGGGTGGCGCATACATCGCGAATTGTGCGATGTGTGCGGTAATGGAGTTTGGCATTTCCGATTAAGCTATCGACAGCCATCTTTCTTCCGTGCGGATGCGTACTGGTCCTGGCCTCGCTCGCCGCAGTGCTGGCCCCGGCCCGTCGTGCGATGAAGATCGAGCCGACGATTGCTTTGCGTGCGCAGTGACTGCCCGCGCCTCGCTCCCACCCAACGGTTCCTGCACGCCCTTCGCATTGATTTCCACGCAGCAACCGACTAGCATGGCCGCGCGACCGAGATTCCAACGGGAAACTCATAAGGGGGAAGCATGATTCGCGGCCCTTTTTTCTATCCACTATTCCGCAAGTCGCTTGGGCTTTTTGTGATTCTAGGGTTAACACCGGGAGGCGTTCGAACGACTGGCGCGGATTCGTCTGCGCTCGGAGCTGATCTGGTTCTTCTGCATGGAAAAATCTGGACGGGTGAGCCCGCCGAACGGTCGGGCAGGCCTGTCGCGCCGCCGCGGTTGGAAACCTCGCCTCGCCGGTCGCAGACCGGCGCTACAGCAACAAAATTTGCGCAGGCCGTCGCGATTTTCAACGGCCGCATTATCGCCGTCGGCACGGACGACGAGGTCAAGCCTTACATCGCGACCAACACCGAGGTCATTGATCTCGGCGGGCGGCTGGCCCTTCCGGGTTTCATTGACAGCCACGTGCATTTTCTCGGAGGCAGCTTTCAGTTGCTCCAGGTTCAACTCAAAAACACGCGCGACGAAACCGAGTTCAAGCGACTGATCGCGGAAAAGGCCAAAACGCTTCCGCACGGACGCTGGATGCTCGGCGGCAACTGGGACGAAGAAGCCTGGCCGAGCGCCCAGCTTCCCACTCGCTGGCTGATTGATTCCGTGACGCCCGAGAATCCCGTCTACCTCAGCCGATACGACGGCCACGCGGGGCTTGCGAATTCGGCAGCGCTGAAAATTGCGGGGATCACCGCACAGACACCCGACCCAGTCGGCGGCATCATCGTGCGCGACCCAAAAACCGGCGAGCCCACCGGAGTTTTGAAGGACGCCGCGCAGGATCTGGTTGCGCGCGCTATTCCCAATCCCAGCGAGGAGGAGGTCGTCGAGGCCTTAAAGGCGGGCCTGAAAGAGGCGGCGCGCGTTGGGGTGACTTCGGTGCAGGACATGGCAGGTGACAACCTGACGCTGGACGGGAATTTTACGGGCGAAGTTGATTTTCTGCGCCGCGCCAAGCAGGAAGGCTGGCTCTCTTGCCGGTTCTACGAGTTCACGCCCATCGAGCAGTGGCAAAAGCTCGCGAGCGCCGGGATTTCTCGTGACTTCGGCGATGACTTCGTCAAAATGGGCGCGGTCAAAGGCTTTGCCGATGGCTCCATCGGTTCGCGCACCGGGTGGATGTTCACGGCCTATTCGGACGACGCGAAAAACTTCGGCCTACCGTTGCCGCTTATGTCTCCGCCCGCGAAAATGGAAGCAGCAGTGCGCGGCGCGGACGCGGCGGGGATTCAAATTGCCATTCACGCTATCGGGACCAGGGCGAATTCCGAGATGCTGGATATTTTCGCGAAGGTTGAGGGCGAGAATCGCCCGTCAGCCGGAGGGCGCACAGACCGCCGGTTCCGCATCGAACACGCGCAGCACGTTCGCGAGGAAGATTACGCGACCTTCGCGAAGCTCGGCGTCATCGCCTCCATGCAGCCCTACCACGCGATTGATGACGGCCGCTGGGTCGAAAAGCGCATCGGGCACGAGCGCGCGCGGTGGAGCTACGCCTGGCGCGCCATGCTCGACGCGGGCGCGACACTTGCCTTCGGGACGGACTGGCCCGTGGCGCCGCTTGACCCGCTGCTCGGCGTCTACGCGGCGGTGACGCGCGCGACGCTTGACGGAAAGAACCCTGGCGGGTGGTTTCCGCAAGAAAAGTTGACGCTCGACGAAACCCTGCGCGCTTACACTTACGGCAGCGCCTACGCGGCGTTTGAGGAAAAAGAGAAGGGAAGTATCGCCGCCGGGAAGCTCGGCGACATCGCGGTTATTTCTGACGATCTATTTTCCATTCCGCCTGAGAAAATAAAAGATGCACACGTCGTGCTGACGGTCGTGGGCGACAGGATCGTCCATCGGGCGATGTAATCTCAGGAGGCGTAAACCTCGTTGCGTGAGGTCTGCGGTTCACGGCACCGAGGCAGGGTGCCGCGGCAGGTTTGTTCCGTTTGACAGCGTGACACACAATGTGTCACAATGCAGCAATGCGGAAAGTTAATATCCGACAACTGAGAGACACACGGCGGCTGAAAACCTGGCTGCGCTCGGGGCATACGGTCGAACTCCGGGAGCGCGACCGCGTGATCGCCCGGATTGTTCCGGCGGCTACGCCTCGGGCGTCCGGCAAGTGGCCCGATTTTGCGGCCCTGCGCAGGGAGATTTTCGGCGACCGCATCCTTCCCGGTTCCGATCTGGTTATCGAGGAGCGCGGGCGCTATTGAGCATCTACGCCGACACAAGTTTCCTCATTTCGCTCTACGTCCCTGAGCAGCACTCACTAGAGGCTGAGCGCCGGATGGCAATGAAGCCGTCCGTGTGGCTGACGCCTCTTCACGTGGCCGAGTGGACCCACGCCATCGAGCAGCACGTCTTTCGGAGGGTGATTTCTCGAAGCGAAGCCGACCTGGCACACGAGCGATTTCAGCAACACCGGGACGGCGGCGTGTGGGTGGAAGTCGCGGTTCCTGATTCGGCCTTCGATCTTTGTGCCCGCCTTGCCCGCCGTCTCGGCGCTAGGCTGGGGCTTCGGACTCTCGACACCTTGCACGTTGCTTCGGCGCTCGAGCTCGAAGCCGAACGCTTCTGGACGTTCGACGAACGGCAACGGAGGCTGGCTCGGGCCGTCAGGCTGAAAACCGCGTGACCCGTCCACCGCCGAGCGTGTCACTTATTGTTTTTTGACGGATGAGCCCCTGGTCCCTCAGAGCGGGACCGTGGCTGCCGATTCTTTTCCCAAATTAGGGGGGCTTACCTTGCAGCTTTGGCTGAGGCGAGTTGGTACTCTCCTTGCCAATCGTTCGAAACGTCCCCGCTTGCGGTGATGCGGCCCTTGTATTTGCCGGTGCCGCTGAGGCTTTTGAATTTGCCGGTGCCGCCGGTGAACTTGAACGTGCCTTCCATGGTCATCTGCTGGCCGGACGTCGTGAGCTTGCCCTCAAAGGTGCCCCAGTCGCGATCGCCTTCGGCGCGTTCGTTAGACCAATATCCTTTCTGGGTGCCGTTGCCATTAACCAAATCGCCCGTGCCCCAGTAAGTGATCCGGGCGCCATTCCACAAGGGGTCGGGGGATTTCTGCGTTCCCGCCACCTCGACGAGCGTGAGGGAGTGGTTGTCTTCGTGCGAAAGCGCTGCTGCGGATTGCGTCTTTACTTTGCCCGTAAAAGTTCCGGTGATCTTTGTCGGCATGGTTGTGCCTCTCGATTTCTTTAGATTGCCCACCATCCGGTCCGCGGATGTGGGGTCGTTCAAACCCTTGCGTCCCGCTCGACCTTAACGGCAGGTCGAGCGGGCAGGAAAATCCCTCACGCTAAATTGTGAGATAAGGGGGGTATTCTCCCGCCTGCCGCCGAACGATGTCAAGCGGTTTCCCTGCCAAAGTGTTTTACCCACTTCGCCGCAAAGGAAGAAAGCCGATTCCGCCGGGATCTGACCCGGGCGCCCGATGAGGGCTCCAACCTGTGCTATCATCCTCGACTCAGGCGAACACCCCATGAGCTTGGAAACGGCCCGCAAAGTTTTGGAGATCGAGGCGAAGGCGCTCTCGGAGCTCGTCGGCCGCCTGGATGAGCGTTTCGTCCGCGCCGTGGATTTCCTTTTCGGTTGCCAGGGCAGAGTGGTGGTCGCAGGGATGGGAAAGTCCGGCATCATCGGGCAGAAGATTTCCGCGACGCTCTCGTCAACCGGCACGCCTTCTTTTTTCCTGCACCCGGCGGAAGCCCTGCACGGCGACCTGGGGCGCCTGGTGCCGAATGACGTGCTGGTGGCGCTCTCGTACAGCGGCGAGACGGAAGAGCTGTTGCGTCTGCTCGACACCGTCAAGCGCCTGGCGATTCCCTTGATCGCGCTGACCGGCAAGCCCGCCTCCACCCTTGGGCAGGCTAGTGATGTTTCGATTGACGTGGGCATCCGCGAGGAGGCGTGCCCGCTGGGCCTCGCGCCCACGGCTTCGACCACCGCCATGCTCGCCATGGGTGACGCGCTGGCGATGGCGCTGCTCGAACGGCGCGGGTTTAAGGAAGACGATTACGCGGCGCTCCATCCGGGCGGCGGCTTGGGAGTCAAACTCAAACGTGTGGAAAACGTGATGCACGCGGGCGAACTGGTGCCGCGCGTCGGCCCCGACACGCCGATGCCCGACGTGATCTACGAAATGAGCCGCAAGGGATTGGGCCTTGCCACAGTCGTCGCGAAAGGGGACCGCCTGGTGGGAATTATTTCGGACGGCGACCTGCGCCGGTTTTTTCAGAGGGAAGGGAACCACGCGCTGGGTCTAGCCGCGGTCGATTGCATGACGCGCACCCCCGTCACCATCGGACGCAAAGAACTGGCCACGCGCGCCCTTAATCTGATGGAATCGCGCAAGATAACGGCCCTTGCGGTGGTGGATTCGCAGGGAAAGCTCGAAGGCGTTGTTCACATTCACGACCTGTGGACGACTCAGATGTTCTGATCAGGTCTCGTGTCACGGTCACTCCGACTTCGAACGGCTGAGCCGATTGCTTGAGGAGGGCTAATCACTATGGCATTATCCGGGCGGGAACTGAGCGCGCGGGCGAAGAAGATCAAACTGCTTCTGCTCGACGTGGACGGCGTCTTGACCGACGGGCGCATTTATTACGTTCCGAACCCTCACGGCGGGATTTTTGAAACCAAGACGTTTCACTCCCGCGACGGTCTGGCGCTGCGATTCGCCATCGAGGCCGGCCTCAAAACCGGGATCATCTCCGGGCGCGCTTCGCCGGTGGTGGAATACCGTGCCAAGGAACTGGGCCTGCACTTTATCCAGGAAGCGGCGTTGGAGAAACTGGCCCCCTACGAAAAGATTCTGCGCGCCGCAGGCCTTCGCGATGAACAGGTCTGCTACGTGGGGGACGACATCGTTGACCTTCCGATACTCAAGCGTGTGGGTCTCGCCGTCGCGGTTTCTGACGCGGACGAGGCGCTGCGTCGCCACGTTCATT
>CAYZVR010000127.1:0-10334 GCA_964481715.1 uncultured Acidobacteriota bacterium | reverse complement strand
GGGGAACTTGAGAAGCTCGTCGCCGACATGTTTGAAACCATGTACGCGGCGACCGCGGTCGGCCTGGCCGCGCCGCAGATCGGCATTTCGAAAAAGCTCTGCGTTATTGATGTCACTTCCGGCGAAGATCCCAACGCCAGGCTGTTTCTGGCGAATCCGGTGATCGTTTCGACCGAGGGCAAAATAGCGCACGAAGAGGGCTGCCTCAGCCTTCCGGACTTTCGTGCCTCCACCGGCCGGCCGCTCAAAGCCACGGTTCGGGCTCAGGACGTCCACGGCAAGGAGTTCACGATGACCGCCGAAGGCCTGCTCGCGCGCGCCTTCTGTCACGAGACGGATCACCTGAACGGAATCCTGTTCATCCAGCACCTCAGCATGCTGAAGCGAGATTCCATCAAGCGCAAGGTTCGGAAGCTGATCAAAGCGGGCGAGTGGTAATCCCGGCCGAGGGCCGAGGCCTGTCCGTTGTCAGTGGTCCGTGGTCCTTGCAACTGACGACGGACAAAGGACAACTGACGATTGAATCTACTATTCTGTGGCACTCCGCAATTCGCCGTTCGCACACTGGAGATTTTAATCGCCGAAAAGTTTACAATCGAGCTGGTGGTCACCAATCCCGACGAGCCCGCGGGCCGCGGGTATGCGCCCAAGCCGCCGCCTGTCAAGCTTGCGGCCGAGCGCGTGGGATTGAAAGTTTTTCAACCCGCGAGGTTAAAAGACCCCGAGACGCGCGCGTTTCTGTCGGGATTTCATCCCGACGCGATCGTGGTCGTCGCCTACGGTCACATCATTCCGCCCTGGATGATTGAGCTTCCGCGTCTCGGATGCATCAACCTGCACGCGTCGCTTCTGCCGAAGTATCGCGGCGCGGCGCCCATTGCATGGGCCATCGTGCGCGGCGAGCGCGTGACCGGCGTTACCACGATGCAGATTGATGCCGGGCTCGACACGGGCGCGATGCTTCTCGAGCGGGAGATCGCCATCGACGATGAAGACACAGCCGAGACGCTCGCCGAAAAACTCAGCACAGTGGGCGCCGACCTGATGGTCCGGACGCTCGGCGGTCTCGAGCGCGGTGAAATCCAGCCTCGCCCGCAGGATTCCGCGCAAGCGACGCTCGCGCCCATGCTCAAGAAGGAAGACGGGCGCATCAACTGGTCGCTCATGGCGGAAGAGATCGCGCGGCGCGTCCGCGGATTCCAGCCGTGGCCGGGCGCGTCCACAACGTTTCGCGGAAAGCAATTGCGATTGTGGGCAGCGCAGCCGCAGCAGTCCTCCTTACCGCAGCAACAGGAACCCGGCACGATCGTCGCGGCGGGATCGAATCTGCTGATCGTTTGTGGCGCCGGAACTTTGCTCGAGGTCAAGGAATTACAGCTCGAAGGGCGCAAGCGCGTTTCGGCTCGCGACTTTCTTAATGGCGTTCGCTTGATGGCTGGAGAGAGGGTGGGTTGAATAGTGAATTATGAATTCTGAGTGATGAATTATGGACGAAACTGCAAGTTGAAAGAGCAGGATTCTGACCCACCATTGACTATTCATAACCCATAACCCATAACTCATAACGTATAGTTCATAGTCCATATCCTTATTCCTTATGTCAATTTCACCCGCCCGCAAAGCCGCCTACCAGATTCTCCGGCGAGTTGATTCCGGCCATGACTTCGCCGTTGACCTGCTGCAGGGCGCGCAAGTGGAAAGGCTCAAGGAACTTGACCGAAACCTCACAACGCAACTCGTCATGGGAGTGCTGCGCTGGCGCGGCGAGCTGGATTTCCAGATTGAGAGGCTTTCCGGCAAACCGCTGAAATACTTTGATCCTGAAGTCTTGACTATCCTCCGCGTGGGAATTTTTCAGATCCAGTTTCTTGAGAGGATTCCGAAAGCCGCTGCGGTCGACGAGGCGGTTGAGCTGGCCAAGGCGGCGCGCAAGCGCTCCGCAGCGGGGCTCATCAACGCTGTGCTGCGCAAGTGCCAGCGCCTGGCCCCCGAAGCGCTTGAAAGCGGATGCCGAACAGTGCCTCTATGGCTGCGCGAACGGTGGGCGCGAAACTTCGGGAACGAAGGGATGAAGGCACTGGCATGGGCAAGCGTGCAAGTGCCGTCAACCACGCTGCGCGTGGCTTTTGCGGATCGCCGCGAGGAAATCAGACTGCAACTCTCAAAAGAGGGAATCGAGACTCGTGAGGGCGGTTATTCGCCTGGGGCGCTCACCGTCGTCTCCGGAAACGCGGCGAACTCGCAAGTCGTGCGCGACGGGGGGGCCGTGATTCAGGACGAAGGCTCACAGCTCGTCGCCGAGTTGGTCGAGCCGCAGGCAGGCGAGCGCGTGCTCGACCTGTGCGCGGCGCCGGGAATCAAGTTGAGGCAACTCGCCGCGGCGCAGGGCGGGGGACTTCTCGTCGCTTGCGATGTGAGCGCGCGCCGCCTGCGCACCCTGACAAAACTCCTGCCGAAAAACTTACCCTCGGATTTGCGACTCGAAATCATCCGGCTCGACGCAACGTGTGAGTTGCCTTTCAAGCGCGAATTCCAGCGCATTCTCGTGGACGCTCCGTGTTCGGGCACCGGGACGCTCGCACGCAACCCGGAGGCAAAATGGCGTCTTCAGCCCGATGATTTGACCAGGCTCGCGGAGCTGCAGGCGCGCATCCTCGAGCGCGCCCTGGAAGTTCTCGCGCCCGGCGGCCGTCTGGTTTACGCGACGTGTTCGCTCGAGCCTGAGGAAAACGAAGGCGTCGTCGAAAGAGTGAAAAACCAGCCGGAGATTCGACTTCTTTCGGCGGCTGATCTTTCAAAAGAGTTTCCGCACCTCTCGACCCTGTTCGATGCTCGCGGATATTTCCGGACGCGCCCGGACGTTCACGGCATGGATGGGTTTTACGCCGCGGTGATGAGTCGCGCCGTGTAAACACCCGGAATCGAACGGTCCTGGGACGTCAACTGTTGACGGGTGTGTAGGGCAGCTTCAAAACGATTTCGGTGCCACTCGCGCTTGTCAGACGGGCGGCCGGTTGAGGTCTTCAGGTTCCGGGTTGCCAGACTTGAGGCGTTCCTGGCGGCGAGCCTCGGCCTGGAGTCCGTCCCTGAGCACAAAGAGCAGCGCCTCCGCGTCCCCAGGCGGGCTATTAAACCATTCGTACGTCACTGTGCAACGTCGATAGTGCCACTCGACCTCGTTGAGCAGTGCAGCAATCGAATCAATGGCCTCTCTAACCGCCCGACGACTCGCCGGTGCGAGAGGTACCGCAGTGGCCTTCAGAGCAAGATGGAGGTCACGGTGGGCTATGCGTCGATTCCGCCAATCGCGGGCGAACTTGCATTTATCGAGAAGAGTCTGAAGAAGCTCCTCAACCCGGGCCCGAATTGTCGCGTCAACCATGTCTTGCAATCTTCGAAGGGTGAGGTTGTCCTTGGCCTTGCCAGACTTTGTCTGGTCAGTAAGGCGCGCGATGTGAAGGAGAATATCTTTCCAGAGAGAGTCTTGGACAAGGACAAAAAATGAGCTAGCCGCCGCGTTGAGAAGGTCCACACGCTCAGGCTTGGTGCCGAAGAGCCTGACGTACTCCCCCCACTTCCAGTGGAGTTCCGCGCATTCGTTCCAGAACCGATAGAAGAGTCTCCCCATGTCGGGGCCCATCGCCGCGATGTACTGTTGTTCGACCTGCTCTGCCGTTATAACTTCGGACATGGTTGGTAACAGAGAGCGCAGGGTTGTTCTGCAAGTCTGCGGTTTTTCTTCGTTCCAAATCAAAAGGCCGGAGGCTTACATTACAAGTTTGATCCGCATGGCCCCGGCCAAAAACAGGCACTCCTGCTGTGACTTCATTTTGCGCTCGGCCTTGGCGAAGGTTTCGACACGATGCGCGGGGTATTCGATTTTCTTGCCGCCGAGCAATTCCGCGATGGTCAGGATTTGGAGGCGCGCATAGCGGCCCGGAAAATCTTTCGATTCGTAGAAGCCCGCTGCCGCAGCTTCCGTCAGCATTGGCTTAGTCGTGTCCCGCACTATTCTCAGGTTGTCGCCGAAGCAAAGTTTGTTGGGTGCGTCCATGTTACCGAGAGCATAACACAGGTTTGTTGTAGCGGCGACGCGCCGTCGTTGGATGGAATCTCGGCGAGCACAGCTCGCTGCTACAAGTCGGGTAGGGGCGATTCATGATTCGCCCCAACGGACGTTCGAAAAGCCGCCCGCTACGGCGCGCCAAGGGGCTTGACAGGTAGAGCCTAGCATGGTAGCCTACTCCAGGGTGACGAACCGTGCTCCGCCTGCCGGTCTCCATTCCAGGAGGCTTCGATGTCCCCGGTCAAGCGCCGTACACGAGAATCCGCGATAGCCGCGAAGCGGCGCACGGGAACCCCTGGGCGAAGAAAAGGCAAAAAGGCGGGGGGGCCGGAAGAAAAAGGGACGTTTTTGATCGAACGAAGCTGGAAACTTGCTGAAAATAAAGGACGCAGCAAAAGACGAAGCGAAAAACCAACGTGTAACGAAGCGGAAAATAAGCGAAAGGTGGAGCAAATCCATATTTGCCCGCCTCCGCGAGGAAAGCCGCGCCGCCTCGTTAGCGGGGGGTTCGAGCCGGACAGGGTTACTTCATGAAGTCGTTCTTCACCACGGCGCCGCCCTTCATCACAAACTCGATGTGCTCGAGGACGGTCACGTCGGTGAGCGGGTCGCCTTGCACGGCGACGATATCCGCAAATTTGCCGCGTTCGATCGCGCCGATCTTGTCCGACCAGCCGATGAGGTCCGCCGCATTGACGGTTGCGGCCTGAATGGCCTGCATGGGGGTCAGGCCGAACTTCACCATGAAGGCGAACTGCTTGGCGTTCCAGCCGTGCGGATAGACGCCTGCGTCGGTGCCGAAGGCGATCTTGACGCCCGCCTGCGCCGCCCGGCGAAACCCTTCGCGCTGCTCGCGGCCGACCATGCGTTCCTTCTCGAGCATCTCGTCAGTGAAGCCGTACTGCTTGCCCTGGCCGAGAATAAAATCGTCGTTGTAGATGTCAGCGACAAGATAAGTCCCGTGCTCTTTCATGGCTTGAATGCCCGCGTCGTCAATCAGGCTGCCGTGCTCGATGGAATCCACGCCGGCATTCGCCGCGTCCACGATGGCCTGTGCGCCGTGAGAGTGTGCAGCGACCTTGCGCCCCAGTCGGTGGGCTTCCGTGACCAGGGTCTGCATCTCAGCCGGACTGTACTGTTCGGTGCCGGGCAGGTCGCCTTTGGAAAAGACCCCGCCGCTCGCGCAGAACTTGATGATGTCTGCGCCGTATTTGATGTTCTCGCGCACCTTAGCCATGACGGCGGGATTGCCGTCCGCCACGCCTTGCGAGCGGTCGTGAAACTCGGGCGCCAGGCGGTTTTCGTCGCAGTGTCCGCCCGTCATGCCGAGCGCCGGGCCGGAGACCAGCATGCGCGGCCCGGAAACGTCGCCATCGTTGATGGCGTCGCGCAGAGCGACGTCCGAAAAGCCGGAAGCGCCGACGTTGCGCACCGTCGTGAAGCCGGCTTCGAGTGTCAGCCGCGCGTTCTTGGCGCCGATGAGTGCCTGGCGCGGCACGGAAATTCCCAGCGCTTTGAACCCGGCGTTTTGCGGGTCGCTGGTCAGGTGCGTGTGGCAGTCAATCAAGCCGGGAAGGAGCGTTGCCTGGCCGAGGTTGATGACCTTCGCGCCTGTGGGGATGGTCATTTCACTGGCTGTCCCCACCTTTTCGATTCGGTCACCCGAAATCAAAACCACGGGCCGGTCAATCACGCGGCCGGCTTTGACGTCCACGAGGCGCGCCGCCTCAAGCGCAATGATTGGGGCCGCATCTTGCGCGGAGAGCGGGGCAGCGATCAGGCACAGAAGAACTATAGGCATTAGTCGGCGCATCATGGCATGTCTCCGGGATCGGGTGGCATTCTCAACCCGCTGGTCTGCAAAGAGCCCGCCATTATGGCACGCGCTGCTTTTCGGCCACAATCTGAATATCAGCGCTTGCAGTTCGGGCGGTGCGTGTGTGGTAACATAGGCCCGCGTTCGAGTCCCCTGCGGGATTCCCATCGCTCGGGGCCGGGGCCAGTTTGTCAGTGTCGCCCCTTACAAAATGCGGCGGACGCCAAGGCCTTCGGCTTTTGATATTTGATAGCTCATTCCGCCTGGAGGAATTCGCCATGCGAAAGTCCCAAACGATTTCAAAGCTCTCATTGATGGTGGCTGCGTTGTTCGTGCTCATGCTTTCCCAACTCGCCTGGGCCAAGGCGCCGAAGAAGGGCAAGCTTCTCTACATGACCCTTTCCGCCGGGTACAAACACGAAGTGATCCCGTTTTCGACCGAGATCGTCAAGCAGATTGGCGAGAAGTCGGGGGCATTTGAGACGACCGTGACCGAGGATGTGGGCGCTTTCACAGCGGAGAATCTTAAGAACTATGATGCCGTGATGTTCTATACGACCGGCGAACTGCCCATGACCGAAGCCGGGAAAAAGGCATTTATGGATTTCGTTCGTTCCGGCCACGGCTTTGTGGGTGTTCACAGCGCCACCGATACCTTTTATCAGTGGGAGGACTACCTGAAGCTGGTCGGCGCCTATTTTAACGACCACCCCTGGCACCAGCAGGTGACCGTGGAGGTCGCGGACCCGTCGAGCCCTCTCGTCGCCTTCCTGGGGAAGTCGTTCCAGGTTAACGACGAGATCTATCAAATGTCAGACTTCCAGGCCGATACTTCGCACGTCCTGCTGCGGCTGGACCCGAACTCGGTTGACATCAAAAACCAGCGCGTGCGCGGGCGGTTCTACGGTTGGCCGCTCGCATGGACTCGGCAGGACGGCAAAGGCCGGGCGTTTTATACGGCGCTCGGCCACGAAAAGGCCGTCTGGGAAGACCCGCGCTTCCAGGAGTCGCTGCTCAACGGTATCAAGTGGGCGATGGGGATGAAGTAATCAGCGCCGCTGACCCCGAAAGCAAGTCATTGGGCTAGTGGCGCAACTCACGCCTTGGCCACCAGCGCTCGTCCGCATCCAAGTCTCGCCCACGGCCCTAGACCTTCAATCCCCCCAGGACGTTCACTTTCTGCAAATTTCGAGCCAAAACAGTCAGCCAAACCGCTTTTTTCTTGACAAAAAACTAAACCGTTCGTATTAAGTAAGTTGCGGTATTGATTCTTGAGTCGCGGAGGATTCAAAGGCATTTCTAAAACTCAAACGACCTCGTTAGGCGAGGTTACCACGCGAACAAATGCCACTGCCTGGAAACCCGGAGACGGGCCAACAGGTGGAGCCGGCCCGGCCGGATTAAGGCTTTGCCTAAGGTGGCTCTGTGTCGCCGCGGCGACACACTACGTTGCGTGGAGCCAAAGCTCCCACCAGGAGGCGCCGTGAACCGCTTCATTATCGAAGACCATGAGGCGAATTGCCCCGTGGAGCGCTTGGCTCCAACGGGGCTTTTGATTTTGGAACCCCCCGCCAAGGCCGGCCGGCACTTCGCCGGCGAACCAGAGAGAGGCATGCCATGATTTTCTTTACGGAACTTCAGCACACGGACGCCTACGATGTGAATGGCGAATACCTGGGGCGGCTGGTGGAAATGTGTGTTGACCCCAGCCAGAACGCCCTGCTCGTTGCGTCCTATCTGGTTCACACTCCAGCCAAGCAGTTGCTCTGCATCACGCACGGTCAGATGCAGTCCATTTCCATCCGCCAGATCCAGACAAGCGTTCCGATAGACCAGGTCCGGTGTTACGCCCCGGACGAAGGCCTGATGCATGTCAAGAAGGACGTCCTCGACCAGCAAATTATCGACGTCAATCACCGCAAGGTCGTGCGGGTGAACGACGTGGATTTTGACATCCAGCCGACGAACGGCCACACCGAGCTGCGGATCATCGCGGTCAACGTGGGCGTCTCTGCGGCGGTTCGCCGCCTCCTGCAGGGAATGATGGCCAAGCACAGCCTCCGATCTTTTTCGGAACTCTTCCCGTCCAGGAGCATCCCTTGGGAATTCGTCAACCTCATCGAATCGGATCCTGCCCGCCGCGTAAAGCTGAGGACTTCCTTTGACCGGGTCGCGCAGCTCCACCCGGCCGACATCGCCGACATCCTCGAAGAGCTCA
Organism: uncultured Acidobacteriota bacterium; assembly: GCA_964481715.1. Classification (GTDB taxonomy): domain Bacteria; phylum Acidobacteriota; class Terriglobia; order UBA7540; family UBA7540; genus JAHEKS01. Next base: position 2,234 of record CAYZVR010000127.1, on the reverse strand, counting down.
GCCGCGACGAGCAGCGGGCCGTGATCGAATCCCTGGACGACGAGACGGCTGCCCAGGCGCTCTCCGAAATTCCCACACACCTGCAGGCTGCGCTGCTCGAAAGTTTCACCACCGAGAAGGCCGCCGACATCGTCGAAGAGATGGAACCTGACGAAGCGGCCGATGTCCTGCAGGAAATGCCGCCGGAGACTTCCGCGGAAGTCTTGGCCGATATGGGCAAGGACGAGGCGCGGGAAGTGCGCAACCTGCTGGGTTTCGAGGAAAGAACCGCCGGCGCGATGATGACAACCGATTTCTTGGTGGTGGGTGAAACTGCCGAGATCGAGGGCGCCATCTTCTCACTGAAAAACTTCCAAGGCCCGGTTGAGACCATCCATTTCATCTACCTGATCAACTCTCAGGGGGTTCTGTCCGGAGCGGTTCCCATCGCGCGGATTCTGCTTTCCGAGGCGAACACGGCGCTAAAGGAGCTCTCCATGGATCCGGTCATTTCGGTTGAATCCCAGGCCGACGAAAAAGTGGTGGTTGATTTGTTCCACAAGTACAACCTGGTGAGCCTCCCGGTCGTTGACGACAAGCATTATCTGCTCGGCGTGGTCACCGCCGACGACGTTTTGGAACTCGTAATCCATCGCGGATAAAACCGGCGGGTGGGCCAGGCATGAACATGCGGAAGTTTCGACACTACCGAACCAAGCTCCTGATTTTCCTCGCCGTGATTGGGCCGGGCATCATTACCGCCAACGTGGATAACGATGCGGGCGGCATTTACACCTATTCCGTGGCCGGTGCGGGGTACGGCTATTCGCTGCTGTGGACGCTGATTCCCATCACCATTGCCCTGATCGTGGTGCAGGAGATGGTGGCCCGCATGGGCGTCGTCACCGGCAAGGGCCTGGCCGATCTCATCCGCGAGGAGTACGGATTCCGGACCACGTTCTTCCTGATGGTTCTGCTGCTGGTCGCGAACCTCGGCAACACCATCGCGAATTTCGCCGGGCTTGCCTCCGGGATGTCGGTCCTCGGTGTCAGCCGCCATTTCGTCATTCCGCTCGGCGCCCTCATCGTGTGGGGACTGGTGGTGAAGGGGACCTACAGGATGGTCGAAAAGATCTTCCTGGTGGCTTGCGTTTTCTACCTGGCCTATCCGATCTCGGCGATTCTGTCGCGGCCGGACTGGACCGTGACCATGGTCGAGCTGGTGAAACCCACCTTTCATTTCCATGCGGGTTACATTTACATGCTGATCGGGCTGGTGGGCACGACCATCACGCCCTGGATGCAGTTCTATCTTCAGTCGGCGGTGGTCGAGAAGGGGATCAAGCTCAAGAACTACCACCACTCGCGCTGGGACGTGATCGTCGGCTGCATCGTCACCGACGTCGTGGCGTTTTTCATCGTGGTGGCCTGCGCCGCGACGATCTATTCCACCGGGCACCGCGAGATCCGTGACGCGGCGGATGCGGCGCTGGCGCTTGGGCCTCTGGCGGGGCAGGCGGCAACCCTGTTGTTTGCCTTCGGCCTCTGCAACGCGTCGCTGTTTGCGTCTTCCATCCTTCCGCTCTCGACCGCCTACTGCGTCTGCGAAGGATTGGGGGTCGAGTCCGGCGTCAACAAGCGCTTTCATGAAGCCCCTGCCTTCTACTGGCTGTACACCGGCCTCATCGTTGTCTCCGCGCTGATCGTGATCGTCCTGAAGGAGGAGAGGCAGATTCCTCTCATCCTGCTCTCCCAGGTCGCGAACGGCATTCTCCTTCCTTTCGTTCTGATCTTCATGCTGCGGCTCTCGAACCGCGTGGATTTGATGGGCCAATACCGCAACACGCGCGCCTTTAACCTCATTGCTTGGACGACCGCGGTGGTGATGATTGTCCTGACGCTTCTCCTGCTCGTGAGCATGTTCTTTCCCGGCCGCATTCCCGCGTGAGCGTTCGCCCTCGTCCACGAGCACGGGTTTCTTCCGGCTTCGTAAGGCGATCTAGAGACTTCGTTGGGGGTTAGAACCCAGTTCGTTTTGGGTTCGTTTTTTGATCCCGACCCTTTGTTTTCAACAACATCGTGGCTTCGTTCTTGCTATTTTAACGTCTCTTGAATTTGCGTTTTCGCCTCCTGAATTCGCCTTTTCTTCGCTTACCGGCGCTTTCGGAACCGTTATCGGCAATCTGGAATTCTTGCTCTGCAATTCTCATGTTCCTCACTTCGAGTCCGAGCCCTTGCCTCAGCCTTCGTCACCT
>CAYZVR010000126.1:0-10455 GCA_964481715.1 uncultured Acidobacteriota bacterium | reverse complement strand
GGCTGCTGGCCGACTTGAAGCGCCTGAAGCGCGACACGGACTCGGGCCGGGAATCGTCGGCACGCGCGCAGGCTCCGGAGCAACCCGTTGCTGAAGCGGCGGCGAAAAAATCCGTCGCTGTCCTCTACTTCCACAATGTGAGCGGCGCTCAGGAAGACGAATATTTCCGAGACGGCATCACCGAAGACATCATCACTGAGCTTTCGAAGATCCGCGAGCTGCGTGTGTTCCCTCCCTCAGCAGTCTTTGCATTCCGCGACAAGCCCTCGAGCGAACAGGATATCGGCCGGCAAATGAACGCAGGGTACGTGCTGGGGGGAAGCCTGCGCCGCGCTGGCAACCGCCTGCGCTTCACCGCCCAACTCGTCGAAACGAACAGCGGGCACACCATGTGGGCCGAGCGCTACGATCGCCAGCTCGAAGATGTTTTTGCCATTCAGGATGAAATCGCGCACAGCATTGCCGCGGCGCTGAAGCTGGCACTCACTGAAAAGGAAAAACGCGATATCGGCAAGGCTCCCACCGCCGACGTGCTGGCCTATGACTACTATTTGCGCGGGCGGCAGTATTTCCACCTGTTCCGGCGGAAGACCATCGAGTACGCTCAGCAGATGTTCGAGCGCGCCATCGCCATCGATCCTAGTTACGCCCGGGCCTACGCCGGGCTGGCCGACTGTTATTCTTATCTGTACATGTGGTGGTCTGCCAGCGAGACCAATCTCAAGCAAGCCGACAAGGCCAGCAGCAGAGCTCTGGAACTGGATCCCGAGCTTGCGGAAGCCCATGTCGCCCGCGGGGTCGCGGTCTCGCTCCGTAAACAGCTTGAGGAGGCGAGCAAGGAATTTGAGGCCGCTATTCGGATTAATCCGGATTTGTTTGAGGCCTACTATTTCTACGCGCGGACTCTCTTCAGCCACGGGAAAATGGAAGAGTCGGCGCGCTTTTACGAACAGGCGTGCCGGGTGCGCCCGGAGGACTATCAGGCACCGAACCTGCTTTCCATGGTTTATGAAGCTCTCGGGCGCAAGGCCGAAGCGCGGGCGGCTTTGATGGAGGGCTTGCGGGTTATCGAAAAACATCTGGAGCTGCATCCGGATGACGGCCGCGCTCTCTACTTCGGCGCTCAGGCGTTCTCTCAGATGGGACAGCAAGCGCGCGCCCACGAATGGGCGAAGCGCGCGCTGGAGATGGATCCGGACGATCCGGCGGTTCTTTACAATGTCGGCTGTGTTTATTCGCTGATGGGAAAAATTGAGGAGTCCGTCGACTGCCTGGAGAAGGCTGTGACTTTCGGCATGGGGCAGAAAGAATGGTTTGAGAACGACTCAGACCTCGCCGCTCTCCGCGGGCATCCCCGTTTCCAGGCCCTGCTGGCACGCCTGTAGGAAACTTCCGTTACCCGCGCCGCCCTGCCCGCCCTTGTCCACTCTTCTGGCCAGATCAGCCAACGAGTTTTCGAGAGAGTTACTGCGGCGGCTTTTTCTTTTTGAAAAGTCCCGAGAGGCCCTGCACCAAATCCGCGGGCTGTTGTTGCTCGCCCGTCTGGGTTGAATCCTGCTTGCCCATCAGGTTTTGGAGCGCGTTGGCCTGGTTCGCGCTGCCCAGGGATTTCAGTACGAAGCGGGGATTGTTGAGCGTTCCGGCGATTGAGAAAGGAAGGTTCAGCTTGCCGTCCTGCATGGTGGCGCCGGTGAGCCCACCGAGAAGGCCTGCGATGGGACTTTGACCGGCCACGAGCTTGGCGACTCCCTGATAGTCCATGTTCCCCGCGCCCGCCATGCCCAGGACGCCCGCGCCGTCAATATCTATGCCGCTCCCGACGATGGCAATTTTGTTGCTGCTGATTCGGTTGTTGGCGATCGCGAAGTCGGTCGCCATGGAGGAAAATGCCGATGGGTCGCCCTGCGGCGCGCCCAGGTTGGTGAGTTTGGCCAACGCCATGAGGTTTTTGTTCAGGTTCAGGCTGGGCAGCCTGCCGTTCTTGACGCTCACGTTGCCGTTACCGCGCATGCCCGCCAGCGGATCCGCTGAGTGCGTCACTTCGCCCGCGAGTTTGAAATTCCCGTCCATGGTTCCCGTCATTTTGCCGCGCGAGTCGGGGAAAGCCTCCAGGAGCTTCGCCACGTTCACGCCGCTGAGCTTCGCGTTGGTGCTGTAAGCAGGATTGCGCCCGGCAAAGTTGAAGGCCAGGCCGCCCGCCGCGTGGCCGTCGTAAAGGTTGAAACTGAGGTCGTCGAAGAAAGCCTGCTTGGGAAAGAGGCGCAGCTTCGACTTGACGGAGCTCACGCGGAGGTTTCCAAAGCCCAAACTCTTTGCAGTGAGATTCCCCTGCGCCGCGGGCTTGCCCGCCGCGGCGGGGGGGCCGGCGGCGAAGGCGATGGAAGTTCCCCAGCCGACGCCGTGAGCGGTGGCGAAGACCGTCCGCTGCGGCGTATCCAGCGCCGCCGAAGCGCCCGTGAAAGCGTTCAGGTCAACCTGATCCAATTCCAGAGACACGCCATTGCCCTGGAAATAGGCCGGGGCCTCGCGGCCGGAGGCAAGCAGGCTCGCGGCCTTCAATTGCGCGTTCGAAATCGCGACCTTCGAGATGACGCCCAGTGAAAAGGATGAAGGGCTGCCGTCAGAAGCAGTTTTCGCGCTGCTCGGCTTGGGCGGGTTCTCAAAATTCCACCGGCCGCGCGTGTCCTGAAGAAGGTTGAGGACAGGGTCATTGATCTCAAGAGAATTGATGATCACCTTGTGGTCCCACAAGGCGCCCGCATCCACGTCGGCAACGATACTCTTGGTCTTCACAAATGAGCCCTGGGGGAATCCCTCGGGATTTCCCATGGAAAAATCATCCACGCGGATGGAGACGGTCGGGAACAGATGCAGCGACAGGTGGCCGATTTCGACAGGCTTCCCGGTTTCTTCCTGCAGATGCTTCGCCACCTGGGGACGGTAACGGTCAATATTGATCAGTATCGGAATAGCGACGGCCAATCCCACGAGAAGCACGACCACAAAGATCAATATGCCGAGAGCGACCTTTTTGCCTTTAGACATGGTTTATGCCCCCTGAATCCGCGTTACCCAGCGCAGGGCTTATGGAAATAGATGCCGTAACGGGCTGCCGGGTCACCATCGTATCAGGAAAATTCAGGCCGCTGCGCCGCCGGCCGGAAATTTCTTCATTTCGGTTTATCGCTTCCGGCGGCAACCCCCTGCCCCGACGATGAGGCTTCGCGCGCGAGCTTGGCGGAATAGTAAGCAAAAAAGGAGCCATCGGGAGGAGCGGCCTCGACGGTTTCGGTCAACTCGCCGGGGCCCGAGCGCGACAACGCCCGTCGGAAGAGCCATCCCGGGGGAGGCCGTTCGCCGCCCTCCGGCGTGAAGCGGATTTCTCCCTGATTCACCGTAACGCGATAACGCGTGATAAATCCGGTGGACGAAAACACCCGCAGAATAAAATCGTTTCCTGTGTTCCGGCCGCTCAGGACGCCCATCCAGGACTCATTCACGGCCGGCGTCGCGTCCGTTGCGGCCAGCGTGACCTTTTCTCGAAAGATCATGAACCGCCGGTCGAGATCGTACGCGACGGAAAGGTGCACTTCGCCCTGCGGACTTTTCTCCACGGTTTTCCCCGACCATTCTCCCATCAACCAGTCGAGGGATGAAAAATCCGTTGGCGGGGGAAGCGGGATCGAGTAGGTCTTGGGCGGCTTCTTGGGAGCCGCAAGGGAAACCGCGCTCACCAAACAGAGCAGTGTAAAGAAAACAGATCGCATCTTATCCTTGCCCTTCCCGTGCCCAGGAAAAGCCCAGGTGCGTGTGCTCGTGAAAAAAAAGGCGCGCATCCTTCAGCGCCGAACGCCGCAGCAGGTCCGCGAGTTCCGGACCTGTGTAAGCGGCGCGGACCGAATCCTCATAGAGCTTCCTCATCAATCCCGAGTAATACCGCCCAAACCACCGCACGTGCAAGGGAAAAACCAGGCGGGTGGGCCGCCGCAGATCGCGCACGAGGATGACGCCTCCCGGCTTCAGCACGCGCGCCATTTCGTTGAAGAGCGGGATGGGATCCTGCAGGTGATGGAGCACCGAATTCGAAAGCACCAGATCGAAGCAGGCGTCGGGGAAACAGAGGCGTTTGGCATCGGAGACAGGAAAGAAGGCGCGCTCGGTGAGGCCCTGCTCGGCCGCCGAGCGTTGGGCGGCGCGGACCATGTTCACGGAAAAATCCACGCCCACCACGCGCAGGTTCGGCAGGCGGCGCGCGATCTTAAGCGGAATGCCGCCCGGGCCCGTGCCGATATCGAGCAGCCAGCCGTTCGTGCGCCCGAGCGAAACCACCTGGTCCACCAAGGTGTTGTCAATCGAATCGAGATACGCCTGCGCAGCCGCCGAGGCGTAGGCTTCGACCTCGTCCGCCTCGCTCATCACTTCCGGTTCGGGCATGCGCGGCAAAGTCCACCAGCTCATGGGATAGGTCCGATTATAGCGGAATGCAACTAGAGAAGTTGAATTGCCTGAACAGCCGGGAACAACGGTGGACGGAGAGGGATGAAAAGGCGTGGACCGCCGGGTTACGAAGAAGACGAAGGTTTGGATCCTTGCAAGCCCTTGTCTTCCATGATCCGGATCAGCAGCCCCAGCAGATCGGTGGTGGTGATAATGCCCACCAGCTCGCCGTTTTCGACCACCGGCAGGCAGCCCACCCGCCTGCTGTGGAGGATCGTTGCGGCCTCGAAAACCGGCTGGTTGGGGCTCAGGCACGCAGGCTCGCGCGTCATGACGCGGGAAATGGGCGTCGTCTCCATGATCTGGTTGTATTCTTCGGCGCTCGTGCGGCTGAGCAGCGAAGGCGCGAATTGCTTGACATCGCGCTCCGTAATAATGCCGACGACTTTCTTGTCCCGAAGCACGGGGACGTGTCGGAACGAGGAGCGCACAAAAATCATCGCCGCGTCGAGCAGAGTGTCTGTTTCCTGCAACGCGGTCACTTCGCCGGTCATGAAATCTTTGACGAGCATGGGCACCCCTCTCCTCCAAGCGATTGAAGGGCGTCAGCCCTTGGAGTTATCCGGTTGTGGTCTCTGTGACCATCGGTCGGTCGGGAATTTGATTTCCCAGAACCCGTCCTGGTCGAGGATTTCAAAGCCCAGTTCGACGCCGTTGGGCGTGACCTCAGACGTCGTCCACACGACGCGGGCGTGCGCGGAGCGGTCCTTGTTGCGCACTCGGATGTCCAGCGTGTCACCGACTTGAAAATTCTGCTTCGCGCGCAGCATCCCGCCGTGCAGGCTGACCATCACGGTTTCCACGGGTTCCCACTGGGTATCGCCGTTTGAGTCTACAGCGTTGATCAGCAGAGGAACCCTCAGAACCATTCGCGCGCTTCGGCGGTTCGCCCGAGTTTTCTCGGCGGTCACACCGCCGGTCGCCGCATCAGGGGAAGACTTTTCGCTGGAAGAGTTTCCGATCGACACAGCGTGCATCATACCATAAGCCTCAAGGGGAGGACAGAAGTCCCTCCCTCGGTCCGACTCATCAACCGGCTGCGGCGGGAGCGATGGCCCCCCTGAATCCATTTTCGCGGCAACCCGATCGCCTGACACGGCATCAATTTCAGTAGTCAGCAACCACAGATGACTTAGCCACTACCAACCCCCTTCGGGGGGTAGGACTCACGCAAGACGGGGGACCGGGAAAGAACCTTCCTCTTCAAAACCACCCGGCCCCCGCTCTTGATTTCCACTTCTTCGAGTACACTGAAAAAGGGTCCCTGCGCGCACCTGCCTCCCGCAGCGTCACACCCCAGACTCCGTGCGAATCGAAATCCTTCAGGAACTCGACGCCGATGACGCGAGGCTGGAAATTCCCTGGGCCAGCCCTCATCCCAAGCTGCGTTACTGGGATTTGAAGTGCTTCCCCCACCAAATTGCGCGGCTTCCCGAGTGCCGGAAATTCCCACCCCTCATATTGCTGCTTCGGAAGATCAACGCTCCGGGCTCCAACCTCCGCTCGGCAAAGTGCGACGCCTGGAGCACAACCGAACTGGCCGAGGACGAGCGGCTCGATTTCAAGCTCCCGTTCAAAACCGCAAGTTACGTTGATGTTGTCTTCGACCGCGGCGGCCGCCCACCACGGTTGAAAGCCCATTTGCAATTCGCGAGGGTGGTGCAAGCGAAGTTACGCACGTTTCGCGTGCAGGGTCAGATGGAAATCGTTATTCGCCGTTGTCTGTTCCATCCCGAGGAACTCTGGGGATATGCCCTTACGTTTTTCGTCCACGCCTACGGCTCAACGCCGGGGGAAGCGAAAAAAGAGTGGACCCGCGCGCTCAAGGCTCTGGCCGAGGCGCTCGCCTAGGCAGACCAGCCCTCAACCACCTCTCAATTCCCACCGATATCTCTAAGGCATGTCACAAAGCGACACGGGCTTGGCCAAGTGGTGATCTGACCGGCTCGATACTTTTTTCGCTTTGGACAATCGTCGTAGCCTGAAAAGACTCTACGCCATCAAGCGGTCAAGAACGGGGAGTCCGTTGACGGTGGCAAAAGCCGTTCCCAAAATGGGGCTCACGGCCTGGGCGGGGTTTCTCAGTGTTCTCCTGCTCGGCTGCGGTGGTGGTGGAGTTTCGCCTCCCCCTCCTCCCGTTTCATCCATTTCGATTTCTCCCAAGACAGTCACAACCCCAACGGGCACAGGTCAGCAATTCACGGCGACCGTGACGGGCAGCATCGGCCATAACGTAAACTGGAGCATTGACGGAGCAGGCGCCGGCAATTCGACCGTAGGGACAATCAAAGCCCCCGGGTTTTACACGGCTCCAGGAGTCCCGCCTTCGCCAAACAACGTAACCGTTCGGGCCACGAGCGTCGCCAACCCGAGCCTCAGCGATTTTGCCACAGTAACCGTCGTCAACCCATCGCCTGCAATCGTTTCAATATTGCCCAACACGGTCAATGTCAGCGCCGGTGACACTATGCTGACTGTGACTGGGACCGGATTTGCGCCGCAGTCCACGGTGAGCCTGGGCGCTACTTCGCTCGCGACCACCTTCGGCAGTTCCACGCGGTTGACGGCCGTCGTCCCGGCCGCGCTATTGGCCACCGCCGGCACCTTCCCTCTTACCGTTACAACTCCCAGCCCCGGAGGGGGAACTTCTAACGCCACAAATCTGAATGTCTTGGTTGTGGTCCAGGTGAGCCCCTCCACTGAGACGCTGGACGTCAATCAAACGCTGCAATTTACGGCCACCGTCGCCGGAAGTGCCAATCAAGGTGTGACTTGGTTCGTCAACGACATTGCAGTGGGGAACGCCACGTTCGGAGCGATCAGTTCATCCGGGCTTTACACGGCTCCTGCTGTCGTGCCCTTCCAGAACATACTTACCGTAAAGGCGGCGAGCGTCGTCGACCCAAGTCGCGCGGCTTCCGCGACCGTGACGCTGACCAACCCGCCGCCCGTCATCAACTCGATCTCGCCTCTTACCATCAACGCCGGCAGTGGGAATACTCCGCTTACAATAAAGGGGGTGGGTTTTACATCTCAGTCCACGCTGAAGCTCGGCGGCAACTCTCTGACCGTCACTCTCGGAAGCCCGACGCAACTAAATGCCATCATCCCAGCCGCCCAATTGGCCACGGCGGGGACTTTCCCGGTGACGGTTGTAAACCCCAGCCCAGGAGGCGGGACGTCGAATGGCGTAAACATGACGGTCCTGATTACCGTAACCGTAAGCCCCACCACGCAGACCTTGAACATTGCCCAGGCCGTGCAATTTACAGCTACGGTGACGGGGAGCACCAACCAAGCTGTAACGTGGTCGGTGAATAACACGGTCGGCGGAGACACCACGGTGGGAACCATCAATTCGGCTGGGCTCTACACGGCGCCGCCTGTTCCTCCATCACCAAACATAGTGACCGTTACGGCGACGAGTGTGGCCGACCCCGCCCGCACCGCCACGGCTTCCCTTACGTTGGTCAACCCGTTGCCGGTTATCAACTCGATATCGCCTCTCACCATTGTCGTCGGCAGTGGGGATACGTCGCTCACAGTAAATGGTACGGGCTTCACATCTCAGTCCACAGTCAAGCTCGGCAGCAATTCGCTAACCACCACTTTCGGTAGCTCCACGCAACTAACCGCCAGCATCCCTGCAGCCCAACTGACTTTGGTCGGGACCTTCCCCGTCACGGTGGTGACCCCCAGTCCAGGGGGCGGCATCTCTGGCCCAGTCAATCTGAAGGTGGTGGTGGTGGTCACGGTGACGCCTCCAGCCACCACCTTAGCGGTGGGCCAGAACCAGACTTTCTCGTCCACGGTGACGGGAAGCACCAACCAGACCGTGACCTGGAGCATCAGTGGGGCGGGAACCGGCAACTCGACGGTAGGGACCATCAATTCGACAACGGGGGTCTACACGGCTCCGGCCGTACCGCCGACACCCAACACGGTCAGCATTGTCGCCACGGCGGCTGCCGATAACACTCGGAGCGGCTCAGCTACCGCCACCATCGTCAACCCTGCACCAGCGCTCAACTCGCTCACACCGAATACCATCAACGCGGGCAGTGGAAACACCACGATTACCGTGGATGGTTCCGGCTTCGCCCGGCAATCGAGCGTCCTGTTCAATGGGACGGCTCTTGCCACCTCCTTCGGCACCTCCACGCGGTTGACCGCCATCGCACCGGCGGCGCTACTGACTACCGCCGGGACCTTTCAGATCACTGTTACAACCCCTAGTCCCGGCGGCGGGACTTCGACCGGGGCCAGCTTGAGGGTGGTGGTGGTGGTCACGGTTATACCCTCGAGCCCCACCGTAAACGTCAACCAATCTCAGCCGTTCTCAGCCACGGTGACGGGAAGCACCAACCAGAACGTTACCTGGAGCATTGACGGAGCCGGCGCAGGAAACAGCACGTTGGGCGCAATTTCTTCGACCGGCTTGTACACAGCCCCGTCTGTCGTTCCAAGCCCGCCGATCGTTACGGTCCGTGCCCCGAGTGTTTTTGACAACACCAGCTCCGGCACCGCCGCCGCAACGATCGCCAGCCCGGGCGAGGACTGGCCGAAATACCGCCGCGACCTTGCCAACACGGGACGCAGCGCGGAAACCGGACTCAGCTCCGCGAACGTCAGCCTTTTAAAGAAGAAGTGGACGTTTGATACAGGCGGCAAAGTCAGCGCTTCACCCGCTGTGGCCACCGTGGGCGGAGTCAGTACGGTCTTTGTAGGCTCCTGGAGTGGAAACTTCTTTGCACTCAATGCCCTAACCGGACAAAAGATTTGGTCTTTCGCGATTGACCCCGTCGTCGGCTGCGTGCTGAACAACCCTTCCCGCATCGGTTCGTCGGCCGCCGTCGAAAGCGGGATCGTCTACTTCGGAGCGGTGAATGGATTTGTTTATGCGCTGGACGGGACGACGGGCGGGCTGGTCTGGAAAATCCAGCTCGGCGACCCTTGTCTGGGATATGAAATTTGGTCTTCGCCGGCTGTCGACACTGGAGTCGTTTATGTGGGCGTTGCTTCTCATAATTCGGCCCCGTGCGTTGCTGGGCGAGTCGTGGCTCTCAATGCCACAACAGGTGCGATAGTCTGGAGTTTTGACACCGTCGATCAAACGACCTGTCCTGTCCCGGGTACATGCCTGGGCGCAGCCATCTGGTCCTCCCCCGCTATCGATACGACCTTCAATACATTATATATAGGAACAGGTAATGCCGGATTGGGATGCGTGCCCTCCACGCCGAACGCCACCGATTATCCCGATGGAGTTATTGCGTTGAACACCAGCACGGGCGCCTTCAAGAGTTTCTATCAGGCGGTCCCGAACGATTCTACCGATGCCGGGGATGTGGGCTCCTCGCCGGTACTACACACGACGGGGCAGTGCGCGGGCTCAGGGCCTTTCGATGACTGGGTTTCCGCCGCCGACAAGAACAGCATCGTTTATACATTTCCCCGCGGAAACACGGGTTTTCTCGGCTCCCCGATTCAAACCGACCTGGCATCGGGGGAACTGATTGCCTCGCCCGCGCTGGTGCCGTCGAGCACATCTTCGGACTGCAACCACATCTTCTGTCCGAGCGGAAACGGTCATTTGTTTGATCTCCGCCAGGGCTCAGACGGGACCATCACGATTGATCAGGACATCCCGATCAACATCACCGGAGGTTGCGCCACGCCTGGAAACTGCCCGCTGTTTTCGGCCCCCGCCTCCATCACCGATGTAGTCTTTTTCGGAGGGGGCGAAGGCAATTTCTACGCGTACAGTACGTCCGGCCAAAAGTTATTCTCAACCGGGACGCTTGGACTCGTCGCTTCGGGACCGGCTATTTCTCATAGCCGCGTCTATTTCGGGTCCTTCGACCACTTCGTCTATTGCCTATCCATAAACGGCCAATGAGTCAGATGGCTGGCACCTTTCTTGGGCTGGCTATTGTCACGCGCTCGCTTAGGCAGACG
>CAYZVR010000125.1:2900-10486 GCA_964481715.1 uncultured Acidobacteriota bacterium | reverse complement strand
GTCGCCTAGTGTTCAACGACAAATCCAAGGGGTAATCCGAAGTTCTAGCCGAGCAACGGCGCACTCGGAAACTGTCCCGCTTCCAAGTGGGGGGTCCTTCCAGGGGAGGCGCCGAGAACAGTCCATCGCTAGGTGCGCCAGGGTCGTCGAAACAAGAAGCCTTCAAAGCAGATTCAGTTCGAGGAACATCGCACCTGGCACGGGGTTTGCGCGGTAGGGGTCGATAGGTTTGAAGCCCATCGTGCGGTAAAGCTCGAGAGCCCGCTTCATGGAGGGCAGCGTGTCGAGGAGCATTCGCGCGTAGCCGAGTTCCCGCGCGTCCTTGACCAGGGCGAGCACCAGTTGCCGCCCGATACCCTGACCGCGAAAGAGCGGCCGCACATAGAGACGTTTCATCTCTGAGGCTCCGCCCTCGATTTTTCTCAAACCCACGCAACCCGCCGGCTGATCGTTCACGAAGGCGAGATACAGGCGGCCGCCGGGCGGCGCATAGTCTCCCGGAAGGCCGGCGAGTTCTTTCTCGAAGCCCTGGAAGCAGAGGTCCACGCCCAGCGAGTCTGCGTACTCACGGAAGAGCAGGCGTGCCAGGGCGATCTGCTCCTTGGATTCGGCCTGGATGAGTTTCACCAAGATGACACCTCGCAGCGGTGGGGAAATCAACGGACCCGAATCAGGAATTGTGTTCTGGGCAAGACCTCGCCCACCTGTTGCGCTGGAATTTTTTGCGCGCCCAGGTCTCCGAGGAGTTGAGGCGCATCCGTTGCCGCCACGGCCAACAGCAACCCCCCTGAGGTTTGAGGATCGAAGAGAAGATTCAAAACATCCTCTTGAATCCCGCTCGCGAACTCAACGCAGCCTAAGACGAATTCTTTATTTCGCTTGAGCCCGCCGGGGATAAATCCTGCACGCGAACACTCGAGCGCTCCCGGAAGAAATTCCAGCCGCGCGGCGTCGAGCGCGAGACTTACTTTGCTCGCGATGGCCATCCCGCGAGCGTGGCCGAGCAGTCCAAAACCCGTGATGTCCGTCGCGGCGTGCACGTCGAAGCGGAGCGCGATCTCGCTCGCCGCGCGGTTGAGCGCGCCCATGGACTCAATCGCGGCTTCGACGGCGCCCTGCGGCGCTTGATTGGTTTTCAGCGCAGTTGAAATCACGCCCGTTCCCAGGCGTTTGGTAAGCACCAAACGGTCGCCCGCCCGCGCGCCGGCGTTCGAGAGCACGCGATTGGGGTTGATGAGGCCGGTGACCGCGTAGCCGAACTTGATTTCATCGTCGCCAATCGAGTGCCCGCCGATAACCGCGCACCCCGCCTCCTGCATTTTGGCGAGACCTCCGGCGAGAATCTGCTCGAGGATCGAAACGTCGCGGCCGGTGTTCGGAAAGCCGACGATCGAAAGCGCCGAGATGGGCCGCCCGCCCATCGCGTAAACGTCTGAGAGTGAATTCGCCGCAGCGAGCTGGCCGAAAGTGTAAGGGTCATCCACGATGGGCGTGAAAAAATCCACCGTCTGCACCAGCGCCAAATCCGGCGCGAGTTGATACACCCCCGCGTCGTCTCCGGTATCGAAACCGATGAGAACATTCGGATCGGTTTGCTTCGGCAGCTTACTGAGCACCGAGTCCAACAGACTTGGACTCAACTTGGCTGCTCAACCCGCCGCTTTCACCATCGCGGTCAAACGCACTCGTTCGTCCATGCCCCCCGATTATAGGCTTGCTGCCAGCCATTGCCAAATTGAGCCGTCGTTCCGTTGAACCAAGGGCTGATCGATCCTGCCTTGGCGCGTCGAGAATGGCGTGTGACGAGTCGCACCGGGCAAAGGACCACGGACAACTGACGACGGACTCCGACATTAACTGTTACAATGAGCCAATGATTCAATGAGTTGTGAGGAGTACAGACATGTTTGCATTTCGCGGCGTGGATTACATGGAAATTGACTCGCTGTTTTCGGACGAGGAAAAACTCGTCCGGCAAACGGTGCGCGAGTTTGTGGAAAAAGAAGTCATCCCGCAAATCGAGGAGTGGAACCGCGAAGCGAAATTTCCCAAGCACCTCGTGCCGCTGATGGCCGAGCTGGGATTTTACGGCGCGAGTCTGGAAGGCTACGGCTGCGCCGGCATGTCGAACGTCGAGTACGGACTGATCATGCAGGAGCTCGAGCGCGGCGACAGCGGCCTGCGCAGCTTTGTCAGCGTGCAGGGCGCGCTCGTCATGTATCCCATCCACGCCTACGGTTCGGAAGAGCAGAAACAGAAGTGGCTCCCGGCTTTGCAGCAAGGCAAAGCCATCGGATGCTTTGGCCTGACCGAGCCCGACTTTGGCTCAAACCCCGCCGGCATGCGCGCGCGTGCGGTGAAAGACGGCGACCAATATGTGCTGAACGGCGAGAAGGCCTGGATCACTTCCGGCACCATCGCCGATGTAGCGGTCGTGTGGGCGCGCACGCCGGAAGGCGTCCGCGGATTTCTGGTTGAGAAAGGCACGCCGGGATATACCTCGAAAGACATCAAGGGCAAGTGGTCGCTGCGGGCTTCGGTGACGAGCAGCCTTTCGCTCCAGGACGTCCGCGTGCCTGCGTCAAATATGCTGCCGAATGTTCAGGGGATGAAGGGGCCGCTTTCGTGCCTCACTCAGGCGCGCTACGGCATCGGCTGGGGCGCGATTGGCGCGGCCATGGCGTGCTACAACGAATCGCTCGAATACGCCAAGATCCGCAAGCAGTTTGACGACAAACCCATCGCCTCGCACCAGATGGTTCAGGAAAAATTCGCCGAGATGATTACCGAAATCACCAAAGCACAATTGCTCGCCTTGCAGGTGGGCCGGCTGAAGGACAAAGGCCGCGCCGACCACGCGCACGTTTCCATGCTCAAGCGCAACAACGTCAAGATCGCGCTCGACGTGGCTCGCGCCGCGCGCGATATCCTTGGCGCGAATGGCGTCGCGGACGAATACCCCATCTTCCGCCACATGTGCAATCTGGAATCAGTTTTCACCTACGAGGGCACGCACAACATCCACACACTCGTCATCGGCGAACGCGTAACGGGGATTCCGGCGTATAAGTAGTGGCGGGGCTTACCCTGCCCACATCAATCGCACACATCGCAGAAAAACGCGAAGTATGCGCCACCCCCGGGACAGGAATTACAGGGCAAGTATTTCGAGGGACCCAATATCGGGCATGCGCGGAGGGAGTTGGGTGCCTTTTCACCAAGTGGGATTAATCCCCATGATTTCTATGTCGCGGGACGAAGCCGGCCCTTTCTCGCTGCCGTATAGATGTTTGCCGTCGGAGTAAAATCCCGGGAGGTCCGAGCGTTTGGGCACGGCAGAAACTTCGAAGGAGTCCGCTCCGACTTTGAGGATAAAGTCGTATTCTGGAATACGGCCGCGCGGGTCTGCGTGGTTCAATCTCCCGATGGGCGTTTCGCAGCCATCGACTAGTCCGCCCCAATCGAGATACCTGCCCAAAGCTTTCCTGCAATCGAGTTCCCGGACCGCAACCCCTATTACCGTCAATTCGGCGGCTCTCTTTGTGTCCTCGAGCCCTTGACCGTTTGTTTTCTCCTCGGGAGTGGTGCTGGCCGTGCCGCTCTCGCCTCCGATGACGCTGACGTTTCCATGAAGCGTCGCCAAGTCCTCCTCAGTCCAAACCTTGGGCTTCACCTTGGCGCCGCTCGCTTCCAACGCGGCGTTTGCATGAACACTTCCGGAGTCGTCGAACTCACAAAGCTTCTGGTCCGCCGTGGATGCGGGGCCTCGTGGGTTGTAGAAAGCGGCCTCGGGATTGGCAAAAAAGCCTGCGGGCCCTCGCCGTTTGGGTACGGCGGCGATTTCCAATTTGTCCTGCGTGATGATCAGGCGAAAATCATAGTTTGCGTCCGCCCGCGGGTCTGGCCCGCCTGCCGTAGCCTTCCCCTCCGCCGAGCCACAACCGGCTAGAAGTTGCTCCCATCCCGCATAGTTGCCCGTAAGCTTCTTGCACCGGCTTTCCTCAGAAACGATGCGGACTACCTGGTTGAAGGCAGCTCGTTCTTCGGGCGAAAACTTGATTCCTTCTACTTGAGGCCTCCCTTGGGAGAGGCCCTTCTTGTGCTCGCGCTCCCGGCGCGCCAATTCCCCGAGCGAGGGCTCGGCCTGCTGGGAGTTGAAGTAGCACAGCCCCATGGCCCCCGAAAGCAGTGATAATGCCAGCGCAAGAACTAGCTTTTTCATGTTTTTGTCCTCCCACCTTCGTGACCTCCGGGTCAGCCCGAACGAGCCCTTGCGACCAGCACTTTATGCCGGGAGCCTAACATAGAGCCATTCCGAGTGTCAAACCAGCGCACGGGCGACCCCACGGCTGACGCCATGGGCCACATTCTCCTGCCCCTAAAGGGGCAGCGAGCGCGGGCCACCGCAGGCTGGGGGTCAGGGTAGGGGAGCGCTCGGGGCTCCCATGGGCGGGCAAAGCCTTCCCCTACCAAGAACAGGCCGCCGGTTCCCGATCAGGTCGGGGCAGGCGCCGACCGCCGCTACAGCCGCGGCTGCGCCAGGCAGCGCTTGAGGGCATGGCGGGAGTCTGGTAATCTTCGTTTCAGGAGTCTGCGGCGGCGGGGAGTCTCAGGGGAAGACGAGGGAGGCGAAAGCGATGACCCTACAGCGCACGATTAAAGCGGCGATTCGACCTGGTGACCAATCAGGGTACGTTGCCGAGTGCTTGGAGATTCCGGTGGTGACACAGGGGCGCACTCTCGACGAAGTTACGCGCAACCTCCGCGAGGCGGTGGAACTCCACCTTGAGGGCGAGGACCTCGCGGAGCTGGGACTTGCCCCCTCACCCAGCATTCTTGTCACCTTCGAATTGGAGGCGCACCCTGCCACGGCTTAAACGACTCTCCGGCCAGGAGGTCGTTTCCATCTTTCGCAGATTTGATTTTGAGGTCGTCTCCCATCGAGGAAGTCACATCAAACTACGCCGCACCGGCCCCGGCGGCTAGAAGGAGACGCTGACCATCCCCAACCACCCTGAACTTGATACCGGCACCTGCCGGGCAATTCTCCGTCAAGCCTCACGCTTTATGCCAGCACAGAACTTGCCCCTTTCTACTATACCGAATGACGCGAAGGTATGGGCTGGAGCGTGAAGAAATGCCGAGGACAGGCCTTAAGACCGTCATTCCCGCGTCCGCGGGAATCCACAATGCGCCGCTACCCGTTCACGGCCTTCATCGCCATTTCGGGGTAGCGCTCGCCAGCGGCGACGCCTTGCGGAGCGATCTCGTCAATGAGGGCCAGTTCATCGCGCGTGAAAAAGATGTCGAGCGCGGCGAGGTTTTCTTCGAGGTGCGCCTGGCTAGTCGTACCCGGAATCGGCGCGATGTCTTCTCCCTGCGCGAGCACCCAGGCAAGCGCTAGTTGCGCGGGCGTGCAGTTTTTCTCTTCTGCCAGTTGTTCGATGTGCCGGACAAGCTCCAGGTTCTTCTCAAAATTCCCGCCCAGGAAGCGCGGCATATTGCGCCGCCAGTCGTCGGGAGCGAGGTCGTCATACTTTTTGATTTTTCCCGCGAGGAATCCGCGCCCGAGCGGGCTGTAGGGCACAAAGGTGATTCCCAGCTCGCGGCAGGTAGGCAAAAGCTCATCTTCCGGGTCGCGCGACCACAGCGAGTATTCCGTCTGGAGCGCGGAAATGGGATGGGTCTTATGCGCACGACGGATGGTTGCGGGCGCGGCCTCTGAAAGGCCCAGATAGCGAACCTTGCCTTCTTCGATCAGGCGCGCCATGGCGCCGACGGTTTCTTCGATCGGCACGCTCCTGTCGACGCGGTGCTGGTAGTAAACATCAATGTGTTCGACGTTCAGCCGCTTCAAACTTGCGTCGCACGCTTTGCGAACGTATTCGGGCCGGCCGTTGATTCCCACAAAGCGGCCGTCCGGCTCGCGGATGTTTCCGAATTTGGTCGCGAGAACCACACGGTCGCGCAGGCCCTTGAGAGCCTTCCCCACGAGTTCTTCGTTGCGGCCGATGCCGTAGACGTCCGCGGTGTCGAGGAAGTTCACTTCCAGGTCGAGCGCGCGATGGATGACGCCGATTGATTCCGCGTCGCTCGGCGGTGCGTAAAAGTCCGACATGCCCATGCAGCCGAGCCCGATGATTGAAATGTCAACGGAGCTATGCTCCAGTTTTACGTAGCGCATTTAACCTCCTGAAGGGCGGATGAGTGATGCGAAGAATCAGAATAGCACCCGTCGGCTGACGGGCTCAAGGAAAGGTAAGTCCAGGTTATGTGACAGGTCGGGGAAAAGGGTCGTGCAAGAGGACGGCAAAATTGCGAAGCGAGGAAATTTCAGGATGGAGTTTGCACTGAGACAGCCAGTTCCGGCATGTGGACGCGTTCTGTGACTTCCCCTTCCACTTTTTGCACGACCTCTTTGGAATAAGGGATGAAGTGATGCCCGGAGATCAGGATGGTAAATCCCAGCCATAGCTTGGGACGATTCATCGCGTACCGCGAGAGGAGTTTAAAGAAGTATTTCCAGTAGGCTTTCCGATAGGAAGACTTGAAGCCCTGATGCCAGAACGATCGGAGCACAATCCTGACCATGCTTGCGAAACTCGGCTGCTGGGCGGGGCGCTGGCAATCTCGGGCCTGCCAGTCTTCGAGCGAACGCAACGCGCGTTCGTAGAATTTCTCGGGGTTGTAAATCGAGGACAGAATTTTTTGAAAACCCCGCACTAATACATCGGTGGGAATCATGGTGCGGAAGTTTGAAATCGTGGCATCGCTGCTGTTGACACTGTGCTCGAGCAAGCGCCCGTCTCTCCTCATCCTGTCGTGGAGCGGAGTGAGCGGGATCGCGTGCAGGAAATTCAACATGGCCCAGGGAATGGCCGTGGTTTCGATGAATCGAATCTGCTGCTCGAAGATGTCTTCGGGGTCGGAGTCAAATCCCAGGATGAAGCCGCCCGTAACCCACAGGCCGCCCCGGTGCAGAATTCTGATGGATTCAACCGGGTCCAGCCGCAGGTTCTGGTACTTTTTGGTTTCGGTCAGCGACTCTTTCGAAGGGCTTTCGATCCCCACAAAAACGTAAAAGAAGTTCGCTTTCACCATGGCCTCAATCAGCGCCGGGCGCTGCGCGAGGTCCATGGACGCTTCGGTGTAGAACGCCAGCGGAAACCCGCGGGCCTTTTGCCACTTTTCCAGTTCCACTGCCAGCTCGAGAGCCAGCTTGTGATTGCCGATGAAATTGTCGTCAACAATGAAGACCTGTTTTTTCCAGCCCAAACTGAGGAGGGTATCAAGCTCCGCGCGGATTTGCTCGGGGCGCTTGGCGCGCGGCCTGCGTCCATAAAGGATGATGATGTCGCAGAACTCGCACTGAAACGGACAACCGCGGGAGAACTGGATGGGCATGGAAGCGTAATAGTCATTTTTCAGGAGGTCGAATCTTGCCACCGGTGTTTTGGTGAGGTCGGGCTTTTCTTCGACCTGATAAAACCTTCTTGCCGTCCCGTTCTCAAAGTCTTTGGCGATTTCTTGAAAGACCTCGTCCGGCTCGCCCGCCACGACGTGGTCCGCGAGCTTCAATAGGACCT
>CAYZVR010000125.1:0-2884 GCA_964481715.1 uncultured Acidobacteriota bacterium | reverse complement strand
AAAAGGACTGGAGGAGATTCTCGCGCGCGCGCGAGAATCTCCTCCAGTCCTTTTCTCTGGACCTTCATGCCGCTGGCCATCACGAGGTCCGCCCACAGGATGTCGTTGTCACTGACCTCGTCTACTTGCTGGTCGATCAGGCGGACGGTCCATTCCTTGGGGCACAAGGCGGCCACGGTGATGAGTCCGAGCGGAGGCATGAGGACCTTTTCGTCCAGCACCTGCATCATGCCGGCGAAACTCCAAAACGATGGCGGGAATTTGGGCCAGACCATGAGGACTTTGATCCGCTTGCCGAGCGGAGTGAAAGCGGCTTCGGTCGCGAGTTGCGGGAGAGAATCTGGATTCGTGGGCATTTGCAGACGCTTCGCGTTGTCTCTATGCCAAATTGTCCAATTTGGACTGCCAGGCTGGTGGAATTATACATGGAGATTCGTCCCTTTCAAGGCGTTTTGACTGGGCATTGTCCAGGCCAAACCCGCGTTCACCGGCTCGATCTGCTTGATGATGAGTTCTAACATCCTGACCTTTGGCCCCGGTCGGTTGCGGCCCGCTTGGGTGGGTGGTACCCTGCCGCGCTGAAACACCGCTAACTGTTCTCTGAAGTATCGGGTGACGGTTTCAGAAGGGGACCCAAGCCTTGAACCAGTCGCACCAGAGCCCTGAGAATCCCAGCGCCCAGCCACGAGCAGAAGCCCGCCCTGACAGCGCAGCCGGCGGACTCGCCCGGCGGCTGGGACTGTTCGACGCCACCATGATCGTGATGGGCGGGATCGTGGGCTCGGGAATCTTCATCAATCCTTACGTTGTCGCGCAGCAAGTCCACACTCCGCTCATGATTCTGGGCGCTTGGGCGGCGGGAGGAGTGATCGCGCTGGCTGGAGCTTTTATCTACGCGGAGCTCTCGGCGCTGCATCCGGAAGTGGGCGGGCAGTACGCGTATCTTCGCGAGGCCTATCACCCTGGGGTCGCCTTTGTCTACGGCTGGGCATTGCTGCTGGTAACGCAAACCGGGGGCATGGCCGCGGTTGCCGTTACCTTTGCGCATTACTTTGTCGAATTGACCCACGTGCCGCTCGGTGACGGCGTGCTGGCCGGTCTCGCGCTCGGAGTGCTGACCGTCATCAACTGCTTTGGAGTAAAACAGGGGAGCGCGGTCCAAAGCACTCTGATGGTCCTGAAGATTTTAGCCATCGCCGCGTTGGTTTTGTTCGGCTGGCTGTTGGTAAGCAGGCCGCCCATGGAACTTCACCCCGTGCTCGACCGTCCGTTGTCGCTCGACTTGCTTACCGCGATGGGCGCGGCCATGACGCCAGTGCTTTTTGCGTATGGCGGCTGGCAGACTTCCTGTTTTATTTCCGGTGAGGTTGTGGAGCCGCATAAGAATGTACCGCGCGGCTTGATCATGGGCGTGCTCGGAGTCATTGTGCTTTATCTCAGTGTGAACTGGATCTCGGTGCGCGACCTGGGCCCACAAGGCCTCGCGGAAACCTCGACGCCCGCCACGGCGGTGATGAGGATGGCCTGGGGTGAAAAAGGAGCGGCCCTGATCGCGGTGGGGATTACCATCTCCACCCTCGGCTTTTTAAGTCAAGGGATCCTCACGGCGCCTCGCGTTTACTTTGCCATGGCAAAGGATGGTTTGTTCTTTCGGGGCGTGGCATGGCTGCACCCCCGCACTCGCGTCCCCGTGGTAGCCATCGTGCTGCAAGGAGTGTGGGCCACGGTCATCGCGCTTTCCGGGCGATACGAACAGATCCTCAACTATGTGGTTTCAACCGATTTCATTTTCTTTGGGCTGACGGCAACTTGCCTGTTCGTCTTTCGGCGCCGCGAAGCGCGTGACGTTGCGGCTCTCCAGGTTGCAGTCACGTCACCCGCGCCGCGGATCACTCGCGTGCCCGGCCATCCCATCACGACCGGGCTTTTTGTGGCGGCTTGCTGGCTGGTGGTGATCAGTACGATTTACAAATATCCCGGCAACAGCGCAGTCGGGCTGGCGATTGTTCTGGCCGGAATTCCGGTCTATTACTTCTGGGGTCGGCGAAACAAAAAGCGCTGGCTTGCGACGAATGATTTGCGATAAACACAAATTTCCTGTCCGCTCGTCACGTGCTTCCAAAGGAACGCGGTTATGAAACAACCTGACGTCCAGGCTTCACGGAGCAAAATGCATTCGCCGTACATGGAGTGGGCCAAGACGCGCTCGCAGGCCCGCTACAATCTGGCGGCGAGCGGAGTGGCTTCCTACCCGCTCGCCGACCTCGCGGCCCTTGGCGCTGTGCGCATGGAAGACCTGGAGTTGAACGGGCCTCCCGGTTACGGCTACGAGCCACTTCAGCGGGCGCTGGCGGCGAAAGCCGGCGTTCCGCCCGAGTGCGTGGTTGCCGCGGCGGGCACCTCGATGGCGAATCATCTGGCGATGGCGGCGAGCTTCGAGCCCGGTGACGAAGTGCTCATCGAAGAACCCACGTACGAGCTGCTCCTGACCACGGCCCAATACCTGGGCGCCAGGGTTCGAAGGTTCGCGCGCCATTTCGCAGAAGGATTCCGCCTCGATCCCCGCGAAGTCGAGCGCGCCTTGACTCCCCGCACCCGGCTGATCGTAGTGACCAACCTGCACAATCCCTCGAGCGCCCTGGCGGACGAAGCCACGCTACGTGAGGTCGGAGAACTGGCGAAGAGCGTCGGCGCGCGCGTGCTGGTAGATGAAGTGTACCTGGAAGCGCGCTATTCAACCGACTGGCGCTCGGCGTTCCATCTCGGCGGCCACTTCATCGCGACAAGCAGCCTGACCAAGGCTTACGGCCTGAGCGGACTGCGCTGTGGCTGGGTTTTGGCTGAACCTGACTTGGCCCGGGCGATGTGGCACATCCACGACCTT
>CAYZVR010000124.1:0-10508 GCA_964481715.1 uncultured Acidobacteriota bacterium | reverse complement strand
CGATGCGACCACGGTGCTTTCACGGCAGATCGTCGAAAAGGGCATCTACCCGGCCGTTGACCCGCTGGCCTCAACCTCGCGCGTTCTCGATCCGCGCATCGTTGGCCAAGAGCATTACAACGTGGCGCGCTCGGTCAAAGCGGTTTTGCAAAAATACAAGGACCTCCAGGACATCATCGCAATCCTCGGCATCGACGAACTTTCCGAAGAGGACAAGCTCACCGTGGCGCGGGCGCGCAAAATCGAGCGATTCCTCTCGCAGCCCTTCTTTGTGGCGCAGCAGTTTACGGGCCTGGAAGGGAAGTACGTCAAGATCGAGGACACCATCCGCGGTTTCAAAGAAATCGTCGAAGGCAAGCACGACGGCATTCCCGAACAGGCTTTCTACATGATGGGAACGATTGAGGAAGTTCTGGAAAAAGCGGAGAAGATGAAAGCGACAGCGTAAGAAGCAGTTCAAAGTTGAAAGTCAATAGTCGAAAAGCAAGATTCGCCAATACAATTTTTCAACTGATGATCGTGAACTTTTAACCAGTTTATGGCTGACACTCTACCCACTCAAATTCAATTGACGGTCGTTACGCCGGACCACGAGGCGGTTCACGAGACGGTTGAGGCCGTCACGATTCCCGGCAAGAACGGATATCTCGGCATCCTGCCCGGTCACGCGCCACTGCTTTCCGAGTTGAAGGTCGGGGAACTCGACTATACGAGCCAGGGGAAGCGGCACGCGATGGTGGTCAGCTGGGGTTTTGCCGAGGTTCTTCCGGACCGCGTGATCATTTTGGCGCAGACCGCCGAGCACGCGGAGGATATTGACGTGGACCGCGCCACCCGCGCCAGGCAGCGCGCCGAAGACCGGCTGAAAAAACTGAACGACCCGGAAATTGACCTCGAGCGCGCCCGCGCCTGCCTGGAGCGGGCCGTGACGCGCATCCAGGCCGCCCGCCGCATCCGCGGATGAAGCCCTTCCACTGCTCGCCCTTCGACCCCAAAAAACTTACGCGCGAACTGGGACTCTAGACGCGGCTCGGCAACAGATATTTGAACCGGTGCTTGGAGAAGGTGAGCACACCTCTACCCGCCATGCCGCGTTCGGTCCGCGGGGAGAAGCACAAAGCGAAGCAAGCGGCCGCCGCGATGTCGTCATCATCAAGGCGCGGGCGGTGGTGTGGTAATTCCGATATAGACCCAATACGTCAAAATGACGACAAGCAAGGTCACGGACGCGCCTGCCAATGCTCGGATGGGCCAGACCAGTTTCCGTGCCTTCATTTCAATGACGGTTTGGGCTTGGATGGCGCGGTCCTCGCGCGCATCGTCGGTAAGAGGGATCCAGTCGGTTTCTTTGCTTGTCAGTCGAGACCGGTAAAGCACCAGGACAATCAGTGTCAGTGTGACCAGACCCCAGACGGAGAAGAGCCCCGTGTAAGGATTCACGGTTCACCTCCGGGATGCCGGGTGATTTGTTCCCGTGAAAAGTCTAATCCCCGAACTGGCCAAAGGCAAGCGGGGAAAGGTGTGAGAAGAAAAGCCGGGCCACACCCCTTACAAACAGGTTTGGCCCGGCTCTTTCAAGCGAGAGGAAGTGTGATTCGGAGGGCGACCCGTCAGCTGACGGGTTACCGTATAAAGTGGTAGAGCTTGTGCGCGGCGAAGGCTCCCCAGCCTCCCACGATGGCCCCAATCGCAAGGCCATGGGCGCCTCGGGGAATCGGGCTTGTGACGGGCCTCAGTCCAAAGGTTCCGGTCGCGGCTCCAGGCCGGCGGTTTTCGAACCAGCCGCAGGAGTCTGTGGCGAACTTGCCATCGGTGCACTCGGGGATGAATTGGCCCCGGAGAGTTCCGACTGCCGGAACCTGGGCGCGCTGACGTAGCCACGCGCCTGGTTCTTGTTGATCTGATAGATCACAATCTCGAGCGGTTGGCCGTAGTCAGTGGGATAAAACTGCACCGGCTCGTAAAGGCTCACGTGCTTCTTGGTCAGCAGATTGTCATCCACAAGCAACTTGAGATCACAAAAGAGGTTCTTGGTGTTGGCCTTGCGCAGCGCAATGCTGATCGGCCCGATGTGCTGAAACTTCTTTGACTTCACCAGGTCGAACTCGTAGTAATTGCGCTCGCCGCGCTTCTGGAGCGCCGCCAGCTCGTCATGGTTGCGTGCGATCGAGCCGCTCAGCTCGTCGTGTGTCGAGCTGAGCTTGTTTTCCAGATCCGTGCGGGTCTTTTCCATGTCCTGTTGCGTTGCTTCTATCTGTTTTTTGTTCTCGGCAAGATCTGCCTGGACCTGCTTCCATCGCGGGTCTTCCGTGCGGCGCTGGCGGGCGTGCGCCGGCTTTCGCGAACCAGCAGGCTGCTGCGCGGTCTTTTCCGTCGGCATGGGGGACGCGGCGGCATGGCTGTTTTCCGCAGGCGTAGTGAGCGCCGTGAGCTTGGCGGTCAGGTCCGCCAGTTGGCCCCTCGTTTCGTTGAGCGTGGTATTCATCTGGTCGTAGTCGGCAGAAAGACGCTGCGCCTGCGCTCGCTCGTACATCGCGTAAGCGATGCCGGCAATCATGGCGACGAAGAACAAAAACGCAGCTACTTTTGGCCAGTGGTTTGTTCCGGAAGAGGATTTCGGTTCCTCCGATCCGGTCATCTCGTCTTCAGGCTGATTGTCATTGATGGGATCTTCACTCATATTTCTTCCCGGATGCTGACCGGGACCTCCGTTTTCTTAGGTGCTCTCGAAATCGGGCTGCCGTCCGGAAGGCTGCGGAGCCGCCCGGACGGAAGTCCAGTTTAGAAAGTTCATTTCCCGCCGGCGGTGCTGGCGGTGGCTTGCTGCGTTACGCCCCCTTCGCGGGGCAGGAGCACGTAACCCGCCGCCGAGGCGTCACGGACACTCGTAATCACGACTTGGTATTGCTGGGAGTTGTTCCGGCCATAGAAGACCACGGGTTGCTGAACGCCGTGATCGCGCACCCATAGGAAGCGCTGGTCAGGAAGGTAATAGACCCAGCCGCTGAAGCGTTGGTACCGGACGTCCGTCGCCGTCAGGTTCACGGAAATGTCGGGGACAATGCTCGCGACCTGATTCTTGGCCACCTCAAAGTTAACCCGCTCGTGTTCGAGTTGCCGCGCGATCGCGGTCACCTGCTCATCGTTCCCCGATGCCTGATGGTGCAGAAGCGCCAGGTCGGTATTTGTCTCCCGACGCAGCGAGGCGATCTCTTGCCGGGCATCAGCCAGTTCCTGGCGGAGCTCGTTGACGCGAGTCACCGCGGATCTCTGGTCCGACTCAAGCTGATCGAGCCGCGTATCCAAGATATGGTCGCGTCCGTCCAGGCGGTCCTGAATGCGTTGCTCAAGCTGCGCGTTCAGCGCCTCGGAGTGTTTGCGGGCGCTCTGGAAATTAGCCCTTGCTGTCTTTTCCAGCCGGGCAAGGCGCTCGGAAAGACTCTGCCAGTCGGTGGCCCATGAATGCAGCTTTCCTTCCACGTCGCCCAGGCGGCCGTTCATCGCGGTCATGGACTTCAGCATCTCGGGGACCTGGCTCACCTGAATGTTCGATTCCTGCAAAACGCGGTAACCGTAGAAGGAGACTCCGGCCAAAATAATCAGCAGGAGGGCGAAGGCCATCCAGAGGGAGCCGGTCTTAGCGTCGTAGATTTGCCTGACATCAACCTCGCGGCGGACTTGTTTCACGCTCGCCGCGCTCTCGGCCTTCAGGGGCCTTTCCTCCCAGTCGGTTTCGTGTGCCGACTCCGGCGATTCGCGCCGAAGATCTGGGAAAATTTCTCCGTTACGCTTGTTCCGGTTGTTGTCCATTAGCTGCCCCCTTTCAGGGTTCTGTATTTTCTTTTCCGGACGCAGGCTCTCGGACGATTTTCAGAAGGGCAAGGCGTGTGCCAGTTCAACGATTTTCTAACCGCATTGGATTCAAAGGGTTGCTTTATGGAACTTTTTGAATCGGTCGCCGCGGGAGGGAATATCTTTCTACGGTCGGGAAAATTTTGCAGACCCACTGAAACGTAATTCGGGCCCGATTCGAGAAAAGGCGGGAGGCCGCGCGTCAAAGCGTGCGACCTCCGTGTGGTTTTTGAATTTGGGGATCGCCTGTTGCACTCGAGTCTTAAATCAGGCTCCAGCCCCCTCAACCGAAGTTACTTCAATGGTATCTTCTTGGAGCGTTCCCGTAACCTTCACAGCTTTTCCCGCAAAGTCCGCGAACTTGTCCTGATCGCTAAGCTGATAGACTTTGTCATCTGAAACCAGCACGTACTTTGCACCGCCCTCGACGCACTTCTTGACGCACGTTGCCGCTTCGTCGCTAGCGGTTGAATGCTTGGCGCCGCATTTGCCGTCGCTCACGACACCTGCCCAGCTTTTGTCGTTCGCGGTTTGGGGGCTGGCGACTGTCCTGGGGGCGGTAACGGCCATCAGACCGAGCGCGATCAGGAAAAAGCCCCACATCGTTAATTGCCGATTCATTGAAAGTCCTCCTTGGTGAAAATTTCGACACAACTCCCGCCAGGTTTGCGGGCGTTCCTCCCGCGCAAAGGGACATCACGGGTTCGAAGTTCATGCAGCATCTCAACAACCAATCAATGTGAATTTAGTTGTGCCTTGGAATGCAAAGAGTTAGCCGCTCTTCGCTGAATTCGGGTGGAAATTTCAACGGGAAGAATTTCCCGTCGTGCGGAAGTTTTTCCCGTCAGCCGACGGGCACGGCGTAGGGCACGTTGATGGGGACCGGCCGGTTCTCGCGCGCCGAACGGTAAATGGCCCGCATGATGACCATGTCGCGAAGGCCTTCAACGCCGCTCGGTTCGGGGTCGCGTTTGCGCCGGATGCACTCGGCAAAGGCGTCGAGTTCCAGCGCGAATTCGTCTATCACCTTGAATTTCTTCTCGAACCACCGGCCGCCGATTTTTCCAAACAGGCGCCGCTCTTCGTCATAGGCGAACGCCGGATCGAGCGCCGCCCAGCCGCGCTCGCCATGTACGTGCAGGAAGGACGCCTGCGCGGCGCCGAAGCTCGCAGTGGCCTGGAGGACCAGCCCCTCCGGAAACGTCAGGCGGAATGCGATATTTTCTTCCACCTCTTTGAACCGTTCCGGTGCGACCGTCCAGGAGTAAGCCATGGCCTCAACCGGGTCTTTATCCACAAGCCACCGGGCGGTGTTGACGCAGTAGATGCCTACGTCCATGAGCGAGCCGCCGCCTGCCTGCCGCCGGTTCAGGTGCCAGGCTGGAACTTTTTTGTCCGGTGGGAGGTAGATTGTGAACGCGGAGTGCATGATCTTCAGCCGCCCCAGCTTGCCGCGCGAAACCAGTTTCTTGAGTTCCAGGGAGGCGGGCTCGAAGTATTTCCGGTAGGCGACCATCAGGCGGACGTCGTTTGCGCGGCAGGCTTCGACCATGCGCTGGCCATCGTCCACGTTTGTGGCCAGCGGCTTTTCGCACAACACATGCTTTCCTGCCGCCGCCGCGCGTTCGGTGAAATCGGCGTGGGTGCCGTTCGAGCTCGCGACAAAGACCGCATCCACCTGCGGGTGGCTCAGGCACAAGGCGTAGTCGTCATAGGTGTAATAGTCGCTGACCCCGAATTTCTGCGCTAGCCGCCGCGCCTTCTTCTCGTTGCCGCTCACCAGTGCGACAAGTCGGGTCTTCTTGGAGTGTTTGAACGCCGGCAAGACGGCCCTTTCGGCGATGTTGCCGAGGCCTACCACCGCGAAGCCCGTGCGCTTGGACGCCGCCATTCAGCAAGCCCTTTCGGCATGATTTGGTTCTGAGCGAGGATTCACTGGCAAGCATTATCAGCCCGCTGTCAAGAGAGTTCAAGCTGGACACTTTCCAGCAACCCGCGCCTTGCCAGGGGACTAAACTGTGGAAACCGAGTCCCGCGAGCACCCGTACGAGTCCAGTTCCGGACACTGGTTGGACATTTTCGCCTAAGAGGAGCGCACCCGATGGCCGACTAGGCCGACCCGGAGGACTTGACTTTCGGAAATCCGGGACTAGAGTGGTATCAGGGATTTATTGCGCTGCCGCGGTGTCGGTTCTCGGCTCAGCGCGCCCCGTAGCGTGCTTCCGTCTTCCGCACCGGCTCACCCCCCTCGCGAACGGACATTGCGGCGCGAACGACTCGCGCACCCAGAACCTCCGTACCCCGTATGACCGGGGACGAAGGGGAGGTGGCTATGTTCGAGATGATCAACGAAGAAAAGCCCGATGCCGACGCCCGCAAAATGTTCTGGATCAAAGTCGGCGCCTTCATTGTGGCGCTCGCCGGCATGACCGGTTTGATTTACTTTTTCGCATTCGTTCATTAGCCTCGAGGGGGAGGCGGGAATCGCTCCTCAACCATACGCATCGCTTCTTCGCGAGTGCGGATGCTTCCTTCGAGTTGAGCGTCCTCGACGGCCTGCAGGATCTCCTTGAAGACCGGCCCCGGAGTGTATCCGCGCTCGATCAGGTCGCCGCCGCGCACGAGCGGCGCAGGTTTGATTTCCTCGGGGGGAGTTTCCGCAAGCAGCCGCCGCGCCATTTCGTAGTTTGTCAGATTTCGGTGACTCGAGAGGCAGTCGAGCCGGTGCAGTTCCAGGTGCTCGTCGAATCCCTCCATGCGCAGGAAGCGCATCTGCGTCGAGCGGCGCATCTGGGGAAAATCCTTGAAGCGCAGGTGATGGCGCACCAGTTCCGCCACGCGTTCTTTGTCGCGTGTCGCCAGGCGTAGTCGGTCGCAAATCTCTTCCGCCATCTTCGCGCCCACCTCGACGTGGTTGTCGAAGCGAATGCGCTCGCGAACCGTGAACGTCGGCGGCTTCCCCACGTCGTGCAGCATTACCCCGAGCGCAAGCGTTCGGGAAGGTGCGCGCAATCCCTCCAGCATCATCAGCGTGTGAATCCACACGTCGCCTTCGGGATGAAATTCCGGCGGCTGCGCGACGCCCTGCATCGCCTTTACTTCCGGCAAGACCTCGACGAGGAGCGCCGATTGATCGAGGAGTTCGAAGCCGCGGCGCGCCTGTCCCTCGGTAAGGATTTTCAGGATTTCGTCGCGCACCCGCTCCGCGCTCACCGATTTGATCTCGGGCGCGAGACTTCGGATGGCGCCGAGCGCCGCCGCATCGAGCGTAAATTCGAAGCGCGCGGCAAAACGCACGGCGCGTAACATGCGTAGCCGGTCTTCGCCAAAGCGTTCCGCAGGGTCGCCGATGGTACGCACGACGCGCCGTTGAATGTCCGCCTGCCCGCCGACATGGTCGAGCACTTTTTCTTTGACCGGATCGTAGAGCAATCCGTTGATGGTAAAGTCCCGGCGGCGAACGTCTTCCTGTGGTGTCTTCGCGAAACGCACCTCGTCGGGATGGCGCCCGTCGGCGTAACGGCCGTCGCTCCTGAACGTCGCGACCTCGACGTTTCCTTCCTCACGCGGCACCGCCACCACGCCAAACTGAGCGCCCACCGTCAGGCCGTCGGGAAAAAGCTTCAAGACTTGATCCGGCGTCGCGTCCGTCGCCACGTCGTAGTCAGCGGGCTCGCGGCCCATCACCAGGTCGCGCACACACCCACCCACGAAATACGCCTGGAATTTTTCGGCGCGCAATCGCCGGACGATTTCCGCGGCGGCCTGTTGCTTGGGATCGGACCTCTTCATCAGGGCTATTACAACCGAGTTGGGCCTGCCGCGCAAGGACCGAGGGGGGCGCGGCGGGGCGCACTATGACCCTCGTGCGAGCGTCGGTTCGTTGCCGGTTCGTTGGGCGTTCGTACCCGGTTCGTTTCTAGCTTCGTTTAAAAACCAGCCCTGTGTTTTCAATAGCTTGACGGTTTTGAACGTCATTTTTAACATCTTTTGAATTTGGGGCGGCCTGCCGCTCGCTCGCCCTTTCTTCGCCTCGGCATTGACCCGGTTTGATTTTCGCCTTCCGGCGCGAGCGTTGAATACTCACCACTTCCTTTCGGGCCCCTGATTCCTGCCTTCCGATCCGGCATTCGCCGGTCGGAGTTGGAGAACGCGCATATCCGACAACGAACGCCCCACCCTCTTTCCGTTGCGCACCGTGGTCGAGGGGCGCCGACAAAGGTCTAGCCAAGTCATCTAGCCTATCATAAGCTCGAGGTTGGGTCAAGGTGGGCGCGGGGAAAAGCGGCGTCGGGCGGTTCCGAAAGCAAAAACCCCCGGCGAGTTTGCCGGGGGCTTCTGTCGAAAGGCTTGATTCGAGAAGAAGCGCTTCCACTTGCGCGGAAACGCTTACTGCTGTGGAGCTGTCTCGTCCTTCTTTTCTTCCTTCATTTCTTTCTTCGATTCCTTCTTCGACTTCTTGTGCAACCTGTGATGCGACTTCTTGGTGGCCTTAGGTGCTTCCTGGGTCTGACCCTCAGTCGTACCGGAGTCCTGTGCGAAGACCGGCATGCTGAGTGAGAGAGCCACGGCAAACGTGAACAACAACGTAACCAGCTTCTTCATAACTTTCGACACTCCTTGGAGTGAAATGACGTGCAGCCTCAGTAGAGCACGGTGGGTACCAAACTCCCCAGACCCTCCACCTTGCATTGGCGGTGTCAAATCAATGGGTTATCGCGAGACCACCGAAAGGGAGAGACAGCCCGCTTCGCCTGAAGCGTGTCTCTTACACGAATCCGTGTATCGGCCACACGAATTGGGTGATGGACGTACTTGGAAATATGCTAATTCAAGGGAGGATGCCGAGCGTTTAGCAGATTGTGGAAGGACAATCTGGACGGCTAAGGAACGAGCGGCGCTGCCTATGGTTTGGGCAACACCGCTAGGGAAGGGCGCCCAATGGCCATCTTCGCGGCAGTGTCGAATACGAGTTGCCGAAAATACGGCCACACTAGGGCCTTGAACTCTGAATTGACAAACCTCTCCGCGAACTCCTTTCCTAGCGGAGGTGTTCCGTGGACATGTCCCTCAAATACCGCTTCAATAATGAGTGGGGGGGAGCTGCCTTTCTCGTCCCGTACGACGAGCTTATAATTCGCAGTTGCATCGAGATAATGCTTATGCACATCATCAAGACGGGATTCGGCGGTAACTTCCGTCACGGCTCCCTTCTTTCCTCTGAGCAGCTTGGAGTATAGGGATCTGTCCAGCTTACAGGAGGATTGTTTAAGACCGATTCCTATGGGCTCCAAATCCGCGAGGAACTGGCGGTAAGTCTTGTCACCATTCTCCGTGTGTTGTATGTTCTTCGCCGACATAGGCAAACTCCTCAATTTTCGTCCTAGTCCTCATGTGTTTTGGAGCCTTAAAACCCTCTGACCAAATCGAAGATCCCCACCGGACCTCCGATCCTGGGAGCGAAACATCTATGAACCGAAAGCCACCCAAAAGTTGCTTAGAGGGACTCAGCTCCAAATGCTCCCAAATGTCTTGCGGATCTCCGACTTCAAAGCCCATGCCGAGGTGTGATGCTGATCTAGCCCCAACACCCTCGGATACAATCGAAGTGACGAGTTGATTTAAGCTCACGCGTTCTCGTCGCGCGAGTGAAATTAGTTTCCGATGCAAGGAACGCGGTACTCGCTGGACCCATCTGCCGCTGGGCAAGGTGTCAGGCTTTTCCGGTTCTGGGACCGGGTAGCCACTGTCAATCCTCTCTGAAATCCATAGACGTCTGTTCTCTTCGAGATTCTCGAGCGCCTCGTGCGGAGTGCTCCCGTGGCCAGAGCAACCTGGAAGTTCTTCCACGCGGGCTACTGTGTCACCATCTTCGTCCTTTCGAAGGACAACGGTGTAGGGCAAACCAAGGTAGTAATCAAGGTTTTTCATCGTCATTCCTCATACCAACCGAGCTCCGTCATTGCATCCACGAAATCGTCAACAGAGTAGGACTTGACTTGTTTGCTTCCAGGATTGTGGCAATTAACCATAAAAGTTTGAGACTCGACACGAAACAGTTTCCCGTGTCGCGCGTCACGGGTTTTGATCGCGCCCGGCGGATAAAATTCGCGCAACTGATTAACCACCCATTCGATCTCATCAGTTGTTACGTTTTTACGCCTTTGCGCTATGTCGGCAATCGTAGTTCTAATCTTCTGCTTGCTGGCCATTGGACCATATAATCACCGGAAGATTTCTAATACTACTAGTAGTATCAGTCCATGTCAAGGGAAATAGGCGGCCGATGTGAAAACGCGCCAATTCAAAGCTTGCACGGGGATGTAGACCTTTAAAACCGGCAGCAGTATCTGAGGGGGCGACAGCGTGACGACAA
Source organism: uncultured Acidobacteriota bacterium (assembly GCA_964481715.1). Classification (GTDB taxonomy): domain Bacteria; phylum Acidobacteriota; class Terriglobia; order UBA7540; family UBA7540; genus JAHEKS01. Next base: position 280 of record CAYZVR010000124.1, on the reverse strand, counting down.
TGGTAATTAGCTAACTCCCCAGAAACTCGTGCTTCTTGGGCTGCTTTTGCGGCTTGCCCGCCCCGGCGGGCTTGCCCGGTTCGAGCGAGCGCGCCATTTGCACTGCGTGGAATCCGAATTTGGCGCGCATTTTGTCGGCGGCCTGCATGGCGCGGTCGAGCTTGGAATGCGCCGGAGCTTCCAACAGGTTTCGCTGGAAGACCCCGCGCTCGAGGTTTGACGTGCGCACGCCGACCAGGCGGATTTTTTCTTCCTTCTTCCACGCCTGCTCGAAGAGGCG
>CAYZVR010000123.1:0-10618 GCA_964481715.1 uncultured Acidobacteriota bacterium | reverse complement strand
CTCGGTCCGCATCGACAATGTCACCGACGGCATCCGCCCCCGCGCCGGCAACGAACCTTGGACGTGTGCCCGTACGGCGCGGCTCGAGGCTCAGGTTTACCTGTCGAGGACCTGGCCGGGATCGCGGCCGAGCTGCTCGACGTCGCCTGAGCCTTCGCGCCGCGCGCGGCGAGCGCGGCGCACGGGGCGCAGGGCTTCTCACTCGCCGACGGGCGCCCGTAGCCGTAACCGTGGCTGTAGCCCGCGCAGCGCTGGCAGCGCTGGGGCTTGAGCGCCTGGGCGGTCGTCGCGTCGTCGCCGATCGCGATCCGGAGGAGCTGGCGCAGGAACTTGGAGCGCGAGACCCCCGCCCAGTCGCCCCGAGCGCCGGCCGAGGTTCTCTCGCCGAGCCAGGCCGCCTCCTCGGGCGTGAGCTTGCAGGCGACGGTGACCGTCGCGTCTCTCGCCCCGCTCATCGGCGCACCCTGCCGAGCGGCTGAGCGTAATTGCGCTGCATCATCTGCCCGAGATTGCCGCGCGGTACAAGAAGTTGCTTGAGACGAACCGACCCATCGTCGAGCGGTTCCTGGATTCCCGATCAGACTTGCAGGTTGCGCGACAACCCTTCGGAACGGTTCTCTTCCCGAGGCTTCGTGAAGGGAACACGGATTCTTTCTGCCAGCTCTTGCGCCAGAAATACGAAACGACGGTTGTGCCGGGCAAGTTCTTTGAAGCTCCCGAGCACTTTCGAATGTTCCTCGCAGCGGATACGGCGATGTTGACGGAAGGACTAAATCGCCTGGGGGCCGCGCTGGACGAACATGCCAGCAAAGCGCGGTCGGGCTCAACAGGGTGAGCGAAACAAGCCCTCCCGGCTATCCGGTCCGGACGTCTTCGGGTAGACTGGCGCAGTCGGAATCAAAAACCGTTGGGGGACGAATATGGAAATTGAGCTGGCGTTGGAATTCGTGCGGGTGGTGGAAGAAGCGGCCATTGAGTCGGCGCGGACGATGGGCCGCGGCGACCGTCATCTGGCGGATCAGGCCGCCGTCCAGGCCATGCGCCGCGTGCTCGACACAGTGCCGGTTGCGGCAACGGTGGTGATTGGCGAAGGCGAGCGCGACAAGGCGCCCATGCTCTACATCGGCGAAAAGGTCGGGCTCAAGAAGGAATACAGCGAGACGGTTCCGGAAATTGATATCGCCGTGGACCCGCTTGAGGGGACAAACCTCTGCGCGCTGGGCGCCGCGGGCGCCATCACCGTGCTCGCCGCTTCCGAGCGCGGAGGCCTGCTGCACGCGCCCGACTGCTACATGGAAAAAATCATCGTGGGGCCGTCATCGAAAGGCGTGGTGGATCTCGACGCTCCCGTGCGCGACAACCTGCGCGCCATTGCCAAGCGCCTGGAGCGCGACGTGACGGACCTGGTAGTGATGGTGCTCGACCGGCCGCGCCACGAAAAATTGATCGGCGACATTCGCGAGGCGGGTGCGCGCATCCGGCTGATTTCGGACGGCGACCTCTCGGCGGGCATCGGCACCGCCGTGCTCGGAACCGGAGTCCATGCGGTGATGGGAACCGGCGGCGCGCCCGAAGGCGTGCTGACCGCCGCGGCGCTGCGCTGCCTGAACGGTGAAATCCAGGCGCGGCTGGTCGTCAAGGACGAGACGCAGGCCGAGCGGATCAGGTCCATGGGCGTGCGCGACTTGAAAAAGGTCTATTCCACCAACGACCTCGCGCCCGGAAGCGAAATTATCTTCGCGGCCACGGGCGTCACCGACGGGAGCTTGCTGAAAGGCGTGCGCTTTTTCGGCGACGGTACGCGCACCCATTCGCTGGTCATGACGCTCTCGACGCGCCACGTGCGCTTCATTGACTCCGTGCACCTCTCGAAACGGCCGGACGTGAAAGTCAGGTTCTAGCGAGGGGCGAGGGGTGCGCCCGTCGGCTGACGGGCAATGGCGGTCGCGAAGCCCCGGCCAGGAGATTTCAGGGAACTCCGGCGGGCCGAAAGGCGTAGACTGTAGTGAAGGTCGAAGTCCTGAAGGGGTGTCCTATGGGAACCACGCCTCAACCGCCTCGCGCGCCGGCAGCGCCTGCGCCGCCGCGTTCGAGTAGCCACGTGGTGGCCATCGTTCTGCTGGTACTGGCCCTGATTGTGGTCGTCTGCGGTATCACGCTCTTTACGGGCGTGCGGTTCCTTTCGCACAACGTGCAGGTGCAGGTGGATAAAAGTGCGGAAGGCGCGAAAGACGTTTCCGTCAAGACGCCGGTGGGAGACTTCGAAGTTCACAAGGATACGGACGCGAGCGAAACGCGCCTGGGCTTGCCGATTTATCCGGGCGCTCAGCGCGTGCACGACGAGCAATCCGCCGCACTGAGCATGCAGCTCCCCGGCGAACAGAAACTCCGTTTGACCGTGGCGAAGTTCGAAACGCCCGACTCGTTCGAAAAGGTCGAAAAGTTCTACCAGGACCGCCTCGGGGGCGAGGTCACCAAGTTCACCAAAAAGGACGCGCAGGGAAAAACCGTCTTCGAGATCAAGAGCAAAGGCGAAGAAAAAGTGGTGGCGCTCAAAAGCCTCATGACCGGAACGCGCATTGAGCTGGTCCACGTCATGCACGGCGAAAACCAGGTGAACTGAACCCGCCGGACGGATAGCTAGCCGTTCGAAAAAACATCCTCCTTAACCGCTCCTCCGCTCCCTTGTGCGCGGCAATGGGCGTGCCAAATTGTCAGCCCCAGGGTTCCGGCCGGCGTCACTGTGCGGCCGGGATAGAATCGGAATGCTATCCCAATGAACAATTCTTGCTCACGATTCGTAATATGATCCAGGGAGGGTGTGTTTGATCTCTCCTGCCGCACCTGAGGAGGAAAGCCATGCGCAGTCTAGCCAAAGGGGTCACGCTTTTTGGGATGATCGTGCTTCTAGCTCCCAACGCCATCCCCAAACCACGACCCGCGCCGGATGACGACGGAAACTCCATCGTGATTGTTTTCAAAGACGGGCGCCGCCAGAGTTTTGCCGTGGCGGACATCGCGCGGATCGAATTCAATGCTCCCGCCATGAGCGCTTCCATCACAGGGCGGGGCCGTTTTGTGGGCCAATGGAAAGTCGGCGACGGCGCGGGAGGAACTTTCCTCATTACCCTCGAACGCGATGGCGAAGCAAGGAAAACCATCGGCTCGAAGCACGGCACCTGGACGGTCACGAATGGTGAGGCCCGCATCAGTTGGGACGACGGCTGGCACGACGTGATCCGAAGGGCCGGCAGCGCGTACCAGAAGGTTGCCTTTTCGCCTGGCAAATCCTTCTCCGACGAACCCGCGAATGTCGCCGAAGCCACGCCCACCGAACCGAACTAACCAATCGGGCGGCACGCGCAACTCCACTTCGCCCGGCGAGGGCGGTGGACCGTTGAGAGACCGGAAGGCGTATTCCCCGAGGTATCACGCATCGGCGCGGAATCCGTTCGAGATCACCCGCTTCAACAAACGGCGCGACGGCCTCTCCACGTTTGCATTTGACATTTCCTGATACGCAATCTTGACAAGGCTGTATATCTTGAAGGACAATTCCAACCGGTTCCGGACCAGGCATGCATTTCATACCGCTCTTTAGCCAGGCTATCGCGCTGCTCAGCGGCATCTTCATCCTGATCCGAGCCGTCACAGCACCACGATCCTAAACTTTGTAGTCATTCAGCGTTGGGGTGGGAATTCGGAGGAAAACATGCGCAGGCCTATCAACATGCGAAACTCATGGAGATTACTCTTTGTTGCCCTGGTTGCTCTTGGTTTCAGCGGCGTCCCGTTCGCCCTCGCGCAAAGCGGAGCCGGGAGTTTTAATGCCCAGCACGCGCGCGTCTACGAAGGCCTTCGCGGAATTCCCCTCAGCTCGCCGTCCACCAAGGCGCCTTTGTCCATCGTGGCCCAGTTTCTGCGCGAGCGAGGCGCCCCAACGGCCACAACCGGGTCGTTGCGGGCGGTTGCCCAATACCACAGCCGCGTGACGGGCCTCACTCACCTGCGAATGCAGCAGGAGGTGGCTGGCTTGCGGGTGTTTGACGCCTACGTCAAGGCTGCCCTCAATCAACGCGGGGAACTGGTCCACCTTATTGAGAATGTCGCATCCGTGACCGGCAAGGTAAAGCCGGCGCAAGTGAGCGAGCGGCAGGCCCTGCGCGCGGCGCTGGCTGCGCTGTATCCCGGCCTCAAAGAAAATCCCGCGGCAGTAGCGCGCCAGGGGAACACCACCGTATTCGCAAGAAGCGCCTTCTTCTACGCCTCACCCACCGTGGAGCGGGTAGCCTTCCCAGCTCTCAACGGGCTCGCGGCCGGCTTCCAAGTGGTGACGTGGACCGCAAAGGGCAACCTGCTCCATGACACGCTGGTGAACGGCGCGGGACAGGTTGTTTACGTGCAGCTTCGCACCAATACAGACAGCTACAATGTTTTCGCGGTTGACCCCGTGACCACGCCACAGGCACTGGTCGCCGGTCCCGGCTCCGGCAACACGGAGTCGCCTGTGGGGTGGCTCTTCGCCGGCACGCAGAACAGCATCAGCATCGCTGGAAACAACGCCCACGCGTATCTTGACGCACTGTCCAACAACCGTCCCGACCGTGGTGGCAGCAGCGTCACGGACGGCAACTTCCTGACCGCCGCCGACCTCACCGCTTCGCCTTCCACCACCGGCAACAGTGCAGTGGCTGTACAAAACCTGTTTTATCTGAACAACCGCGTTCACGACGAGCTCTACCGTCACGGCTTTACGGAAACAACCGGCAACTTCCAGGAAGATAATTTTGGAAATGGCGGCGCGGGCAGCGATTCAGTGAACGCCGAGGCCGAGGACGGCGGCGGCATTGATAACGCCAACTTCGCCACGCCCCGAGACGGCCAAAACCCGCGCATGCAGATGTACCTGTGGACGGGCAAGGGCGGCCTGTATCAGGTCGTGGTCCACACGCCATTCACCGCTACGTTTCCGGCCCAAGGCGCCGAATTCGGGGCGGCGCTAGATGCCACCGGTATCACGAGTGATGTGGTACTCGTCGATGATGGCACCGGCGCGTCGACGACCGACGGATGCGAGGCCATCACCAACAGCGTGGCGGGAAAGATTGCACTCATTGACCGAGGCACCTGCAACTTCACTGTAAAGGTCCATAACGCCCAGAACGCGGGCGCGGTGTCCGCCATCGTCGTCAACAACCAGGGCGATGACATCATCGTCATGGGAGGGACCGATCACCAGATCAGGATTGCCGCCGTATTCATCGGCCAGACGAACGGCGCCACGCTGCGCACGAGCCTGCCTGCCAATGTCACGGATCGCCTCGCCGACCCACCGCCCCTGCAGCGCGATGGGGACCTCGACTCCGACATCGTGTGGCACGAGTACGGCCACGGGCTGACTTGGCGCATGATTGGCGACATGAGCGGGCCCCTCGCCGGCGCCATTGGAGAAGGCATGAGCGACACGCTTTCGATCATCATCAACGAGAACGACGTGGTGGGAGAATACGCCTTCGATAACACCCTGGGCATTCGGCGTTTCCCGTACACCGACTATCCAAATACTTACGGCGACATAGCCGGCACCGAGGTTCACGACGACGGCGAGCTATATGGCGCCATCGGCTGGCAGATGTTTTTGAACTACCAGGACGGCGGAATTTCCAAGAGCGAACTGCTCGACTCGATCGTGGACGGCATGAACTTCACGCCGGCGGGGCCCACCTTCGAACAGATGCGGGACGGGATTCTCGAATCCGTCAGCAACTCCGCCCATAGCGAGCGGGACTGCCTGGTGTGGAGGGCGTTCGCCAAATACGGCGTGGGCGTGGGCGCCACGGGCGAAGTCACAGGCCATGGCCCAAACACTGCCGTCATCATCACGGAGTCGTTCGACGTGCCGAGCGCGTGCGCTCCGTGAGCGCGGACGCGCGCGCTCCTCGAAAAGTTCTGGGCGTCATCCCCGCGCGGCTCGAATCGGTGCGCTTGCCGCGCAAACCCTTGCGCCCGATTTGCGGCCACCCGATGATCGCCTGGGTCTATCACCGCGCGCGCCAGGCGCCATCTCTGACGAAACTGCTCATCGCTACGGACTCCCCAGAAATCGTCGCCTACTGCAATCAGGCCAAAATTCCGGTTGCGCTCACTTCCTCCGCGCACCGCTCGGGCACCGACCGCCTGGTGGAAGTGATGCGCCGCGAGCCAGCCGACATTTACGTCAACATTCAAGGCGATGAGCCGATGGTGACGGGCGAGCACGTCGAGCTGCTCCTTGGTCCCTTCCGCGAATCACCGGCGACGCAGGTCTCGACCCTGAAAGTCGCAATCAGCGCCGAGGACGCCCGCGACCCGAACAACGTGAAAGTGGTGACGGACGCGAGCGGACAGGCTCTCTATTTTTCCCGCTCCCCAATTCCCCACGACCGCGATGCGTCGGGCCCAGCGCAATACTTCAAACACCTGGGGATTTACGCTTACACTGCTGCGGCGCTCGAAAAATTCAGCGTGCTACCGGCCTCGCCGCTCGAACTCCTTGAAAAACTCGAGCAACTGCGCTTCCTCGAGAACGGCGTTCCCATCGCCGTGGTTGAAACTTCCGAAGACACCATCGGAGTGGACACGGAAGAAAACCTGTGGCAAGTCGAGGAGTATTTCAAGCGACGCGGCATTCGCTTCACTGAGAGTTGAACGTCTCGCGCGATGATGAATATCCACAAAGCAACCCGGGAATACGAATCCTGGGCCGCGACGCGGACCCGATTCCTGAAAGATGACCTCGATCTGAAACACCAGCGCATGGCGGAATCGCCCTTTGCTTTTTTCCGCGCCACGTTTTACCGCTGGGCCCAGCTCTGGCCGGAGGCGTGCGCGGACTGCGCCAAGGCGCCCGTGGTGCTGGCCGTGGGCGATCTCCATGTGGAGAACTTCGGAACCTGGCGCGACGCGGACTCGCGACTCGCCTGGGGCGTCAACGATTTTGACGAGGCTTATCCTTTGCCTTACACAAACGATCTGGTGCGTTTGGCGGTGAGCGCGCGCCTCGCGGTGGAGGAGCAAAACCTCGGTCTGAGCGCACGGGAAGCTACGGAAGCCATCCTGTCAGGATACGAGGAGGGCCTCAAGGGGCCCGGCCAGCCGTTCGTGCTCGAGGAAAAGCATTCCGTCCTGCGCGAGGCGGCGATGGGTGAGCTGCGTGACCCTCCGCGCTTCTGGGAGAAAATGGATAACCTCGAGGACGCGAAAGGCCCCGTCCCCGCGGACGCGCGGGACGCGCTCGAGACGATGCTCCCGGAAAAAGGGGTGAGTTACCGCGTGGCTCACCGCACCGCCGGACTCGGAAGCCTGGGCCGCGAGCGTTACGTAGCTCTCGCGGAATGGCGCGGCGGAAAGGTGGCGCGCGAAGCCAAGGCCCTGTTTGAATCCGCCGTCGTGTGGGCGACCGGCGTTGAGGGAAATGGGAAAATCTTGTACCAGGAAATTCTCAACCGAGCGGTCCGCGACCCGGACCCTTTCGTTCGATTGTGCGGCCGGTGGATCGTGCGCCGTCTGGCGCCGCATTGCTCGCGGATCGATCTGGCTGCCGTTCCCAAGACTCGCGACGAAGCACGCCTGCTCCACGCCATGGGATTCGAAACGGCGAACGTTCACTTGGCGAGTCCCAAGGTCGTTCCGGAAATTCTCAGCGACCTTAAAAACCGTCAGGCCGGCTGGCTCCACGAGGCTGCCAAACAAATGGCCAAAGAGGTCGAAAAGGATTGGAACGATTGGCGCAAAGGCGAGGGCTAGGCGCAGCGCCCGCCGAGTCACTTCTGTCCGACGAGGTACTTGCAGCCCTTCGGCCCCATGCGGGCAGAATGGACGGCTCCGGCGGAAACGTCCACGCGGTCGCCAGCCCGGCAGATGCGCGTTTCTCCTTCCATGGTGAGGGACATCTCGCCCTCCAGAATGACGTGTGCGGTCAGGCCGGTGTGCGTGTGGTCGGGATAGATAGCGTTCGGGCCGTCCTGCCAGACGAAAAAATCACCAAAGCCCTCTTCGCGGAGTTTCTTTTCCCAACTCTTGACGTCCATCGCGCCCTCGCGAGCGGAATCGTATCACGTCGGGTTGCCGCCCGGGAATTCGCGCGCGGCAGTTGCCGTTCATGCTTCGCTCCATTATCCTGTTAGAAATTCACTCACGCAGGGAGGATTGCCCATGACCGCAGAGCTCAAGGACAAAGTCGCCGTCGTCACCGGCGGGACGCGGGGCATCGGATTCGACATCGCGCGAGCGCTCGTTGCCGAGGGTGCCAAAGTTTTTATCTGCGGGCGCGATGGTTCGCAGCTAGCCTCCGCGCTCGAAGAACTCCGGAACAGCGCGAAGGATTGCGCCGATGGCGTGGTCGCCGACGTGCGCAAATACGCAGACTGCCGCAGAGCGGTACACGGCGCCGCGGAGCGCTTCGGCGCGCTCGACATTCTGGTGAACAACGCCGGCATCGGACTCTTCAAGCCTGTGGACCAGTTGACGCCGGAAGAATGGAACTCGGTCATCGAGACGAATCTGTCCGGGGTTTTCTATTGCTGTCGCGAAGCGATTCCTCTGATGCGCAAGCGCGGCGGCGGATACATCTTCAACATTTCGAGTCTTGCGGGTGTGAATCCTTTTGCCGGGGGCAGCGCCTACAACGCGTCCAAATTCGGGTTGAACGGTTTCAGCGAAGCGATCATGCAGGACGTGCGCTACGACGGAATCCGCGTGAGCTACATCATGCCCGGAAGCGTGGATACGGCCTTCAATCACGCGCCGCAGTTCCGCGACCCGAACGCCGACTGGAAGCTCACCGGCGACGACGTCGCCAAGGCGGTGATTGACCTTTACAAATTTCCGTCCAGGTCCCTCGCCAGCCGCATTGAGCTGCGGCCGTCGCAGCCGCCGCGCAAGAAATAGCCCCTGGAAAGTGCGAACTCAGAGGAGTTTTAGGCCGGCGTGCTTTCGAAAGGCGTGAAAATCCCGGTCGCGCGTGATGAGTGGAACCCGGTGATCGAGGCAAGACTGAGCGATTAGCGTGTCGGCGATTTTGGGCCGAAATCGGTGCCGGATAAGCAGCGCACGGAGTTTTCCCGCGCGCTCCCAGTATCCCGGAACTATCTCCAAGCGCGGCAAGCCAAGAACAAAAGATTCCGCTTCGGCGGAGAGAGCGGGACCGCTAAGCAACTCGGTAACCGAAACCGGCGACAGCGCCAAGGATTGATTGGCCAGGGCGCTGTCCACATCTTCCAGGTCGGCCCCCTCTTCACCTGCAAGGTAAGCGACCAGGGAACTCGTATCGGCGCAGATCATTCGTCGCCCCTGAGTTCCTGCCACGACATTCCGAATTTCACCTTCCCGCGCAATTTTCGGAGGCCCTCGTAGGCATCCCGCGCCGCATATTCCTGCAGGCTCTTCCTGATTGTAGGCGTGATGCCGCTACGGCTCACACGGCGGGCTTTGCGAAGCAGGTCTTCGGGAAGCAGGACAGTCACCTTTTTGAGTCGCTGTTTGGCCATACGCCAAAAATACCGTATTGGATGCCGTATGTCAATACGGCATTCTCCTGGTACCTCGCCCCTTGTCCCCGCAAGATGGTGTTATTCGAGCGGAATTTCGCGCACCACATCATCCCAATGCGCCTCGGTAATTTCCCAGCGGCGGCGTTCCTCGCGCTGGTGGGCGGCGCTGTCGGGATAGAGCGAGCGGATGATATCCGGCTCGCGACGTGAGGCTTCTTCGAGCGCCGCCCAGTCGCGCCAGACCATCACGATCTTGTAATCCCACGCGGGGCTTGCGGCGTGGAAGCGGCGCTCGTAGAGCTTTTCGCTCACAATCAATCCGTCTTTCATAAGCTGGCGCAGGATGGGATGGTGATTCTTTTTGTAGAGGGCCAGCCACTCGCCGCCTCCTCCGGGCGTCATCGCTCCCGGCACGAGCTTGTAGTAATACTCGATGGTGACCGGCGCGCCGGCGGACTGCGCGCAGGCGTCCGGCACGGCCACCAGAGCGGCGAAGCAGACGAGGACCGCGGCAACTTTCCAAAGTTTTTTCATCTCTCCTCCTGACACGAGTTGATTATTTCCCCGTTGCGGATAACGGTTGTGCATGGGACCTGCCGCCTCCCGCCGCATTCCCGTACCGAAAGTGCGGATCGGAGGCTTCAAAAAACTCGCTTCTTCAGCCGGTTAATGTTGAACTTGGCCGTGTCCGCGACCGCCATCACCGCCATCACGCCGGCTTGGACGGGGTCCGTCACCACGAGGTCCGCAGCATCCGGAACGCTGCCCGCCATGTTGAGGCTGATCACCAGCAGCCCCTGCGCGCGCACTTCGCGGACCGCCTGCTCGATTTCTCCGCCCATCAGCGAGCCCGCCAGCACCAGCGCGCGCGCTCGCGGCAGGCGCGCGACGGCGCGAACCGCGTCAGCGAGCGGGTGCTCGCCCACCAGAGGGATCGTATCCACGGAGATATGCTCGCCGCGGATGTTGTGCCGGTCGGCCTCCGAGATCGCGCCGATCGCGACCTGGCCGACCTGCGCGCCCCCACCTACCACGATGATCCGCTTGCCGTAGATTTTTTGCAGCGTCTCGACGATGCTTGCTTCGCG
>CAYZVR010000122.1:0-10631 GCA_964481715.1 uncultured Acidobacteriota bacterium | reverse complement strand
GGCGAAGTCGGGGTCGATCAACGCCAGCGGGATGCAATGAAACGCCAGGTCCCACGCCGCGTACCAGGGATATTCCCATTTGTCGGGCATTGAAATTACGTCGGCATTGTAGAGGTGGGTCCATTCGTGATTGCGGCCGTGTCGGCGTCCTGCCGGAGGCTGCGGCCCAGCAAGATCGCCTTTCAGCCAGGTCCGGACGTCGTAGTGGTAAAACTGTTTGCTCCAGAGCATCCCGGCAAAAGCCTGGCGCTGCACCTGTGAGGCATCCTTTGAACTGCATTTTCCGGAACGCTGCTCGTAGAATTCGTGGGCTTCGGCAAGGCGCTCCGAAAAAGCGGCGTCAAAATCGCGGCCGATGGTGAGGTCTTCGGGCGCCTGATTGGTAAACCGAATTCGCACGGAGGCGCTGGCCCCGGGAGCGATATTCAAGCGGTAGTGCGCGGAGGCCTTGGTTCCTGTCTGAGCGGGGTTCACGGCTTCTTTCGTTCCGTGAACGATGTAATCGTTGATCCCGTCTTTCACGTACGGTGTCCGGTTTTCGCCTCCATACAATCGTTTGGCGTTGGTCTCGTTTTCCGTAAAGAGAAGTTCCGGCGAGCCTTCGCAGAGCATCCACCGCTTCCCGTATTGAGGGTGTTCCACGCGGATCACCGCGCGGCCTTTGGCGTTTTGTTCCCTGGCCAGTACCGGTCGGCGGTCGTCCAAACCCCAGGACCACGTGTTGCGAAACCAAATGGTGGGAAGCAGGCGCAATTCGGCCGCCTCCGGACCGCGATTGTGAATGGTGATTTGAATCAGAATATCCTCGGCCGTGGCTTTCGCGTACTCGACGAACACGTCAAAGTAGCGGTCCTCGTTGAAAACGCCCGTGTCCATCAATTCGAATTCCAGCGCGCCTCGGCCGCGCCTGCGGTTTTCCTCCACCAGGCGCCCGTAAGGGAATTCCGCCTGCGGATACTTGTAAAGGAACTTCATGTAGGAGTGCGTGGGCGTCGAATCCAGATAGAAGTAGTAATCCTTGACGTCTTCGCCGTGATTTCCTTCATTGCCCGTCAGCCCGAAGATGCGTTCCTTCAGGATCGGATCGCGGCCGTTCCAAAGGGCCAGCGCGAAGCAGATCATCTGGTGGCGGTCAGAAATGCCTCCGATGCCATCTTCGCCCCAACGGTAGGCTCGCGAACGCGCGTGGTCGTGCGGGAAGGAGTCCCAGGCCGTCCCGTAAGGGCTGTAGTCCTCGCGCACCGTCCCCCACTGCCGCTCGCTGAGATAAGGCCCCCAGCGCTTCCAGTGAATCTTTCGCTCGCGCGATTCTTCGAGCCGCATCTCTTCCCGGGTTAAGGTGCGTTCCTTGGGGCTTTCCATCTTCGAACTCCTTCTGGAATTTCGCCGCCTGCCGGATACGAGCCCTGTTACACCGTTGTCCTGGTCGGCCGCCCTGTTCCGCACCCAGGGGAGCCGTCCCGAAGTTTACTCCGAAGCGCCGGCACCAGATAGTGGCCGCGCGATATTTCGACAGATCGAGACTCGCCGGTGCTAATCAAAAGTCAGTAAACGCCCGCCCTTACATCCGCCAGCTGACGGGCTCGCGAAAAATATAGTTGGGTCAAACGGGAGAGCAGGCTTCACACCCAGCGCGAGACAATCCCCAATCGCCGCAGATTGCTCGTTGGCGGTCTCGCCGAAAATTGTAGCGGCGATTTCACATCGCCATTCTTGATTGTAGCGGCGATGTGTCATCGCCGTGTAGGGGCGGGGCTACGACCCGCCCTCCGGCTCCCGCCCTGCGGGATCAGGAGGGCCCGCCCAGCAGCGCTTGCGCCCGTGGGAGTAGGGGCGGGTGAGGGGTAGCGCGGTCCTGCTCTGCCCTCATGAAACAGCCGAATCTGGTCGATTATCATTATGACAGGCTTATTGAGCGTTTCAGGAAGGATTGAGGGATTGCTCGTGGTGGTGCGTAGAATCCGCTTTTGCGGTGCATAGGTGGGCCAGATTGAAACAGAGAGCCGTCAGTTGAAGCTTGGGAAACTTGCACAAGGGATTCTGACAAAGGAATTATTTTGCGAACCGCATCTATGCTGCCTGACTACGCCCTTGACTCACTGGGAATTTTCGCTATCATCAAATACTAGGCGACTTCAAAGACTCCCTATTCAGCTACCGATTAATCAAGCCTCGACAGCCAGCACATTATCCAATACTACCGTTGGGAGCGCCCCTTTGCCGAGGATAGTTTTGGCATCGAGGACCTCAATGCCCACCAGTTGTTCGTCGGGGCCGATGTTGAGGCTCACTTCGTCGGTCAGGCGCAACGTGCGGCACTGGTAGGACCCTTCGAGCAACCGAATATAAAGAGCATCCACCTCGCTGTCGTAGCTAATCCGCATGAGTCTGCCCCTTTTAGAAATAAAACGTATACACCGTCACAACCACCATTTCATTCTGCCCTTCTACGACGACTGGCGCAACCTGTTTTATCGCATAGAACCGGCCCTGCCATTCTGACTCATACTGAAAATTGAGGCGGTACATTAACCTGCCACCTTTAGCGGGCTCGCGGACGCCCCGCTCGATAGCCTCTCTTACTTCTGCATCCGTGGCGCCGCGCTCAACCAATTGTTCGAGGGCATGAGCCGTGAGACGAATGAGTTTCATTATTCTTTCAGATCGCGGCGCACGCCGGGCGCCCTCAATTGTCGCCGGCGGCCCGATCATATTCCAGCCAATGGAGATTACACTCGTTTCGGATCAGGTGACAATACATTTACCCCTGCGTACAATATGGAGACACTTCACACCTCGAGAGGATTGAGGAGGATCCCCCAATGAGAGTAAAGGTGCAGTTCTGGAATGCCGCTACCGATGTGCCCTCGGAATTTGGCCCCTACGACTGGTTGACTGCCACTGAGCAGGAGATTCGGGCACCTATTGAATTAAAACTCATGGACGAAGACGCCAGTGATTTTAGAGAGTTCAGCCACTCAATTATGCTACCCTTCGACAATTTACTGGCACTTCGTCAGAAAAATGGAACATGGGAGTTGCGTGAATTGGCTGGCAGATATGCATATGAAGTATACGAACACTGGCAGACCGTGGAAGTGGAATAGGGAAAACTTTCAAGATGTAATGAGACCGCGTCTGCAAGCGAGTTGAAAGACTGGATAAATTATGCATGCGAAATCTGGCAGAAAACCGTGGTCGCGAAGTGAACTAATCATCGTTTGTAGCTTTTACTTCACCCTGCCATTCGGTCAGATGCATGCACGTAATCCTGCAATAGTCGCGCTAGCCAAAGCTCTTGGAAGGACGCCAGCAAGCATTGCGATGAAATTAGTAAACTTCGCCTCCCTCGATTCCACCCACCGATCACGGGGTGTCAGCGGGCTGACCGGAACGAGTCGGGCAGACAGAGAAATATGGGAGCAGTTCGCAACGGACTTGAATAGTCTGGCCATTGAGAGCGAGAGCGCATTGTCTCACCTCGTCCAAAAATTAAAGCCTCATGATTTAGGTCAGAAAAAAATACCGAAATTCTATCTGCCTCCCGCAGGTCTGCAAACTGACAGGGGATCAAAAGTCCTAATCCGGACTAAACAATCTTTTTTTCGACGCCTGATTCTTGCCGCCTATGATTTAAGGTGCTGTGTCACTGGCAACCCTATTCCGGATTTACTGCTAGCTAGCCACATTCTGCCTTGGGGTACCTTCCCAGAGCATCGACTCGACCCTCACAACGGGCTGTGCCTGGCAGCCCACTTTGACAAGGCTTTCGATACGGGGTTAATAACGTTTGGGGAAGATTTGAGACTTATGCTCGGGCCCACTATTCGCTCCCATCATGCAGATAAAGCGGTAGCAAGAGAGTTTATTTCGATGGAAGGTGCTCCACTAAGAGTATCTGAAGGATTCCCGCCTAACCCTGAGTTCTTGGCATATCACCGCCAAACAATATTTAAAGGCTGATGGACTTTTGCGAAAACGTCACGGCGAAGAGTGGTCGGTTATCACGGCAGGCTTCGGAGATTTGCTCGTGACTTTGCGATTTTTCCGCCCGGTCAGACATTTTCGGATGCAACAAGACGCGCTCTTGAGAATTGCGTAGACCGCTTTACTGATCTTTCCCCCGATGACATCCTAACTAAAAGCTACGAGTCCGAATACCAGCTTTTCCGGCTCGCCGAACGACAGATCTGTCAACGAGAAATTGTCCGCGTCTTCCGGGACGTTGACGACTTCCTGCACACCGCCTCCAGCATCATGAACCGCCGCAAATCCAGAGCGGGAAGATCCCTCGAGAATCATGTGCACCATTTGCTCGCGCAAGCGCGCGTGGCTCACGAGATGAGGCCGCCGGATGTGGACGGCACCCCCGACGTAGTTATACCAAACAGCCGCGCTTATCATGACCGGTCCTACCCTCGGGACAGACTATTTATTGTGGGAGTTAAGACGACGTGCAAGGATCGCTGGCGTCAGGTACTCAATGAGGCGAGGCGTGCCCCCCACAAGCACATCTTGACTATCCAGCAGGGGATCTCGCGCAACCAGTTAAGAGAAATGCGAAGGGCGGGCGTTACGCTCATAGTACCTGAGCGCCTCCACAAGCATTATCCTCCGCGCGTCATGCCGATTCTGACTGTCGAGAGATTCATTGGCCACGTGAGGAGGCAGCTTGCCTAAATGACTGACTTACTAACTCCGGAGCAGCGTCGCAGAAATATGGCGAGCATTCGCGGACGTGACACTTTGCCCGAAATGATTGTCCGCTCCATGCTCCATCGGATTGGTTACCGGTACCGCCTGCACCTTTCAGACCTCCCCGGCAAGCCTGACCTTGTATTCCCGAAGTTCCGTAAGATCATTTTCATTCATGGGTGCTTCTGGCACATGCACGACTGCAAATATGGCAAAGTCACCCCTGCTACCAATAAAGAATTCTGGCGCGCCAAGCGGCTTTCCAACCTACGCCGCGACAAGAAGACTCTTGCTGCACTGCGCCGCGCCCGATGGCGCGTTTCAATCGTTTGGGAATGCGCTGTCAAAGGCCTCGACCCAGGCGTGCTCCGCAAGCGATTAGTCCGGTTTCTTGGTGCCCGGTGACGCGGACCGTCTAACAGCCCCGAGGCGCGATGGTCGCTAGCGCCCGCGGAATTCTCCTGTTCCCAATTGATATCGGGTCCGATAACGATTGACATCTGGCCGCGTCACTGTATGCGATAGTTACCACAATCGAACGGACCGGGCAAGGAACTTGGCGCGGGTTTCGCTCGGGCGGGTTTGGAAACCCGCCCCTACGGTACAATCGGGACGGGGCTCCCACGCGGCGCTGGCGCGCACCCTCGACCACCCCTGACTCCCCTCCTCAAATGAGGAGGGGAACGAGGGGTGGTGCGCTGGAAAAGCAGCTAGCGCTGACTCGCGCAGTGAGTCTGCGGCAGTTCGAATTCGCGCTTTCGAATCCGCAGGCAGGTGCGGCGGCGCTACCCAATTGGGCGAGGCAAGCCCCGCCCCTACGGGATTCCACGGCACGCCAGACTCAGTTTTCCGCGACCTTTGTTGTGTCCTGCCTGGCTGGCAGGCCTCTGAGGGTCAGGCTTGGCGAATGCTGCGAGCTTTGACTAACGGTATATCGTTGTATACAATAGTCTTATTATTAGTCCAACTGGACTAATAACTAGCCGAAGGCCCCCTACCCCCTGCAAAACGACACGTTCGACACAATCGACAAAAGTGACACACTATTTTTTTGGATAGCGGCTACGACCGGTGGATTCGCGCTGAAAGCGCGAACGCCGCAACGCCCACAAGTGCCCCCGCGATAGCGTCGGCGGAGTAATGGTATCGGCCGAAGACGGTTGAGGCGGCGATACTCGCGGCCGCGAAGAGGAACACGACTCCGAGCCGAGGGCGCCGAGCTCGAACCGCCAGCGCAGTTGCGACGGCACCGGCCACATGGCCACTCGGGAAGAGGCAGGCCTGCACGCTGTAGCGATCCAGAATCCAGAAATTCACTTTGCGCAGGAGTGGCTCGACAGCCGGCCACGGCAGGTCGTTGAACAACACGCGGGGCGGCGTGAGCGGAAAGAAAGGGAACAGGGCGTAGGACGTCAAAACCGCCAGTAGGACCGTGGTCCAGAATCGATCGAGAAAATTCTCCCGGTTCGACCCGTTCGCGTGAGTGGTTGTGCTCTTGGATTTGGCGAAATATATCGCCGCAAATCCCAACGGGATGAATGGATAGGTGAACAAATAAGCGAGCTCGAAGTAATGTTCGAGCCATGGCGAGCAAAGGGCAACCAAGTTTTGGACCAGCGAACTTCCAAGCAGCAGGTGGTCCCAGCCGATAAAGAGATTATCCAGACGATGAGTGATATCCGGCGAGAGAAAAAGCCCCGACTCGCGATAAGCAAGAATGATGAGAATACAAGGCAGCCAGTTGCGAACCGTCGAAAGGAATCGGCCCTTACTTCTTTCCCCGAAGCTGCCGAGCAGCAGAAGAACAACCCCGGCGGCCAGGTTAAGCGTTCCGACCCCTAGCCGGTGCACACCCGAAAGTGGAAACAGCCAGGAGGCAACCAGCGCGTAGGCGAAGAACGCGAGAGCGATCTTCTCTGACACGCGGACACGCTCGGCCAAGGCCCCCACACGGCTCACTCCGTTTTCTCCCCTCTCCAAACCGGCGATTTGGGTCATTCGCGCCATCTCAGCGATCGAGCTTCTTATTTTCGAGGAAGCATAACCCCGCACCTTGCGTTTCGCGCCACACTACCAGCCATTAGCCTGCCAAAGTGTAAGCCTAATTGTTGTCTGTTTTCATCAATATCCAAAAGTTCGCGAATATTTTGACGGGCAAAGGCAGTTTTTCCGGACTCTCGCTGTCCGGTGTGCCGTGCACCGCTGGAATCGGGATTACTATCGAGTAAGAGCTGCGGTATACTGGCCGGGTCGAATCCTGCGGCGCCCGGGTAGCGAACCCGGTCCATGACGGCACTGCAAGCGTGACGAGGCCGCGTCACGCTAACCCTTCGACAGAGTGCGACCGTTCACCGGATGTGAAGGAGGACAAATGAGACGCTCACTCCTAAAGCTGGTATTAACGACTTTTTTGCTTCTGCTGGGAATTCAGCCCGTGGCCCAGGCTCAAAATAGGCGCCGAAGCGCGGTGATTCCTTCCGGTACAGAAGTTCAAGTGCGGCTGAACAGCCAATTGGATACGGCCGCCGCAAAGGCCGGGCAAACCTTCGAGGGCACCGTGGCGGAGCCGGTTGTCGTAAATGGCCGCACGGTCCTGGCTCAAAGTACGGCGGTCAGCGGGCGCGTGGTAGATGCCGTAAGCTCCGGCAGGCTGAAGAAGCCCGCTTCGATCACTCTGGAGCTGACCTCGCTTCCGACTCAGTCTCTGCGGATTGACGGCAAGTCGCACCTGGTGCGCAATGCCGAGCTGATCGGCGGCGGCGCGGCGGCAGGCGCGTTGATTGGCGCGATAGCCGGAGGCAAGAAGGGTGCGCTGATTGGATCCGCGGTCGGAGCCGGCGCAGGTACGGCCACGGCTTACATGACGGGTAAGAAGGAAATCGTGCTGCCCCCTGAAACGTTGCTGGCGTTTATTGTGTCGGGCAATTCCAGTTTTTCAGCACCGGCGGTGAAGACAGCGGCAACAACGAGTGGCGGCCAAGCGTCCGAACCCGCGCAAACTTACCGCCGCGAATCGAGACAGGTACGCAATCGTGAGGGTGATTCCGGCAATGACGACAACCAGGGTGGAAATTACCAGGGCGGGAGTCCGGTGTTTTCCTCGCGCGACCAGCGGCTGATTCGATCCTACTATTCCGGCACCTCCAATCTTCCCCCGGGGCTTGCCAAGCGGGGCGGACATTTGCCGCCGGGTCTTGAGAGGCATCTGGAGCGTGACGGCACGCTCCCTCCCGGCTTGCAGAAACGCGTCGAGCCCTTCCCGGCTGAGCTCAGCCGACAGTTGCCAAGGCTTCCTACGGGATATTCGCGCGTGATTTTGTCGGGGAGAGCGTTGATTCTCGACCGCAACAACAGAATTCTTGACCTCATGGTGCTGACACGCTGATCGTATCGCTCCCGTGTCGCGCCAGGTTTCAGAAGGGCACGCGCTTTTGCGGGCGCCTGCGTGGATGCTGATAAAGTTGTACGCCCTGTTGTCTTGAGCGAAGGATCTGAATCTGGCTAGCGGAAGTTTTCGACCAGCACGATGTTGCTCTCGGCGTTGTCCACGCGGGCATAGAGAATCGACTTTCCGTCGGGTGACACCGAAATCCCAAACGTGAAGTTGGGAGCGAGAGTTCCAAAGTCGAGCGTGCCGACGCGCCTCACGCGGTCCGTCGCATAATCCATTTGGTTCAGCTCCGGCGGACTCTTGGCCACGTCAAGATAACAAATCCCGCCGGCCCACCAGCCGGTGACGTTATAGGTCAGTCCGGGCACAAGCTGGGTCTCGTGGCCTCCCTCTCTGGGCATCTTCCACAGGCCGGCATGGCCTTTATCATTTCGAATGATGTAGAGCGACTTTCCGTCCGGCGACTCGAAGCCTTCGAAGCCTCCCACCTGGGTGACCTGCACTTCCGTTCCACCCTGGGCGGGGACTTTCCAGACCTGCCATGGCCCGGCCCGATCTGAGGAGAAATAAATCCACTTACCGTCGCGCGACCAGCTCGGCAAATTGTTCTCGGCGGATTCGTTCGTCAGGCGGCGCGGAGTGCCTCCCTCGGAGGGCACGACGTAAATATCCGCGTGTCCTTCTTTTCGCGAATCGAAGGCAATCCACTTACCGTCCGGAGACCACCTCGGGGTACCGGTGTCAGATGCCCCCAGTGAGGTCAATTGGACCGGATTCGAGCCGTCGCTGTCGCACACCCAGATCTCCATCGTCCCACCGCGATCAGAAGAGAAAGTGATTCGATTGCGGTCCGGAGAATAATAGGGCGCGCCGTCGAACATGGTGGAGGCAATGACCGAAGTGGGGGCGGTCTGCGAGCCGCCCGAATTTGGACCTCCGGCCCGCCAGATATTGAAGTCGATACGATCGGCGACGTAGGCCAGACGATTTCCGAGGCGTGAGACGGAAAGCGTGCCGGCGTTTTCGCCTCCGGCCGCAAAGGGTTCTGGCGTACCGCCGGAAGTAGCAATCTTCCAAACGCTGCGCACGCCGCCACGGTCTGATGAAAAGATGATGTGCTGACCGTCCGGAGCCCACCCCACGCCCCAGATGGCGTGGTTGTCATTGGTGAGTCGCTTCGGTTCACCGCCCGACATCGGGACGAGATAGATGTCGAACGCCAGAAAGCCCTTGCCCTGAACGAATGCGATAGCCTTGCCGTCCGGCGAAATTTTTGGCGAGGCCACAAATGGCCCGGTGGGCGTCACGATGACTTTCCTCTGCCCGTCTTCCACCGAAATCAAGACAAGGCTGGACTGTGGAGTGCCGGGAGAAATCTTGTCGGCGGCTACCAAATGCTTACCGTCCTGGGCCCAGTCAATGCCGCTGCCCTCGTTATTTCCGGGGTTCACATAAAGGTCGGCCACCTTCCGTTCCGAGCCGCCGAGCGCGGCAACGAGGTAATAGCCGTTGCCTTGGGGGGAGTTGCGAACAAAGGCTATGTAGCGACCATCGGGTGACCAAACGGGGTTGGAATCGTCGCTTTCGCCGGAGGTGACTTGCAACGGTGAACCCGCCCCGATGAGCTGCCGGTAAATATGGGTGTGATGGTCCTTGTCGCTGTTCCAGGCAAAGGCCAGCTCGTTCCCGTCCGGGGAAAAAGCAGGGTCGAACTTCCGTCCGGACGTAGTGGTAAACGGGACCACCTTGAGCGGCCCGGCAGGCTGTGCGGTTCGCCTGTAGAGAACCAGCCAAGTTGCCGCCGCAGCCACGACTGCGAGGCCGGCAAGCCCCAGCCAGACCCAAAGTTTGGAAGCCGGGGGACGAGCCGCCTCTCCGATTGCAGGCGTTGCGCCCGAAACAGCCGGCGCTTGAGCAGCCGCGAAGCTGCCGCTGGCCGCCGCCACGCGTGCCGAATCCGTGTCGCGCTTTAGGCGTTTCAAATCAGCGCGCAGCTCGGAAGCGACCTGATAGCGCAAGTCGCGGTCCTTCTCCAGAAGTTTGTTAATGATCTCTTCCAGCTTCGCCGGAACTTCCGGGTTCAGGCGCACCGGTGACGTGGGGGCCCTATTCAAAATCCCATCGAAGATCGCCGCCGTGGAGTTGCCCGAAAAGGCCTGATGGCCGGTGGTCATCTCGTAGAGCACCACACCCAGGCTGAAGAGGTCCGTGCGCGCGTCAAGTTCCTTCCCCAGCGCCTGCTCGGGCGACATGTATGCCACCGTCCCCATCGCGACGCCCGGGCTGGTAAGATGTGCTGGTTCGACCGCGGCGGTAGCGGCAGTCGCCTGGGCTTCTTGTAGGGGCGATTCGTGAATCGCCCCTACGGGTGGCGGCGCGAGCTTCGCCAAACCGAAATCCAGTACCTTCGCCTGGCCGCGCGCAGTGACGAAGATATTCGCCGGCTTGATATCGCGGTGGACGATGCCTTTCGAGTGCGCTGCATCGAGTGCGTCGCTGATTTGAATGGCGAGGTCGAGTAGTTCGTCGGTCGGTAGGGGCACGG
>CAYZVR010000121.1:8890-10638 GCA_964481715.1 uncultured Acidobacteriota bacterium | reverse complement strand
CGCCTCCGCGCCCTGCACGTCCGTGGGCGCGCCGATGATTTCGTAGGGGCTGAGGTCGGTGGGATGATGGTCGCGCAAACGGCGCTGCACAAGGTTGATAGCAAGATAGGTGATGTCGATGCCGATCCAGCGGCGCTTAAGCCGCTCCGCGACGGCAATGGCTGTGCCGCACCCGCAGAACGGGTCGAGAACCACGTCGCCCTCGTTGCTGCTGGCTTTGATGATGCGTTCGAGCAGCGCTTCGGGCTTCTGGGTTGGGTACCCGAGCCGTTCTTGGGCTTGAGCGCCGATCGGCCCAACGTCCGTCCACATATCTTGAATCGGCACGCCCGGCATTTCGTCGAGATACCGCTTATAGGCTGGCACTGCCCCCGGGCTCGTTTGAATCACTCGGCCCTCGCGGATTAGCTGTTCCATATTCTCGCGCGTATAACGCCAATAGCGCGTTACGCCCATGACCTCGTACTTTGGATTCCCCTTCGCTGCGCCGCCCGGCCCCGTCAGGTCACCGAGGCGATACCGTCTGCCCGTTCCTTCTTCAACATGGCGGTAAAACTGGTCAACGTATTCCTGGTCATACGGCGTGTGAACCTGGTTCCACGTGTACTCCTCGAAGCTCCTCGTGTAGAAGAAGATCACGTCATGGATTCTGCCGTGCTGGCGTCTTCCCTGCTTGGCATCACTGTGGGCGCTTGACCGTTTCCAGATGATCTCGGTCTTGAACTTGTCGGGGCCGAACACGGCATCCAGCACCAACTTCAAGCAATGGCTGGCCGTGGGGTCACAGTGCAGATAAATGCTGCCGGTGGGCTTGAGCACCCGATGAAGTTCCACGAGGCGGATCGCCATCATGACCAGATAGGCCATCATGTCATTGCGGCCCAGAAAGGCCAGCAGCGCCTGCATCAGGTCCGCGAGCTTGCGCGGGCCGCGCTCGACGATCTCCCTGTACACGCCTTCTGGCTCCTGGCTCCACTGCCAGGTATCTTCAAACGCCGTGATTTGCGCGGCGGATTCTTCGCCGGTTTTTTCTTTGAACAGCACGTTGTACGTGGCGCTGGAATTGAACGGCGGATCGAGATAAATCAGGTCCACGCTTGCGTCGGGGACGTACTCGCGCAGGATTTTGAGGTTGTCGCCGAAGTAAAGCCTGTTCTTATCGTCCATGTTGTTGTAGCGCCGGTCTGTGACCGGCGACGTCGCCGCTCATAGAGCGGCGCTACAGGATTCGATGTTGGCGAGAGCATAACACAGGTTTGTTGTAGAGGCGGTCTCCGACCGCCGCTCAGGGCGGCGATGGGGGGTCCGTCGGCTGACGGATCGCACCGGCTCAGATAACCCGCCACGGCGCGCGACACGGCGGCTGGGCGTGGAGTGGTGGCGCCTTTTCTAACTCAGCTTCAAGCCGACAAGCTTTTCAAACGCGTAGAGAAACAGGCGCCCGTTGTACATCTTGCCAAAATCAAAATCGAACGTGCCACTTGGCGAAAGCAACCCGAAGAACCTGGACTGCGAATCCTTGCGCGTCAGGGTGAAAGTGCCGGAGGCGAGCTTGGCCGACCCGATATCGGCCGCCTCGCAGCGGTGGAGAGAGCCGTCCTTTTCCACGATCTCGAGGAATCCCGGCCCGACGCGCGCCCATCGTTTCTGACCCATAAAAAACTTGATGTGACCGTTTTGCGCGAGCTCTGCGTCAGATCTCGGAATCAGGTACGCATACCAGGCGGTTTCAAGCGCGCGGGCGAAGT
>CAYZVR010000121.1:0-8880 GCA_964481715.1 uncultured Acidobacteriota bacterium | reverse complement strand
CCGACGGGAGGGGTCTCCAAATTCGCTGTGTGGACATCGATGATTTGGTAGCAGGGCTTATCACTCTCCGGCGGGTACCAGGAATACTGGAAAGACGTATGCCGGTAGCGGTTGTTTTGAAAGTGGCGAGTGACGGACGTCGAGATCGCGCCGACATCCTTAAAGAAGAGGGACTTTACGGCGGTAATGTTCTCCGGCACGCCCTTGCACACGAGCTCCGCGCAGCCCTCCGTCCCCACAAAGTTGCAGCGATGCTTGAACCCCGTCACGTTCCAGGAAATGACGCCAGATATGACCCCGATGAAAAGCCCGATGGAAAGGGCTAGGACGTTTTCCGCGGAGGTCCCCCCCCCGAAAATTACGACCGCCGTAGCCGCGAGGATTCCCACCAGGGACCAGATCGCGGTCAGGATACGCCTGGTCCACTCAGATCTCGGCTTGGCGCCCTTCTTAAAAGTGGTGTGGGCGCTCCTGACCTCGCCAATTTCCGCCGGGGGCGTGGCGAAAAAAACGAAATCCGAGGAGAGCGCTTCACCCGCGTGCCCAGTAACAGTGGGTGGCGGCTGCCAGACGCGCGCCTGCGGTTGAATATTCCCAGTTATGTTGGCCGACATTTTGACCTCCGGGAGCCGCCGGCAAACGGCGGCAGGTGAATCTGACTTTGCGATGGGAAGAACGACTTGGGATTGGTTCTCCAGCCTGGGTGTGAAGAAGAGCGGACCGCAGCGGCAGGGTTCGCATTCCTGAGGGTTCGCCGGAAATATCCATACTGACCTCGTGGGAATGGGCAAAATGATACACGAAATCGCCTCCGGCGCAATGCATTCCCTATTCACGTATGCCCTGGACCGAATCGCGGACGGCGAATCGAGTTTGTGTGAAACCCTCCGCCCGCCACGGCGGGCCGAAAAGCGGTGACGCGTGGCGAGTGACGAGAAACGAAACGCCGAGAACCGGGAGCATCACTGAAGCAACGCGAATTGCAGGACAAAGAGCGCGGCGAAAATATAGGTCAGCGCGTGAACCTCGCGCCAGCGCCCGGTCGAGACCTTCGCCGCGACGTAGGAAATCAGCCCGAAAGCAATTCCGTCCGCGATGCTGAAGGTCAGCGGGATGCCGACCAGGGTGAGAAACGCGGGCAGGTATTCCGTGGGATCGTCCCACTCGAGGCGGCGCACCGCGCTGAGCATCATCGCGCCCACCACGATGAGCGCCGGGGCGAGCGTCGGATAGCGGACAATGGGATTCGAACTCGCGTCGGTCCCAACCGTCACTCCGCCGCCGATCATGGACGCGAGCGGGCTAAAAAACATGGCCGCAAGGAGCAGAGTGCCCGTAACCATGTTGGCGAGACCGGTGCGCGCGCCGTCCGAGACGCCCGCCGCCGATTCGATGTAGCAGGTGACGGTGGAAGTTCCGAGCGCCGCGCCCAGTGTCGAGCCGGCGGCGTCAGAAAAAAGCGCCTGTCCCGAGCGCGGGAGTTTGCCGTCGCGCAACAGTCCTGCCTGCTGGCCAACGCCCACCAGCGTCCCGATCGAGTCAAACAGCGCGAGATAGAGCAGAACAAAGATCGCGGCGCCGAGTGTTGCAGGATGCACCGCCGCAAGACCCTTCAAGTCGAATTTCCAAATGGTGGGCGAAAGATGCAGGTCGGCCGAGAAGATGCCGCGATAGTGAACCAGCCCAAAGCCCGCGGCGACCGCTGTGGTCGCCACAATGCCGATCAGGATGGCGCCGCGCACGCGCAGCGACAGCAGCGCGATCATCACCAGCAGCCCGATCACGCTCACCAGCGCCACCGGGTGGCGGAAGTCGCCGAGCCGCACCAGCGTCCCCGGACTGGCCACAATCAGGTTGCCGTATTCGAGCCCGATTAAGGTGATGAACAGCCCGATGCCGGCCGCAATCCCGACCTTGAGCGAGTCAGGAATCGAGTCAATGATTTTCGAGCGGATGCCCGAAAGGGTGAGCAGAATAAAAATAATGCCCGCGACGAATACCGCCGCCAGGCCCTGCTGCCACGTCAGCCCGAAGCCGAGCGGCGCCGCTCCGCACAGCGTGTAGACGAAAAACATGTTTCCGCCCATGCCGGGCGCAAGCGCCACGGGATAGTTGGCGAGCAAGCCCATCAAAAAAGTTGCAAGCGCCGCCGAAAGGCAGGTAGCCGCCATCACCGCGCGGAAGTCCATGCCCACAAGCGACAGCACGCCCGGCTGCACAAAGATGATGTAAGACATGGCGAGGAAGGTCGTCACACCGCCCAGCGCTTCGCGGCGTGCCGTCGTGCCGTGGGCTTCCAGTTGGAAGAATTGGGAAATTCTCGAAGCGATGGAGGAACGATTCGCCGCTGAGGATGGGTTCAGGTCCATGCGTTCAATCCCGGGCGAATATCATTCACATTCCCGAAGATTATTTCAACTGAATTGAGACAGCTTCGAAGGTTTCTTTGCCGACGTTTTCGAAGGAGTGC
The DNA here is from genome assembly GCA_964481715.1 of uncultured Acidobacteriota bacterium. GTDB lineage: Bacteria > Acidobacteriota > Terriglobia > UBA7540 > UBA7540 > JAHEKS01. Next base: position 6,410 of record CAYZVR010000121.1, on the reverse strand, counting down.
GCGCGCCCGGTGGCCGGAGCGTATTCGGCGCCGCCCGTCGGCTCGACGCTTTCCTTGCTCGTGCCGTCGGCTTCGAGGTAGCGAATCGTCGAGCCGTGAATGACGATGCCGATGTGGTCCACGTCGTGCCGGTGAATGACGGTCCGCTCGCCGGGTTTGAGCACCCAGCGCACCATCTCGACCTTGGCGTTGTCGGCAATCGCCTGCGGCTCGACACCTTTTTCACCAGCCGCATGCTGCGCCATGACAACAAGCGTTGATGCGACCAAGCCGACGAATACTCCGGCAAAGAACCTTTTCATTTTCGACCTCCTAGCAATCTCCCGAGCGCTACAGCCTGCCTGGGATTTTTCTTTACCATAATTCGCCTCAAGCGCGCGAACTCGTCGCGGTCGATTGGCTGCACCGTGCCGCGGCCGCGGTGCGGCGTGAAGGCGAGAATGTGATCGAGATCGGGGCGCCGCGTCAAGGGATTTTGGAAGCGCACGGCCTGGCGCGGCGGGCAGAAATCCACGAGCGACCCCATCCCCACGTCCCGCCCCTCCGAAGCCGCGCGCGCCACGCCTACCAGGCGCTTCCGGTCTACTTCGTAACAAAGGAACAGATCGCCGCGCTTCACTTCTTCGCGCAGGTAGCGCAGGCTGCGGGCGCTCCGAATCCAGCCCTCGTCGCCCATTTCTAAAATGCCGCGCGCCCGCGAACGGAAATACTGGTCAAACTCCCACCCGCGCTTTGTGTTGATCTTGAAAACCCAGACGTTCATTTTGAAAACGTAAATGGTACGGGCGGGAGGGGCACAGGGTTACCTCCCGCCTGACGAGGGATGTGAGTCCGCCGATTCAGAACGGCCCAGGCTACTCGCCGGGGGCTTTGTAGGTGACAGTTTTCTTGATGGCTTTGTCGGTTTCCTCAATGGTCAGGAGCGGTGTGGTAGTGGTGCGCGCCAGTCCCGTCGCGCATACTCCAAAATTGAGCGCAGCGACGCTGACGTTATCCGGCGCCTCCGCAATGAGAACCACATCGAATTTCCCGAACGAATAGTGCATGGATTCGAGCTTCCCGCCCACGCTCGCGATGGCCTTTTCGATGGCCGCCTTCCGGCCGGAAGCTTTGTCCTTCATCACGCCTTTGAGTCCTTCCGGAGAGTAACTTGCCTGAATGAGATATTTGGGCATTGCCCACCTCCCGCAGAATTTTGATAGACCGATGCGCCCAACTATATCACAACGGGATTCCATGGGCTTTGAAGCCGGAGAGTCCCGCGGCGCTTGCGTTCGCTTTACGTGCAAAATAGAGTTAGGAGGTTCGGGCGAAACTTCTAGGAGGGAAAAAGGAACCGGGACTATGGCTGCTTTCATTGGAGTTCTGGGAATCATCCTGCTCGCCACCATCCTGTGGGACGCTTTTGAAACGATCATCCTGCCGCGCCGCGTGACGCGCCGTCTTCGATTGACGCGCGCCTTCTACCGATATACGCGTGTGCCGTGGTTCATGGCCGCCCGCTGCATGAAGCCCGGCAAGCGCCGCGAAGGATTCCTCAGTGTTTTCGGGCCACTTTCAATCCTGTTGCTCTTCGGCGTGTGGGCGGCGGGGTTGGTTCTCGCCTTCGCCATGGTGCAATGGTCGGCCGCTTCGCTGATCGAAGGCTTGGAAGGCATTCAAACCTTTCGAGCCCAGCTTTACCTGAGCGGCTCGTCGTTTTTCACGCTCGGCCTCGGCGACGTTACCCCACACACGCCGTTCGCGCGCGTGGTGACGGTGCTCGAGTCCGGGACCGGTTTCGGATTTCTCGCCATTGTCATTTCCTACTTGCCGGTTCTCTACGGAGCGTTTTCGCGGCGCGAGGTAAACATTTCGCTGCTCGACGCGCGCGCCGGCTCGCCTCCCACCGCCGCGGAGCTTTTGCGCCGGCACACGCGCCAACAGAATCTCGAAGCGCTCGCCGAATACCTGCGCGCGTGGGAGACCTGGGCGGCGGAGCTGATGGAAAGCCATCTTTCTTATCCCGTGCTCTGCTACTTCCGCTCGCAGCACAACAACCAGTCGTGGGTTTCCGCGCTTGCCACCATCCTCGACGCCTGCGCGTTGCTCATCGCACACACGGAAGGCGCGCTGCGCTGGCAGGCCGAGCTGACCTTTGCGATTTCGCGGCACGCGCTCGTAGACCTGGCGCAGGCCGTGGGCGTTCCACCGCATCCGATGCCGGCTGACCGCTTCGATCCGGCCACGCTTGAAGAGTTGCGCCAGATCCTGGGGGCCGCCGGCGCACCGCTTTGCAAAGCGCGCCAGGGCGAGGAAACACTTCGGCAAATGCGGCAGATGTACGAGCCGTTCCTGTTCGGATTTTCCGATCGATTGCTGATGCCGCTTCCTTCCTGGGGAACAACCAATGCACCTCTCGATAACTGGCGGACCAGCGCGTGGGGAAAAGTTTCCGCCCCCGCCCCGGGTGGCGTGGACGACGAGCACTCGTGAGCGCAGCCCGATTCACTTTTGATCCTTGATGAATGCTCTCCGCGCGAGTATCTTAACGGCTCTCGCGATGTGGAAACGAGCTCAAGAGTCTTTGCAGTCCCATGGATGCAGTGGCGTTGCTGTGGCGCCGGGCCGCGGGCGGCGGGCAGGCTTTAACCCGGCATGCCGCCCTAAAGGGCGGCGCTATCTTGCGCTGGCAGCTTGGTGTTTGTTGGCCTGCATCCCGGCGCGCGCGCAGGAATTTTATTTTCCCCAAAACGTTTACCCGCCTCAGGACGAGCAAATCCCCGGGCCGCCCAATCCCAACGCCTCGACCGATCTCTGCTGCGGAAAAGTTTCCCAGGCCCCGCTCTCGAAAGCGGCCTTCGAAAGCTGGCTCGCCTACATCCGGCACTGGCGATTTGAGCACCTGATCCGCATGGGCTACGACGGCGCGCAATACGAGCGCCCGGAACTGAAATGGACGCAATCGAGCTTTATCCAGGCGCAGATGATGGCTGAGGAGCGCACTTTTTACGATCCCGTGGCGGGCCGCTATACGGTGGACGAGTATCTCGCGGAATTGAAAAAACGCTACGGCGGGATTGACGCGGTGCTGATCTGGCCGGTGTATCCCAACCTGGGAATAGATGACCGCAACCAGTTCGACCTGATTCGCGAAATGCCCGGCGGCGTTGCAGGCGTGCGCGCGATGATCGAAGAGCTTCACCGCCACAGCGTTCGCGTGCTTTTTCCCTACAACCCCTGGGACCAGGGAACGCGCCCCGAAAACGCGCCTGACTGGGAAACGCTCGCAAAATTGATGGCCGAAATCGGCGCCGACGGCGTCAACGCCGACACGATGGAAGCGGTTCCGCCCGCCTTTCGCGCCGCTTCCGACAAGACCGGCCATCCGATCGCCTTCGAACCCGAAAATGGATTGAACAGCGACACGGATTTCGCGCTCGGCTGGAACAACCTGAGCTGGGGCTACTGGAAATATCCCTTCACGCCCATGATCAGCAAAAACAAATGGCTCGAGCCGCGCCACATGGTGAACGTGGTGGACCGCTGGACGCGCGACCGCGTGGACAGCCTGCAGGCCGCCTTCTTCAACGGCGTCGGCTACGAGAGCTGGGAAAATATTTTCGGGATCTGGAATTCCTTCACAAAACGCGATGCGGAAACCCTGCGCCGCATCGCCACGATCGAACGGGGGTTTGCGCCGCTGCTCGCGAGTCCCGGCTGGGAACCACACACTCCGGTGCTGCAGTTCGGCGCGTTCGCGAGCAAATTTCCCGGCGAACGCAAAACCCTCTGGACTTTCGTGAACCGCAACACATTCGGCCTCTCGGGCCGCGAGATTCAGGTCGCCTATGCGCCCGGCCAGCACTACTACGACCTGTGGCACGGCGCCGAGCTCGAGCCGCAAGTCGAGGGCGCAGCGGCGACGCTGAGTTTTGAAATGGAAGGCGAAGGCTTCGGCGCGATTCTCGCTACGGCGGAACTTTCTTCCGGCGAGAGAGAACTCCTCGAGGAAATGCGCAAACTCTCCGCGCGGCCGCTCGCAAGTTTTTCGCGAGAGTGGCGATTCCTGCCGCAACAGGTCGCGGAAATTCCTCTAACGCAGCCTGCGGCAACCGCGCCGGAAGGCATGGTGAAAATTCCGGCGGGCGAATTCAACTTTGAGGTTTCGGGCATCGAGATCGAGGGCGGAAACCTGATCGGCGTAGACGTTCAAATGCCCTGGGAAGACTCGCCGCGCCGCAGCCATCGGCACAAGATGCTCATGCAGGCGTTCTTCATGGACCGCACGCCCGTCACCAACTCCGAGTACAAGAAATTCCTCGACGCGACTCACTATCGTCCCAAGGACGATCACAACTTCCTGCGCGATTGGAAAGATGGAACGTACCCGGAAGGCTGGGCGGCGAAACCGGTCACCTGGGTTTCACTCGAAGATGCGCGCGCCTACGCCGCGTGGGCGCACAAACGTTTGCCGCACGAGTGGGAATGGCAATACGCTGCGCAAGGGACTGACGGGCGATTGTATCCCTGGGGAAACGACTGGGATTCGGCGGCAGTACCCGAGCCCAATCGCGGCCGCACGCTGACCGCACCCGCCGACGTCGGCACGCATCCCAAAGGCGCAAGCCCCTTCGGCGTGATGGATCTGGTCGGAAACGTCTGGCAGTGGACCGATGAGTATTCGGATCCCCACACGCGCGCTGCGGTGCTGCGCGGCGGCAGCACATATCAGCCGCAAGGCGCCATGTGGTATTTTCCGCAGGCATACCAGTTGAACGAACACGGCAAGTACCTGCTCATGTCGCCGGGGGTGGATCGCTCGGGCACGGTGGGATTCCGCTGCGTGGTTGACGCCCGATGAAAATCATTCGTGCAATTTTTCGCGCATCGCACATTAAGAGGAGAAAAAGACCATGAAAAGGATTCATAAAAAAATCTTCGCGCATATTGCAGGGCTGCTGCTCGTCGGTTGCGCGCTGGTGCGGCCGGCGGCGGGGCAAGAGGCGCCGCTCGCCGCCACTCCGCCCATGGGCTGGAACAGTTGGAACCATTTCGGCTGCAGAGTGAGCGACGCGGTGGTGCGCGCGGCGGCCGATGCATTGGTCTCGAACGGAATGAAGGCGGCCGGATACGTTTACGTCAACGTGGACGACTGCTGGCAGGGAAAGCGCGACGCGCAGGGGCGCATCCACACGAACGCGCGCTTTCCAAACATGAAGGCGCTCGGCGATTACATCCACAGCAAGGGAATGAAATTCGGGATTTATTCCTCGCCCGGCCCGAAGACCTGCGCGGGCTACGAGGGCAGCTACGGCCACGAAGAGCAGGACGCGAAAACCTTCGCCGGGTGGGGCGTGGATTATCTGAAATACGACTGGTGCAGCGCCTCAAAGGTATACAAGCCCGAGGAGATGATCGCCGTCTACAAAAAAATGCACGCGGCGCTGGTCGCGACGGGCCGCCCGATCGTCTTCAGCCTGTGCCAGTACGGAATGAAATCCGTGTGGGAATGGGGCGCGTCGGTCGGCGGAAATCTTTGGCGTACCACCGCCGACATCAAGGATGATTATTGCAGTATGTATTCGATTGCGCACGCCGAGGACGGCATCGAACCCTTTGCCGGGCCGGGCCACTGGAACGATCCCGACATGCTCGAGGTGGGAAACGGCGGCATGACCCACGATGAGACTATTTCCCACATGAGCATGTGGTGCATGATGGCCGCGCCGCTCCTCGCTGGAAACGATTTGGCCAAGATGACGCCGGAAACGCTAGCCATCCTGACCAATCCCGAGGTCATCGCTCTCGATCAGGATGCGAAAGGCGTGCAAGGACGCTGGGTATGGCAAGTGGGGCCTTACGAAATCTGGGCAAAGCCTCTCGCGGACGGCTCCGTCGCCGCGCTGCTCATCAACCGAGGCGAGGATGCCGCGAACGTCACCGCGCAGTTCAAAGACCTTGGCACCAGCGGCACGAAAAGCGTTCGTGACTTGTGGACGCACAAAGAGCTCGGAAAATTCACCGACAGCTTTGCGGCGGAAGTCCCGCGCCACGGCATCGTGCTGGTGAAAGTTTATTGAGAAAGACGCGAGGGCGGCGCGGCCCTGCAGGTTACGCGGGGTTGGGGATCAGGGGTTAGGGGCTAGGACGTCCTGAGGGCAAAGTCTTCGTCATCGCTGAAGGTGAAGAAAGTGTCCAGCCGCATTCTCTTGAGCATTTCGCGCACTCGCCGCTGAGCCGAGAGAAGAACCAGCTTCCCTCCTGCCTTACGGATTGCACTCCGGCAAGCGACCAGGGCTCCGATGCCAACGCTGTCGGCGTTGGGCACACCGCCCAGGTTGATAACGAAATTTCTTTCGCCCCGGCTCACCAGTTCTTTAACCTCGTCGCTCAGCTCCTCCGCCACCCCCGGCAGGGTCAGCGGACCG
>CAYZVR010000120.1:0-10665 GCA_964481715.1 uncultured Acidobacteriota bacterium | reverse complement strand
TTTTGTCGCAGTCAAGATCTTCGCCGTGCAGAACAACAACACCTTGTACGGGCTCGTGGCCGAGGCCTTCAATGACGTGTTCGCCAAATATGGCAAACCCGAGATAGCCCCGGCGCAGACAGAACACCTCGAATAAAGCCTTACATTACCGAAGGGGAGGGTAGGGGCCGCGCGGGAGGTAAAGTCATACTGCCCGCCGGCAACAAGGCCGCTGATGCGGGCGTTCGGCGGGAGCCAAACAGCCCCCAATCTCCCAGAAGGGGACTTCTGGGGAGTTGATAACAGCAGATCAGTAAACGAAACGCCGTTACTCAGGTGAAATGAGAATGCAGTCTTCAAGCGGGATGCGATATGCTATCAAAGAGACGCCAAAGGTGCGCAAAGTAGACCGTCGGTAAAGAAGTTTTCTCCGCCCTTGACGAAACTTTTTAGTTTAGGATAGCTTGTCAAATTTCGGCGAAGCTGGTGGCGGACGGTGCCGCTAAGCGAACGCAAGAACAAGGGAGAGCTCATGACGCGAATTCTGCTGCTAGGCTTGGATCCGGAGACTGTAGATTTTTCTGACCCTGCATTGCCGCCGGGTATGACTGCTGAGAAAGTTCGCGCCGGCATCGCGGTTGCGCTGAAGCAGTTCACTGAACGCGGATGGGAATCCGACGTTGGTTTTATCCGGCCGGACGAAACCGCCGGGCCGACGGTGGAGCGTCAGTTACGTTCGGCGAACTACGATTGTGTGGTAATCGGAGGCGGCGTGCGCCTGCCGCCCCGGCACCTTGCATTATTCGAAGTCGTCATCAACGCTATTCGTAAGGCTGCCCCAGGCGCGGCGATTGCCTTCAATACACGACCCGATGATAGCGCCGATGCTGCCGGCCGATGGGTAGCGGCTGGAAGCCGGGCTGTATAGTCCGGCATCCAACAAAACCAAGGCGCCGCTTCAGGCACGCCGCGTCCTTCGGCTCTTCGATCGCCGCTGACGCGCCACCCGTTAGATAGCTGGAAGCAGAACCATCTTTTTGAACTACTTTGAGCTACAGGTCTTCCGGGTTTAGTGCGTCGTCGCGTCGTACCAGACCGGGTCCGACTCATGCCTGCATGCGGCAGTGTCGATAACGTCGCTATCGTGGAGACGGAAGAATACGCCGTGTCCGAGGCCCTGCTTGTGGTAATGCACTGTCTGTACCTGCCTGTGATGAAACCCGAAGAAGTCCTCCGGGCTCGACGCCGTCGTGCCGCCGAGCAGCACGCATTGGCCATTGCGGGCAACTGGCATTAACTGTCGGCTTCCTATGAGTGCAATGCTGGCCGGTCCGATGCGATTATAGGTGGTGTAGGCGTCTGCACAAAGATGAAAGTACAAGGAACATATTCGGAGCCTCTGCTTCGGAAAATAGTGCCAGCAACAGCCTCGTGGAAATATCCTCGACAATTTAACCGCTCAAGGATCGGCAACCGTATTATTTCAAAGAGGATCTGTCGTGTTTTTTCGGATAAGTCGCGCGTAGTCGCCTAGTGTTTACCTATCCCACTGCGAGCGCATTGTTGGCCAGAAACGGCGTTCTGGGAAACAGGTTGTCAAGGGCGGAGAAAAACTAGGCCGGCGGGGCGGAATCAGTTTCAAATTGCCGGATGCTTTTCAGGACTTACACAAACACTTACACAGTTTCACAGCTATTAAAACTAATACCAGTATTACCAATGACTTACATACTGCACTTTTAGTCCTATAATGCTTGAATCATTCATTTGACCCAGAAGGGAGACCCTATGGAACGCGGCTTCACCGGATTCACCGCCGAATCATTCGAATTCTTTCGCGAGCTTGCTGAAAATAATCACAAGGCGTGGTTCGACCAAAACCGCGCGCGCTACGAGCAAAGTGTTACAGGAGCTTTCCGTAGCCTTCTCGTGACGCTCGAGCCGTTCCTGCTGAAACTCAATCCGCAATTCGAAACCTCGGGAAAAACCAACGGCAATTTCTCCCGCATCAATCGCGACATTCGTTTCAGCAAGGACAAGCGCCCTTACAAACCCAATTACTACCTCTATGTTTTTGATCGCCGCCGCGACCGGGGTGACGCAGGCCGGCTTTACGTGGGGCTGAGCGCTGAATGCGTCACCGTCGGCTTCTCGATTTACTCGACCGGAAGCCGCGAGCATCCGGGCGCGCTCGTGTCCGTCTTCCGCAAGCGATTGCTCGCAAACCGAAAACTTTTCGATCGCCTGATTGAGAGCAAAGTCCGCAAAGGCCGGTACGAAACTTACTGGCACCGGCAGGAGAAAGGCGAATGGGTTCTCCATCCGGGCTTGCCAAAAAGCGAAAAGGACTGGGTGACTTTGCACGCCTGGATCGTGCGCAAAGTTTTCCCGCTTGGAGCCAAGGGCCTTGCATCCGCAGCCTTTGTGGAGCGCGTCAGGAAAATCTTCGGGGAGCTCTATCCCCTGTACGTCCTTACTTCGGTTGAAAGTCCTCGCTGGCGGGCCGAACTGCGAAAGCGCGCATAGCCCGCGTTGCCTGGCCGGTTCTGGGAGGGGCGGAAACATCGGGGCCGCGAATTAGATTTGCGACCGTCATCCCACAGAAAATCAGGGTTCAGCTCGCAGCCCCAGAAACTTGAGCGTGAGTCGGTCCAGAGTGCGATCGGGAAGGATTTTCTTGAGCAGCGCCTGGATTTTTGCGTCTCGCCCGACGAGATATCGCGTCCTGGGTTTCCTCGCCGTCAGCGCGTGGGCCACGACCTTGGCCACTTCGATCGCCGGCACCCCGGCGCCGGCCATTCTCGCCGCCGCTACTCGCATGGCGTCATAGACGCGCCCGTAGAGTTCGCGGGCCCCGGAAGGCATTTGCCGCGCGATTTCGCCCGCGGTCTTGCCGGACTTTTGCCAGATGGGAGTTGCGACGCTTCCCGGCTCGACAAGCGAAACAGAAATCCCCCACGGCAAGAGTTCCATGCGAAGCGCATCGGACATCGCTTCGAGCGCAAACTTGGAAGCTGCGTAAGGCCCGTTAAAGGGTGCGGCCGACCGCCCCGCAATCGAGCTCATGTTGACGATCCGCCCGCGAGCTTTTCGGAGAAGCGAAAGGAACGTCTGCGTGACTGCAAGCTGCCCAACGACGTTCACTTCCAGTTGGCGGCGGAATTCGCTGAGCGGCATGAATTCGAGCGGGCCTGCAATCACGATGCCCGCATTGTTGACGAGGCCCGCAAGCCCCGCTTCACCGGCTGTTGCTTCAATGGCGGTCCTGGCGGCGGCCAGGCTTGCGCCGTCCGTGACGTCGAGGTGGACAGGGGTGAGGCGCTCGGAGGCTCTGCTGCGTAGCGCTTCACCGTCCGCATCGCGCCGCACACCGGCGAAGACGCGGAATCCCAATTTGTCGAGATAGAGGGCGCAGGCTTCGCCGATTCCGCTCGAAGAACCCGTCACGAGCACGGCGCCGCGGCCGGCGTTCGAACTTGCAGGCATAAGCTGACCTCCGCCCGGACCCACGCGTCATTCGTGAGCAGAATTCCGTTACGTCATGGGCCCCGGTGCGATGTCCCGCGAGCTTCCTATTATGGTCACGCATTTGACTTGTGGCAACACAGGCGCGGGATACACGGGCTCGTCATGCTAAAATCCGCGCATGCATTGGCTGGCGTTGTGGTGGTTGCATGAACCGCCGAACTTCTGGGTGCGCATCGGCGCGTTCAACCTGTCGCTGGCGATCATTTTCGGCGCGCTGTTCGGGATTTCCCTTCGCTCATGGCTTCTCCTCGCGGTGGATCGAAACTGCGGCGCAGGAGTACGCGCGCTGCGGCTTGTTAAGGGAATCATATTCATGGCCCTCGGCGGGCTTTATGCGAGCGTGGCCTGGCCGATGCTCGCCTGGGACCGCCCAGCGCGGGCGCTCGCCGTGCTGACAATCGTTTTCCCCCCCGTCGTTGCAGGAATTCGACACGCCTCGGGTCGTACGTCCAAGATACCGCAAGTGGTCCGAACCCTCATCTCGGTTTTCCTGATCTTCGTCCTGCTAGCTGCGGCCCTTGTCACGCTCCTCCGCTCCGGGTTCATCACGCTCAAGACGGACCGCGTGACCATGACGCTGCAAATGACCGGGGAAACCCGCGACCAAGCCGTGGGCTTGTCCTCTGCCCGCGGGGCCAGGAGCGAGCGAGTGTTGACGACTCATCACGTTGTGTTGTGGCTGTCGGATGGCACGCGCGGAGCGGACATTTGGGTGCCGGGTGACCGCGTGGCTTTCGAAGGAAGGGCAGTCCTATTTTCAAAACGGCTGAACTCGATCGGATTCCCGAATCTCTACGAGTTTGAGAAGATTCAAAGTCACGTTCCAGGCACGGACCCGGATACCGAAAGTCCGGTTTTTTCGATGCCCTTTCCGAACGTCGGATCGCTGGCCGTCCGTTCCTGGTGGAGCTCGCTCCAGGCGCGCATTCTGGAGGAGTGGCCCCGCGCGAATCCGGGCGATTCGCTTTTGGCGATTCAAATAGTGAACAACCGGTCTCCCGACTATCCGCTGGTCGAAGCGGACGGGAAACCGCTCGAAAGGCGTTTCTTACTGGACCTGACTTTGGACGGTATCCCGACCAGCCGGGGTTCCTCACCTTTGGAAAGCCGCTGAGGAACGAGGGCGCGCGTGCGGAATCTGTTGTGATTCGCGCACATTCTCGCTAGAATCTGAGGCAGGAGAGGATACCCGTGCGCCCCTCGGGCACATAGGCGAGGACTGGGTCGCTCGATCGAATCGAAACCCGACTTAGCGGACAGGACATCCGCCTGGAGGTGGGATGAGAAGAATTCTCTGTTTGTTGATGCTGGCTTGTTTTGTGGCACTTCCCGGGGCCTCGGTGAACTCAGCCGCGAGGGATAACCCTGAAGTTCAGATGCTCAAGCAACGCCAAAAGCAAGAGCGCAAGGACATGAAGATGCGGCAGCATTTTCAGAAGGAGTCCATGAAAGGGCAAAACATCGCTCCGGCCGTTCGCGCCCAGATGAAGCACCAAATGCAAAGGGAAGAGCGGGATCTGCGTCAAAGGCAGAAAGACCAGATGCAGGATATGAAAGACCGAATGAGGTTGTATCGCGAAAGCATGCGACAGATGGGAAATTGATCGTTATCGGCGGGCGCGAAAGCATTTTCAAAAGGCCAGGCGCGCCCGCGTGCGGCCTTGAGGCGGCCCGGTTTGCGGAGGTCGTCAATGAAGCAATGGACGGGAGTCATTCTGGCGCTGGTTCTGTTCGCCGTGTCCTCACCGGCCCAGAAAGAAAAGGAGCAGAGACCGACCCTGGGCCCACCTCCTGGTTCGGCAAGAGAGGGTCCGCACAACGCCATCACCACCGACCGGGGAAGACTCCTGCGAGTCCGAAAAGTCTACGTCGAACGGATTGACAATCGGCTGAGCGACGAGCTCCTGGACGGCCTGGCCAAATCCGGACGCTTCAGCATCGTGGCTGAGCGGGACGAGGCTGACGGGGTCTTCCGCGGGACGTGTTTTGACTCACGCCGCTTGAAAATCGTCCACTCAGAGGTTTTCCTGAGCGACCGCGTCACGGGCGCTTCCATCTGGCAGGACAATGTCCGCCAGCCTTATAATCCCCCGCCGCTCAAAAAGGCTGTCGAGCAAACGGTTGAGGTGGTGCTCAAGGACCTCGCGGCAAGCATCTTCAGCGCCCGGACCCACAATTGATGGTTGGGGAGCGGCCGGCCTTCAGGACGCGCGGGCTTCCGCACCTGTCTTTTTCCCGATTCGTCCTGTATACCTTTCGCCTATGCCCGACTATCGCGGGGATTTTTTCGACTTCGGACAGACCACCTTCCTCAACTGCGCTTACCACGGTCCGCTTCCGCGCCTGACCGCGCAGCGGATGCAGCGCGCCATCGAAAACGAAAGCGACCCCACCCGCCTGAAACCCGATGAATTTTTCTCGCTGCGGGAACGAAACCGGGCGCGGCTCTCTGAACTCTTGAACGCGCGGATGGATGAAATTGCCCTGGTCGCGAGCGCGACGCAGGGGATCGGAATCGTCGCATCGGGCATGCAGTTCTCGCCGGGCGACGAGGTCATCATTTCGAGCGACAATTTTCCCTCCAACCTTTTCACCTGGCTTCACCTCCGCCGGCTGGGGGTGCGCGTTCACGTGCTGAAGTCCGCCGATGGCCTCCTGCGCGTGGAGGACGTGGCCGCGGTGATGAACTCCCGCACCCGCATCCTGGCGCTCGACTGGGTCAGCTACTCAACCGGCGTGCGCAAAGACCTTGCAGCCTTTGGCGAATTGGCGCACCGGCACGGCGCAATCTTTGTTGTGGACGCAACGCAAGGGGCGGGCGCTATGGAGCTGGATCTTCGCGCCCTGCCGGTTGACGTTCTTATAGCCGCAGCGTACAAGTGGCTTCTTGCGCCCTACGGGACGGGATTTGCCTATTTGAACGAAAAAATTCTCGACCGCCTAGACCTCAAGGCGGTGAGCTGGCTGTCGGTTGAGGGTAGCGAAGATTTTGACGCCCTTCCGGCTGAGGATTTCACCGTCTTGAACAGCGCGCGAAAATACGACATCCTGGCGTTTATCAACATGCACGGCCTGGAGGCCTCGCTTGAATACCTGCAACGCGTCGGAGTGCGGACAGTTACCGAACACTGCACGCGCCTTCTCGACCGGCTAGCGGAAGGATTGCGCCGGCGCGGCCATCGCCTCTCTGCCGCGGCTGACCCGGAGTATAGTTCGACGATTCTCTGCTTCCAGGCGCAAACGCCCCAAGCCACGGCAAGCCTCAACTCGAACCTGAAATCCCGGGATATCGTCGTCAGCCTGCGGCACGGCATGATTCGCGTCTCTCCGCACCTTTACAACAACGAAGCGGACATTGATAAGCTGCTCGCCTGCTTGGACGGCCAGGTGCTCCCATAAGCCGCGGTGCGAATCTCGCCATCCGCATCGGACGCTGTGACGTTGTATGATCTTGCGCGCGTTCAAATCTTCCGATCTTCAGACTCTCTACAAGATTGACCGGGCGTGTTTCCCGCCGGGCATTTCGTACTCGACCCGCGAGCTGGATCGCTTCGTCTCGCATCCAAAGTCCAAGACGTGGATCGCGGAAGACGATGGCGAGATGGTGGGCTTTTTGATTGCGGGCCAGGAGCCGCGGAAGGTCGGGCACATCATCACCATTGATGTGGTCAAGACGCGCCGCCGCGCGGGCGTGGGAACGGCGCTGATGGATGAGTCGGAAAAGTGGGCGCGGCAAAAGGGTCTGAAATTAATCTATCTCGAGACTGCGGATGACAACCGCGCTGCGCAGAATTTTTACACGGCTCGGGGATACGCCAAGGTGGATGAGCTGGCGAATTATTATTCCAACGGCCAGTCGGCGTGGGTGATGGTGAGGTGGCTGAAATAAAAGTTCCACGCGCGTCTCGAGAAGGATTCCCGGCTTGCCGTGGAATCCCCATCATGGCCTGCATCCTCCTGATATAATCGCGCGCGGTTCGCGCGGGAAATCCCGTGCCGAAAGGTTGCCGTGCCGGTCAAACTATCTTCCGCACAATACAAGGTCATCGGCATCGTCGTCCTGGTCGCCGCCGCGTCGCTCGCGATCGGCGTCAAGTATTTCTGGCGGGCCTTTCCCGAAGCGGCCATCGAGTTTCGCGTGACTCGCGACGACTCGGAGCCCATCGCGCAGAAATTCTTGAGCGCAACCGGCGCGCATCTGGAAGGCTATCGGCACGCCGCCATCTTCAGCTTTGACGATCAATCCAAGGTTTATCTCGAGCGCACCCGGGGACTGGAGCGCATGAACGGCCTGACGCAAGGCCCCGTCCGCCTGTGGCGCTGGTCGCACCGCTGGTTCAAGCCGCAACAGAAGGAAGAGTACAGCGTCGACGTCACGCCGGCGGGCGAGGTCGTTGGCTTCGCGCACGAAATTCCCGAGGCGACGCCGGGAGCCGGGCTCAGCGCGGAAGAAGCTCGGGCCATCGCCGAGAAATTTCTCACCGCTGTCATGCGCCGCGACCTGGGCAGCCTGGAATTTGTCGAAACCGATTCTGAAAAGCGGCCCTCTCGGACCGATCATTCCTTCACGTGGAAGCAAAAGGACGTCGAACTCGGCGACGGAAGCTACCGGATGTCCGTCGAAGTGGACGGCGACCAGGTCGCCGGCTACGCCGAGTTCGTCAAAGTGCCCGAGCAGTGGAGCCGCGATTATCAAAAGCTCCGCTCGCATAACATCTCGGCGCAGCTGGTGGACCAGGTCTTCCTTTTCGCGCTCCTTGCGGCGATGGTGATTGTTCTGCTCCGTCGCTTGCGTGACCGCGATGTCCACGTTCGTGGTGCGCTCGCCTTCGGCCTCGTCGCGGCGGTTCTCTTTTTCCTCGGCCAGTTGAATAACTTCGGGCTGGAGGTGTTCGGCTATCAGACGACCGATTCTTATTCCAGCTTCATCGGCAGCTATTTCCTCTCGAGCATCCTGGGCGCGCTTGGCTGGGGCGCCGCCATCCTCATTCTGGTTGCGGGTTCCGAGCCCGTTTACCGGGAAAATTATCCCGGCCTCATTTCCTTTCGCCGCACACTGAGTTGGAAGGGCCTGCGCACGCGTTCGTTTTTCATGGCCAACGTGGTCGGCCTGGGCATGACGTTTTTCTTTTTCGCCTACCAGACCGTTTTTTATCTCGCCGCCAACAAACTCGGCGCCTGGGCGCCTTCCGAGGTCAGCTATTCCGACCTGCTCAACACGCGGGTTCCCTGGGTTTGGGTGCTCTTCATGGGCTTCATCCCCGCGGTTTCGGAGGAGATGATGTTTCGGGCATTCGCCATTCCGTTTCTAAAGAAATTCCTGCGCTCGTTGCCGGTGGCGCTGATGCTCGCGGCTTTCATCTGGGGATTCGGACACGCCGGGTATCCTAATCAACCTTTCTACATTCGCGGACTGGAAGTGGGAGTAGGCGGAATCATTATCGGCGTCATCATGCTGCGCTTCGGGATTCTGGCCACGCTTATGTGGCACTACTCGGTGGATGCGCTTTACACGGCGTTCCTTCTTCTGCGCTCGCATAACAGTTACCTGATGATCTCAGGCGGCGTTACCGCGGGCATCATGCTCATCCCGCTGATCGTGGCAGTTGTGGCCTACTGGCGCACGGGAACTTTTGCCGAAGAGGACGCGCTAACCAACGCGAGCGAGGGTGTTTCGCGGCCACCACGCGAGGAGGCTCGCGCGGCGGAGCCGGTCCCGCTCGCTTATCAACCCCTCGGGTCGCGGCGGCTCGTTGTGGCAGGCGTTCTGGCCGCGCTCTTCGTGGCGCTGGCATTTGTGCCCGTTTATCGCTTCGGAGAGGGTTTCGAAGTCCACACCACCCGGCAGGACGCCGTTCGCGCCGCCGAGCGCTACCTCCGGGAAAACCGGCACCTTGACCCTTCGGGGTTTCGCAACGTCGCCATCCTTCGAGATAACATTGACCGTCAGGCGGTCCGTTACTTGCTTGAGCGGCGCTCCGTCAGGGAAACGGACCAGATTTACCGCCAGGCTACCAAGCTTGCCATTTGGCAGGTCCGCTTCTTCCGCCCTCTCCAGAAAGAAGAGTATTGGGTGTTCATCGATCCCGCGGATGGCAAAGTCGTAGGGCAGCGGCACATCCTCGATGAGAACGCGCCCGGCACTTCACTTTCTCCCGAGGAAGCACGAGCCCTCGGGGAGAAGGCGGTCGAACAGCATGGCTACGCACTGGCCGGTTTCGAGTTGCAGAATTCGCAGGCGACCAAACGCAAGGCCCGAACAGACTACGAGCTAACCTGGCAGGCCAAGGCCGGTGACCCGCGGAACGTCGGCGAGGAGCACTACTGGCTGGAAGTCAGCATCGCGGGCGATGAGGTCGCGGGCTTCACGCGCCGTTTCAAGCTTCCGGAACAGTGGGTGCGCGAGCGGGAGGCGACGGGGCTATCCAAAATTATCCTGGTGGCAAATTCAACTCTGCTCGGCGTGGGATTATTTGCGGGGCTGCTGATTCTTTTTATCAAGCGGCTCAGGTCAGGCCAAATTCCCTGGCGCCCCGCCGCAAAGGTGGGCGGGTTTCTGGTGGCCGTCATTTTCCTGATGGAGTTGAACTCTTTGCCTGCCGTCTTCAGCCAGTATTCCACTTCCATCTCGTGGAAAACTTTTTGGTTGTATATCTGCGTGAGTTATCTCGTCGTGCCCTTGTTCTACGGTCTTGTGGTGTGGGTTGCGGTGGCGCTGGCTGCGAGTTTCTATCCGGACGCCTGGCGCATCTTTCGCTCCTCGGATCGTCGCGCCTGGCGGCGGGACGCGCTCGCGGCAGTGGCCGTGGTCCTCGCGGCCGGTGCCGGGCTGAGCCGCTTGGGCGCGCTCTACGCCGACCGCTTTCATGCCATGACGCCCGTGCCGATTGATCTTTTTCCGGACGCGCTGAATACGCTTTTGCCCGGACCGGAAGTTTTCCTGGGCGCGCTGCGCTCGGCGATTCTGCTTTCGGTTCTTGCGGCGCTGGTGGTCTATCTTGTTCGCGCTGGACTTGTAAAACGAGCTTGGTGGATCTGGGTTGGCGGTGCGATGCTGCTCGTGGCGCTGGGCCCAAGCGACGCACATTCCATCCAACAGTTTTTCGCGGGCTGGGCGCCGAGCTTGAACTGCGGCAACCGGCAGCGTCCCGGTCGGGG